>CBDUBY010000007.1:0-39260 GCA_965365505.1 uncultured Pyrinomonadaceae bacterium | reverse complement strand
ATCGTCCCGCGCGCCGGTTTTTCTGGGGTTTTTCAAACAGCTTCTTTGAGGCATTAAAACATTTTCAGATTTTATCAAATGCCGATTCCTGCGCGGCGATTGTCTGAACCGAATCACGCCGACGCACGGTTATAAAATTGACGAAAATCAGCAGCGCGGCGGTCGCTGACGGTTTCATCAAGTTTTTTTTCGCCCACAGTGTTTTTGAGTTCAAGAAATTCCCGGCGGTTTTGAGATTATATTGGAAAAAGGATTTTTAACGACTGATTTTTAACCGGCATCTTGTAGACGAAGGACAGCCGCGAAAATTACCGGCAGGACATCGCCGAACTTTAATGAGCGGGTTTGTTTCTGCGGCATTAAATTTGCTCTAAGTCAGGATCGGAGTATTTTCCGCACAGTTCAACCCCAACTCCGCCAGACAAATTTTAATGAAAAATCCGCCGATTCAACGAATTCTAAATCAAGCCGATAACTATTCACATTTAACCGTTCCGATTGCAGCGGTCGTGATTCTGCTCGTTCTGCTTGTGCCGCTTCCGTCGTTCCTGATTGACATTTTAATCAGCCTGAATTTGATGATGTCGGTCATCGTGCTGCTCGTTTCGATGTATACGCTTGAGCCGGTAAAGTTCACATCATTCCCGAACATTCTGCTTTTAACGACGCTCTTCCGGCTGGCATTAAATCTCGCTACTTCGCGTCTGATTTTGACCGACGGAAATTCGGGCGCGGCGGCTGCCGGTTCGGTTATCAAGGCGTTCGGCGAGTTCGTCATCGGCGGCAATTACGTCGTCGGCGTAGTGATTTTTCTGATACTTTTGGTTATCCAGTTTCTGGTCGTCAACCACGGCGCGGTGCGAACTTCCGAAGTCACGGCGCGTTTTACTTTAGACGCGATGCCCGGCAAACAGATGGCGGTTGACGCGGATTTAGCCGCCGGAATTATTGATGAAAACGAGGCGAAACGCAGACGCGAAGACATCAGCCAGGCGGCGGAATTTCACGGCGCGATGGACGGCGCGATTCGCTTTACGCAGCGCGATGCCGTCGCTTCGATAATCATCGTCGCCGTCAATATTTGCGCCGGTTTTGCAATCGGCGTTTTGCAGCACGGATTACCGCTCGCCGACGCTTTGAAAAACTACACGATTCTGACCATCGGCGACGGCGTGGCGGCGGCTGTGCCGTCGTTATTCGTTTCAGTGGCGGCGGCGATTATCACCACGCGCTCGGCGACCGATACGAGTATGGGCGCGGAAATGAGCGGTCAGCTTTTGTTAAATCCGCGACCGTTATTTATCACCGCCGCCGTTTTGTTTTTTCTTGGAATTCTGCCCGGAATGCCGCATTTCGCTTTTGTATCTTTGGCACTGATAACCGGTGCAGTCGCATATTTGTCAATGCATTCGGCAAAAAACGCCGCTCTCGAATCCGAAGCGGAAAGCCAGGCGCAGCAGCAAGGCGAAACAGCCAAACTGCCCGAGAAAATGGAGAGTCTGCTCAAGGTTGATTCGCTGGCTTTGGAAGTCGGCTACGGCTTGATCGGATTGGTCAGCGCCGACGATTCGTTCTTGAATCGCATCCGCGAAATTCGCCGTCAGGCGGCAATCGAGATGGGAATCATCGTGCCTTCGGTTCACGTCACCGACAATCTGCAGCTTCCGCCGCGCGAGTATGCGATTTTGCTCAAAGGCGAAAAAATCGCGCACGGCGAAATTCATCCCGAAGGTTATCTGGCAATTGATCCGGGCGTTGTCCGCGAAAAAATGGCGGGCGTTGAAACTACCGACCCGGCTTTCGGAATGCCCGCTGTCTGGATTCGCCGCAACGAAGACCGTGACCGCGCCGTCGCCGCCGGTTATACGGTCGTTGACCCGACGACCGTTGTCTGCACGCATCTGGCTGAAATTATTAAAACTCACGCGCACGAACTTCTCGGCAGACAGGAAACGCGCACACTGCTCGACACGCTCGCCGAAACGCATCCGAAAACCGTCGAAGAAGCGTCGCCGAAAGTTTTATCCTTGGGCGAAGTTCAGCGCGTTCTGCAAAATCTGCTTCGTGAACGAGTTCCGATTCGGGATTTGGCGACGATTCTCGAAGCCGTGACTGATGTCGGTGTCGTGACGCGCGATGTCAATGCTTTGACAGAAGCCGCCCGCGTCGCGCTCGCTCGAACAATCTCCGGCAGTCTGGCAAATGAAAGCGGCGAACTGACGGTTTTGACGCTCGACCCGCGCCTTGAAACGCAGCTTGCCGAACGGCTCGGACTGTTCGGCGGCACGTCGCATCAGGTCATTGAACCGGAATTCGGCAAGCAGTTACTGGAGAAAATCGAAACCGCCTGCCGCGCGGCGGTGATGTCGCAGCCGATAGTTTTATGCTCGTCAATGGTGCGCCCGCACCTCAGAAAACTTACGGAACGATTCTTGCCAGAGTTGGTCGTGATTGCTCACGGCGAAGTCGCCTCGAACGTCCGGCTCGTTTCAATGGGAACGGTCGGCTAACCTAAAACTCAAAATGGCAGACGACGAAATTATGATGAATGTAAAAAAGTATCGCGCGGCGACGACCCGCGAAGCTCTCGAAATGATTAAGCAGGATTTGGGCGAAGACGCTTTTGTGCTAGAAACCAAACAGGTTCGCGCGGGCGGAGTTTTGGGTTTCGGGTCAAGTATGCAGATCGAAGTCAGTGCCGCCGCGCCCGCTGCCGAACCGACGGTTAAAAACCGGGTGGACACGGCATTTCCGTCGCATCAAATTCTTAATCTGACCGAAGACGCGCCCGCCGCGCCGGAATTTTCCCAACAGGAAAACAGCGACAGAAAAGAAACCCTGATGTCCGCGCTGTCTGCCCGCGCCTCAGCGTCGAACGAATTTGAAAGAGATGTCGCAGCGGATTTCCCGGACGCGGAGCAAAGAAAAATCGAACCCGTCGAAATCAACTCTGAAGCGCCGCGTTTCGTTCATCCTAGAAAAGAAACAGCCAGATCGTTTTCGCCCGAACAAAATACTTTCGCCGCCAGCGTCGCCGCCGAAGACACGCCCGCGACGATTTCCAGCCGTGAGCTTGATCTTTTGCGCGCCGAAATGCGCGAGGTCAAGTTTTCTCTCAGCGCATTCACCAACCGGCACAGCGCGCATTCGAGGCACGGCGACGCTGACTCGATCAACAGCGGCGATGTTTTCGAGCCGCCTTTTAGCAACGTCTACGACGAATTAACGGCGACCGGAATTTCAGCAGGTTTAGCCCGCAAATTCATCGCGGACGCAATGCCCCATTACATAAACAATCCGGTTGACATCAATGAAATGCCGCGCACGACTTTGCAGTTGGCGATGTCGTCGCTGATTAAGTTTGAGCCGGATATTCTACAACGCGACGAACCGGTCACTCTGGCAATCGTCGGCGCGACCGGAGTCGGCAAAACGACCACCGCTGCCAAGCTCGCTGCCCGCGTCGCGCTTTATCAGCAACGCCGCGTCGAATTGGTCACGCTCGACACTTACCGCATCGCCGCCGTCGAACAATTGAAAACCTACGCCCTAATAATCGGCGCAGGCTGTCACGTCGCCCGTTCGGTGTTTGAACTCAACGCGATTTTGCGGCGATTGCCCGGCGAAGCGACTGTTTTGATTGATACAACCGGCAGAAGCCCGCACGATTTAGCCGACCAATACGAACTTTCCGATTATTTGCAGCAGCGCAAAGACATCCGCAAATGTCTGGCGGTTCAGGCGACGACGCATCCGGTTGATGCGACCGCCGCAATCAAAAAATTTGAAATGTATGGCGCGGACTGTCTGGCTCTGACGAAAATGGACGAAACGATGCGACCGGGCGCGGTCATCGAAACGATTGCCGGAAGTAATTTACCGCTCGCCTATTTCTGCACCGGACAGCGCGTTCCTGAAGATTTGCAGGCTGCAACGGCGGAAACTTTTACCAATCGCATTTTCGGCATAAAGACATAAAATCACAACAATTTTTACGCACGCCCTAAATTTTTCAGACGAAAATAAAATGAACGACCAAGCCGCCACATTGCGAACGATGATTGCGACCGCCTCGCCCGACAAACTGATTAACGGGAAAGCGAAAAACTCCAGACCGAGACGCTGCCTCGCTGTTACCGGCGGCAAAGGCGGCGTTGGAAAATCGAATCTGTCGGTTAATCTCGCGCTCGAACTAGGCTCGCTCGGCAATCGTGTCGGACTGCTCGATGCCGACTTCGGATTGGCAAACATTGATTTACTGTGCGGCGTTTCGCCGAAGTTTCATCTCGGTCACGTCGTCGCCGGCAGCAAAAAATTGAATGAAATAATCGTCGCTCTGTCCGAAAACGTCGAGCTGATTCCCGGCGGAAGCGGCATTGAGGAATTGGCGAATTTTACGCTCGCCGCTCGCCCGCACATTTTTGCGCAGGTGCGCGAGATGGAAGACGCACTCGATTTTATGTTAATTGATACGGCTGCCGGAATTTCCGAAAATGTTTCGAGTATTCTGTCTTCCGCCTCGGAAGTTCTGGTCATCGTCACGCCCGAACCGACTTCGATAGTTGATGCTTACGCGACCATCAAAGTTATTTTGCGTTATTCGCCCGCCAAGCCGATTTCGATTGTCGTCAACAACATCGTCGGCATCGGCGACGCGGAACAGGTTTTTCAATCTCTGAATACCGCCGTGCGCGGTTTCCTGAAACAGCGGATAGAATTTTTGGGAATGGTTCCACACGATTCGCAATTGCAGGAAGCCGTTCGCGAGCAAATGCCGGTGGTCAGATACGCGCCCGAATCTTCCGCGAGCCGAGCGATTCGCTTGATTGCCAAACAGCTTCATAAGCAAGACCGGCACGCCTCAGACGCTTCAAAAGTTCAATCTTTCTGGGATATGCTGGCGAAAAATTAATTGAAAACGATTAAATTTTAAGAACCTCTAATTTCACCGAAAATGCTTCAGCACACATCACCGACGATTTATCAAAAGTCTAAAAGCTACGCTGCCGACGCTTACGCGCAGGCTGACGTGCGGGAAAATTTGATAATGACTCATCTGCCGAAAGTTAAATATATCGCCGACCGAATGGCGGCGAAACTGCCGCCGACGGTTGAGCGCGACGACCTTTACGGCGCAGGCGTTATCGGCTTGATTGACGCGGTTGAGCGGTTCGATGCTTCGCGCGGCGTGGCGTTCACGACTTTCGCCGAACTGCGTGTGCGCGGCGCAATTCTCGATAATCTGCGCTCGCTCGATTGGGCATCCAGAACGACGCGCCGACGCGCCCGCGAGATGCAAACGGTTTCCGCGCGGCTCGAACAGGAAAATAACCGCCGCGCTACCGAAACGGAAGTCGCCGCGCAAATGAAAATTTCCGTCGCCGAACTGCGCGAAACGCAGCAGGAATTGCGCGGTCTGCGAATGGCGAATCTGGACGATCGCGACGAAGAAACCGGGTTGAGCATCGCCGATTTAGTTTCTGATACGTCGCTTTCTCCGCTGGAAAATATCGAGGGAACGGAACATCGCCGACTGCTCGCCCGCGCCGTTGACAATTTGCCCGAACGCGAGCGTCAGGTCGTCGCGCTTTACTACCTGGAAGAATTAACGATGAAGGAAATCGGCGAGGTTCTGGGCGTGACCGAATCGCGCGTTTCACAACTGCGGACGCAAGCCGTAAAGCGTCTGCAAGTAAGTTTGCCGAAATAACAATGAAGCCGAACGAAGAACTTTTAACCGAAGAAGAAATGTCAGTGCTGCTGCCCGAAACTCCGGCGGACGATGCGGCGCAAGAGCGCGACCGGCGGCGCAAAATTATTCCGTATAATTTTCGCCGTCCCGACCGTTTATCGAAAGAGCAGGTGCGCTCGCTCTATCTGCTGCACGATTCGTTCGCCCACAGCCTTTCGTCGAGTCTGCCGCTTTTTCTACGCGCGATGTCGGAAGTAAATTTAATTTCGGTCGAACAGCAATCTTACGCGGATTATCTGCGCGGTTTGTCCGACCCGACGACGATTTTTACCGTCGCCGCCAAATCTTTGCGCGGGCTGTTTGCTATTGAAATGAATTCGTCAATCGCTTTTCCGGTGATTGACCGGATGCTCGGCGGCGAAGGTCAGGAAGTGAGCGAGCCGAGAGCCGCGACCGATTTGGAATTAAAAGTTTTGGAAGGATTTTTGGCAATCATTACCGATTGTTACGGCGAAGTCTGGAAAACAGTCGTCGAATTTGAAGCCGAAATCATCGGGCGCGAAACCCGTCCGCAACTGATTCAAATCGTCGCGCCGAGCGAGATTGTAGCGACCATCGTCTATCAGGTTCAAATCGGCGACGCGAAAGGTTTGATAAGCGTTTGTCTGCCGGTCGTGATGTTGGAGACGGTGATAAAGAATTTTAACCAGACTTCGTATGCGACCGACAGTTTGACCGCGCCGGAAGCGACCGCCGCGCTGCTGAAAACCGTTTCGGTCGCGTGTTTTCCGGTGACGGCGGAACTCGGAAAAATGCAGGTCGCCGTTTCGGATTTGATGGCTCTGTCGGTTGGCGACGTGCTGCGAACCAATCACAGCATTGAAAAAACCGTCAATGTCTGTATCGCAGATTCGGTAAAATTTACCGGCAGGCTTGCCGCGCTCGACGGGAAAATGGTCGTGCAGTTGACCGAAGCGAACGAGCACGGTTTATCAAAAGCCGCCGCTTAAGAAAAGTGCAATTATGATGCAAGAAAACAAATCAGGTAAAAATATCGAACGTCTGCTCGATGTCGAAATGAACGTTACGGTGCGTTTCGGAAAAACGGAAATTCCGCTCTGCGAAGTTGTGCGTTTCAGCGTCGGCTCGATGATTGAACTGAACCGGACAGTTGACGATCCGGTCGAGCTTTTGGTGAATAATTACCCGTTCGCACGCGGCGAAGTCGTCGTCATTGACGGTTATTACGGCGTGCGCGTGACGGAAATCGGCTCGCCCGAAGAACGCTCGCGGACGCTTTTTTCCAATACTGCCGACGAAAAAAATAATGAGGTTGAGAAATGAGTTTAGAATTAATAATGTCCCTGACGGCAATTTTCATCGCCTTTTTGAGCTTCGGCTTTTGCTTGATTTGTTATAAAAAACAGGTCGGTCAGCGAGCTCTGCTTGAATTTGCCGAAAAGCAAATCGAAGATTTACAAGATACGCTGGTGAAAAATAAAGAGGTTTTTGAAACGAATTCGCAGCGCGTAGCCGAACAATCGAGACGCATCGCGTGGCTCGAAACTCGCGTTCGCCAACCTAAACCGGCAAGCGAAGAAATTCTTGACGAAACGACGGCGGTTGAATCCGCGAAACCGAACATCACGGAACGCCGTCACCGCGTCATTACGCTCGCGTCGCGCGGACAAAATGCCGAAACGATTGCGGCAACTTTAGGAATGCCGCCCGGCGAAGTCGAATTGATTATCAACCTCAACCAGGTCGCGCTCAACAAATAATATGAATTACGGACTTTACACGGTTTTTCTGGGAATGCGTTCGCGGCAAAACACGCTCGAAGCGCAGGCAAACAACATCGCCAACGCTTCGACCGTCGGCTTTAAAGCCGAACGCTTGATTTACAGCACTTTTGAGGCGGCGAACAAAGGCGCGGGCGACAAGCAAAATCTGGTCGCCGGAGTTTTGACTTCGGGCGCGGCGGATTTCACCGCCGGTTCGATTCAGCAAACCGGACGCTCGCTCGACGTGGCGATTGAAGGCGACGCTTTTTTGCAAATTCAAACCGCTGGCGGCGTGCGCTATACACGGGCAGGAAATTTGACCCTTAACGCGAGCGGTCAGCTCGTTACCAAAAACGGCGATTTGGTTGTCGGTGAAAACGGCGCGATAACCGTTCCGAAAGACGGCGAATTGTCCATCGGTCAGGACGGAAGTTTGGCGGCGGGCGGGCAACAGTTCGATAAATTAAAGCTCGTCAGATTTGAAAATCCGTCGGCGGCTTTATCTAAAGAAGGCGATTCGCTTTTTCTCGCTACGGGCGCGGAACAGCCGCAGGAAAACGTCAGCTCGAAAATCGTGCAGGGCGCGCTCGAAAATTCAAACATCAATTCGATTTCCGAAATGGTGGCGATGATTAACAACAACCGCGAATTTGAATCGCTGCAAAAATCGCTCTCGCTGATGATGAACGACATCGGACGCAAAATCTCAGGCGAAATCGGGAAAATCTAAAGGAGTAAAATTATGCCAAACAGAGCTTTATTAACGGCTGCGACCGGAATGCAGGTGCAGCAGCAAAACGTGGACAACATCGCCAACAATCTGGCTAACGCCTCGACCGTCGGTTTCAAAAGAACGCGGCTCGAATTTCAGGATTTGATGTATCAAAATATGCGAGCGGCGGGCGGCGCGGCAAACGCTTCGACGCCGCTGCCGGTCGGTTTGCAAATCGGGATGGGCGCGCGCTCCATCGCTTCTGAAAAAATCTTTATTCAAGGCGAATTCAAACAAACGCAGAACCCGCTCGATATGGTTATCGAAGGCAGCGGATTTTTCCAGATTCGCCAGTCGAACGGCGATTTGGCATACACTCGCGCCGGACAGTTTCATTTGAATAATCAAGGTCAAATCGTTACCGCAGCGGGCGATTCGCTCGAACCGGCAATCACGATTCCGACCGAAGCGACCAGCCTGACAATCGGCAAAGACGGAACGGTTTCCGTTACTTCGCCCGGACAGGCAAACGCGCAAAACGTCGGTCAGATTCAACTGGCGATTTTCGCCAATCCAGCCGGTTTAGACGCGCTCGGCGGCAATCTTTTCAAAGAAACCGGCGCATCGGGACAAGCCACCGTCGGCTCGCCCGACGCGAACGGCATCGGCGGCATCAATCAAGGTTTCGTCGAAGGCTCGAACGTGAACGTTGTCGAAGAACTTGTCAATATGATTTCCGCACAGCGCATCTACGAAACGAATTCAAAAGTCATCACGACCGCCGACCGAATGCTCGGCACAATCAATCAAGCCGTTTCATAGGGAAGTTTAGCCACAGAGAACACAGAATGAAGAAAATGAGAGAAACACGCACCAATCTTTTTCGATTTTTCTCTTTACTCTCTGTGTCCTCGGTGGCAATAATTCTTTTTTTCTGTTTTCCAGTTTTCGCACAAAATAAAATCACCGTTCGCGTTTCTTCCGAAACAATCATTGGAAATGATCGCGTTGAGTTGGGCGCGGTCGCGCAAGTTTCAGGCGAATCAAACGAGTCGCAACGGTTAAAAAAAATCTCGCTCGGTTATGCTCCGAACGTCGGGATGATGCGCGAAATCAGCCGCGAGCAAATCTCGCTGGCGATTTCCGCCGCCGGATTTTCGGCGAGTGAAATCGTTTTGGAAACTCCGTCGAAAATTCTTGTTCGCCGTGCCGGACAGGAAATTTCCCCGAATCAAATCCGCGAAGCGGTCGAGAAATCAATTTTAAGTCAATTCTCGGCTGATAAAATTCAAGCGCGAATCGTGAGGCTCGACGTGCCGGAAAAGATTCAGGTCGCGGTCGGTAAATTGGAAATCCGCGTTAATGTTTCGGGCGTGCGCAATTTATTTGCGAGATTTTCTTTGCCCGTCGAAATTCGCGTTGACGACAAAACCGTCCGACGATTGGCGGCGACTCTGGAAATCGAAGCCTACGCCGAAGTTTTCATCGCGGCGAAAGATTTATCCGCGAACTCAAAAATCGCTGAAACTGATGTGCGGCTCGAACGACGACGGCTCGAAAAACCGATTACAAATTATTTGCGCGAAACGGGAAAACTGCGCGGCGCGATGTTGATTAAAAACATCGCCGTCGGTGCGGAAATCACGACGGATTCGTTTGTCGCACGTGTTGTAATTAAATCCGGCGATTCGGTTCGCATCGAAGCGCAGTCGGGCAATCTCAAAAT
Source organism: uncultured Pyrinomonadaceae bacterium (assembly GCA_965365505.1). Lineage (GTDB taxonomy): Bacteria > Acidobacteriota > Blastocatellia > Pyrinomonadales > Pyrinomonadaceae. The sequence continues at coordinate 29,346 of CBDUBY010000007.1, read as the reverse complement.
TATCGTCAGCGGCGAAGCGCGTTCGTCGGGAAAAATCGGCGACCGCATCGCCGTTAAAAACTCGCAGTCGGGCGCGATTCTGCAAGCCGTCGTGCTGGACGAAAATCTGGTTCGAATCGCTTTTTAAAAAATATGAAACTCAAAATATCTGCAATCTTTTTAATCTTAATCTCGATGTTTTCCGCCACAGCACAAGACAAAAAAGAAAAGCAAAGAAAAAAGAAAGACCAGCCGAAATTGACGGTGGTCGAAGTTCAGCCAACGCCGCCAATCGCGCCGCCGGTCGAACAGTTGAAACCCGCCAACGGCTCGCTGTTCACGGATAATTCGGTGAACGCCAATCTGCTGCGCGATTTCAAAGCCAGACAAGTCGGCGATTTAGTATTTGTTGATGTCGTCGAAACCAGCACGGCAAATGTTACATCGAGCGCGAAGCGAAACCGCGATTCGGGAAACGTCGGCGGAATTGTGCCGCTGCTCAACGCGATTCCGGTGAACGGCGCGGCGACCGCCGGTTCGGTCGTCGGCGAACTCGGAAAACGCAGTTACGAAGGCAAAGGCACGACCGCGCGAACGAGCAATGTCCGCGCCAGAATCACGGCTCGCGTCGTCGAAGTTTTATCGAACGGCGATTTGCGAATCGAAGCCGTCAAACTCGTGAAAATCAATAAGGAAACCGAACAAATCGCTGTGACGGGCATCGTGCGCCCGAATGATTTGGCGAAAGACAATTCTATCGAAACGATTTACGTCGGCGATTTGCGCGTCGAATTTAATGGCAAGGGAATTGCATCTGCTGATAATGCGCCGGGTTGGTTGTTCCGGCTTTTTGATAAAATTTCTCCTTTTTGATCTCACAAATTTTGGTCAGCCGTTCGCCTGACGCGGCTGACTTTTTTACCAAGATGCGTAAATACACCGGAAAAATTCAGTATTCAAATTATTTCGGCACGTGCCTTCGTCGGTTCGCGCCGATTTTCGTGTTTTTGCTCATCATTTTTCCGGCAGTGTTTTACTGTCAGAAAACGGACGCCGGTTTGAATGTGCGCGTCAAAGATTTGGCGGACATCGAAGGCGTGCGCTCGAATCAACTCGTCGGCTACGGTTTGGTCGTCGGGCTAAATCGCACCGGCGACCGCGTTCAGCAGAATCTTTATGCTCGCCAGACTTTGCAGAATTTGCTTGAACGAATGGGAATTTCGACCGAAGCGGCGACGCTCAAACCGGAAAACATTGCGACGGTTTTGGTGACGGCAAATTTGCCGCCGTTCATTCGCCAGGGTTCAAAAATTGATGTCACGGTTTCTTCAATCGGCGACGCAAAAAGTTTGCAGGGCGGAACTCTAATTCTAACTGCGCTTAAAGGAATTGACGGGCAAACATACGCCGTCGCGCAAGGCTCGATTTCCATCGGCGGAATTTCGGCGGGCGGCGGCGGAAATTCGGTTGAAATCAATCATCCTACCGTCGGGCGAATGCCGAACGGCGCGACGGTTGAAAGAATTATTCCGACCGAACTTGCCGCGAATAATCAATTAGTTTTAGTGCTTCGCAACGAAGATTTTTCGACGGCTTCGCGCCTTAACCAAGTTATTAACACAAAATTCGGCGCAGGAACGGCAAAGGCTCTCGACGGCAGAAACGTCGAGGTCAGTTTGCCGACAAAATACGCCGACAATCGCGTCGGATTCATCGCCGAACTCGAAAGTCTGCGCTTAACGCCCGACAAAATCGCCAAAATTATTATCAACGAGCGCACCGGCACAATCGTGATGGGCAGCGAAGTCCGCATCGCGTCGGTTGCCATTTCGCAAGGCGGCGTGACGATTCGCATCGGCACGGAATACGAAGTTTTTCAGCCCGCGCCGCTGACCAAAGTTAAAGAAGATACGGTCGTGCCGACGACGACGGTCGAGGTCAAAGAAAAAAAAGTTCAGTCAGTCGTTTTGCCTGACGGCGCGACGGTTGACGAAGTGGTTCGCGGGCTGCGAACGCTCGGTGTTTCCGCCCGCGACATTATCAGCATTTTGCAGGCGATAAAATCCGCCGGCGCGATGAATGCCGAACTAGAAATGCAGTAATTGAATTTCAAACCTCAAACTCGAATGAATTTATCACCCCTCGAACAAATCAATAATATCGTCAGCGAGAAGCAAACGTCCGCGCAGTCGCCGGACGCTTTGCGCCGCGCCGCCGTGCAGTTTGAAGCGGTTTTGCTGATGCAGCTTACGTCGGCTTTGAATAGTAAGAACGAAGGCGATGAAGACGCGCTTTTCGGCGGCGACGGCGGTTCGGGTTTGGCAAAACAGATGTTTTCCGAACAGCTTGCGACGACGATGGCGCAATCGGGCGGCGTTGGATTGTCGGATTTGATTATGCAGAAATTCGGCGCGGTGCCGGAGAAACCGGTTGTCGCGAACAAACTTTCAAATGCGTTGACGGCGATTAAAGACAGCAAGGAAAATCTTCCGACCGTCGAAAAAACGGATACGCTCAAGCTCGCCGCGCCCGACGGAAAAATGTTGAATCCGACTCAACCACGTCTCGCATCAACTTCCGCCGTCACGGAAATAAAAAGTTTTTCGCCGAATGCGATAACGTCGCCGTTAAGTTCATCGAACGAAATCGCATATCAAATGCCGGTCAGCGGCAGAACGTCGTCAGGATTCGGCAATCGGTTTCACCCGATTGATAAACGAATGAAACTTCACGGCGGAATTGATATCGCCGTGCCGAGAAATACGCCGGTTGCGGCGGCGGCGCAGGGCGTCGTGACATTTGCCGGTTGGACAAAGGGTTACGGAAATCTGGTCGTCATCAAACACCCGGACGGCAGGGAATCGCGCTACGGTCATCTAGAGAAACTTTTGGTTTCCAAAGACGACGAAATTTTTGCGGGTCAAAAAATCGCTCTTTCCGGTTCGACCGGCAAATCAACCGGACCGCATCTGCATTTTGAAATTCGTGAAAACGGGCAGGTTGTCAATCCTCTCAAAATTTTGTCTAATGTTTTACCGAAAAATGCCGAAAGGTAATTACGGAGAAACTTTTTACGAGAGAAAAGATGATGGGAAAAATAAACATTGACAAAACGGGCGGCTATAACCAGATTCGCGCCGAACGCCAGAGCGAAGTCAAAAAAACGGGCAGGGAAACGGCGCAGCCGGTTGAAAATAAATTGGCGGCTGACGCGGATAAATTGAATTTATCGAGCCGCGCCTCGGAAGTCGGAAAGCTCGTCGGACAATTAAAAGATTTGCCAGACGTTCGGCAAGAAAAAGTCAGCAGCCTGCGCGAGCAAATCCAGGCGGGCAGCTATCAGCCGTCGGGCGAGGAAATCGCCGACGCTATTTTGAAGGACGAGAAATTATAAACTCGATTGAAAGGGTGAATTTACAATTCGCCCGGCGACGGTTTTAAATCTCTTGTCAATGAAAAATCTATTATGCAAGATGATTTAATTCGTAAAATCGCCCGATTGATGACCGAGCAGACTGCCGCCTACGCGAGCCTCGAATCGCTGACGGCGAAACTCATCAGCGTAATGACGAGCGGCGAGCCAAACAGCGTCGAGGCACTTTCACGCGCCGGTGAAACCGAGCTTTTTCGGATGCGCTCACGCCTTTTGGAAATCACTTCCGCGCTGACGGAATTTGCCGAAATCAGAAGTTCACAAACCGAACCCGCGCCGCTCGATGCTGAAGCGCGTGAACAATTTGAATCGGCGGCGAACAAGTTACTAGAACTTGCCCGCAGCTTTGAAAAAACCGCCGGTCGAGCGACAACGCTCGCGCTCGGCGGTTCGTCGTTTGCCGCCGCCGGAATTCAAATGTGCGGCGTGCCGCCAACCACTTACCGCGCTCCGGTTTTGAAATCCGGCAAAGGAGTTACCCGATGAGCATTAATTTTTCTTCGTTTGAAATCGGTCGCCGCGCCTTGAACGCCAGTCAACTCGGTATTAACATCACCGGGCAAAATATCGCCAACGTCAACACGCCCGGTTATTCGCGCCGCCGCGTTCAATTAGCCGAATCAGCGCATAACGGCTTCAACGGTCAGACGCTCGGAACGGGCGTAACCGTCGCCGGAATCCAAACTTTCCGCGACAATTTTATTCAATCGAGAATCCAGACCGAAACCGGAATCGCCGGGCGTTTGACTGCCCGACGCGACGCGCTCGCGCCGGTCGAAGTCGCTTTGCAGGGCAGCGCGAACGGCGGAATTCAAAATGCGATGAACGGTTTTTTCGGCGCGTTCCGCGATCTCGAAGCGAATCCGAATTCAGTTCCGCTGCGCTCCTTAGTCGCTCAAAAAGGCGCGGCTTTAGCCAGCGCTTTTCAGACGACGCGCACGCGGCTCGACGATTTGCGGCGCGGAACCGACGCGCAGATTCGCACGACCGTCGAACAGGTCAACACGCTCTCGGAAACAGTGGCGAATTTAAATAGCCAGATTCATTCAATCGAATCTGGCGGCGGCGACGCTTCGGCTTTGCGCGACCAGCGCGGCGAAGTGGTCAATCAGCTTTCCGAATTGACCGGCGCGCGTTCGACTGAAAACAGCGACGGAACGGTGACGCTGACCATCGGCGAAGGTCGCCCGCTCGTTGTAGGCGATACGGCTTTCGCGCTCAAAGCGAACAACACGCCGCCGCTCGGTTTGGCGACGATTACGATTGACGGGCAGCCCGCCGTTTTTAACGAAGGCGCAATCGCCGGTTTGCAAAGCGCGATTACGGAAACTTCCAAACAGATTGATGACCTTGACGGTTTAGCCGCCGCCGTCGTCCAACGCGTTAATGATTTGCACTCTTCGGGAACGGATTTGGACGGCAACGCCGGAACGAATTTTTTCAACAACGCGCCGCCCGTTACGGCGGCGAACATTTCAATTAATCCGGCGATTACCGGCAATCCACGTTTGGTTGTCGCTTCGCCGCTGACGCAGCCCGGACAGACGGGAACAATCGCCGGACAAATCGCCAATTTGTTGACCGACCAGAACACGACCGTCGGAACGCGCACCGGCTCTTTCGGTTCGATATTCGGCTCGATGCTGTCGGAAGCGGGCGAACAGGTCAGTCAGGCGGACAACGATTTGCAGACGCAAGCCGTCGTGTTAGCACAGGCAATTGCGCAACGCGATTCGGTTTCGGGCGTTTCGCTCGATGAAGAAGCGATAAATCTTATGCAATATCAAAAAGCGTTTGAAGCCGCCGCGCGTTTTATTAAAGTCGCCGACGAAATGACGCAGATGATTCTTTCTCTCGCTCAATAATCTTCATCAGAACCGGCTGCGGTAACGGGCGGGTCAAGTTTCGACACAACGACCTCGTAGGCAAGCGACCCGTCCGCTACCGCAGCCAGTTCTGACAACGCCGATCTAATTTAGTTTTCTAATACAATAATAAAATGACTTACCGAATCGCCGACAACACTTCGAGTTCCGATTTTACTTCGCGCATCAACGCGCAGCGCGGTCGTTTGAATGTTTTGCAGGAACGCATCGCAACCGGCAAACGCATCAATCGCGCGTCCGACGACCCAAGCGGTGCGGAGATGGTTTTGCGGCTGCGAACTTCGCAGACGGAAATCGGGCAATTTCAGCGCAGCACCAAAACTGCCAATCAAAAATTGACGGCAACCGACGATACGCTGAACAGTTACGAAAGCGTTTTGGAGCGCGTGCGCACATTAGTCGCGCAGGGTTTAAGCGACACGACGACGCAGGAAGCCAGAAATGCTCTGGCGACGGAAATCACAGGTTTGCGCAGCAGAATTCTGAACATTGCTAATTCGAAAAACGGCGACGAATATCTCTTCGGCGGCACGCGCCAAAACGCGCCGCCGTTTGACCCGACAACCGCAGTTCCGGCAAACACGCCGACGAACGCGCAGTTTGTTCAAATCGAACCGGGCGCGAACGCCATTGCCGTCGGCGTGACGGCGGAAACCGTTTTCAGCGATGCGACTTCGACGATTTTTGCGGACTTGAACAACGCTATTGACGCACTGCGCGGCACGATCACTCCGGCGAACGACCGCGCAACGCTTGAAAATACGATGCGCCGCTTGGGTGTTTATGAAGATTTGGCTGGCAACGCCCGCGCCGTTGTCGGCGCTAATATGAACTCGGCGGAAGTCGCCGGCGAAAATCTGAGCAACAATTTTTTGTCGCTTGACGAAAGAGCCGCCGACCTTGAAGATGCTGATTTCGCCGAAACCGCCGTTGCACTCACCGACGCGCAGCGCGCGCTCGAAGCGACATTGCAAATTGCCGCCACAGGTCGCCGTTCGCTGTTCGATTTTCTCAGATAAGTCATTAGACAGATGTATTTTCAAGAAATTCAGCCACAGATTTACACAGATGAACACGAGATATTTTATGATTATAAACTGCATTTTCACATCTTTTCTTATCATCCGAGTTCATCTGTGTAAATCTGTGGCTAAATTCTTTGTCTTAAATTTAATGCCTGTCCGACTACTTAGTTAAATTCAATTACTAATTTCAAATTACGAACTGATGGATTTAACCTTTATTTTCTGACTTAAAATCCCACTTGAAATTTATGCCAATGATTACCATCAAAGAAAAAGACTATTCTTACGACGAGAGCGAAATCATTAATTTCGCCGAAGGTTTAATCGGCTTGCCGGAAATGCGCCGCGCCGTTTTGATTCCGATGGACGAATACGCGCCGTTTTGCTGGCTGGCATCGGTAGACGCGGAGAAAAATCGTTTTGTCGTGGTCAATCCGCACGAAATTTTTGCCGGTTATGAACCGCTTGCCGCGAAAGATTTAACTGATGCAGCGATGCAAACCTTGGCAATCGTCAAAATTTCTTCCGATTGGCAAAAAACAACCATCAATTTACGCGCGCCGATTTTTATCAATGCGGAAACTAACAGCGGCGCACAAACGGTCTTAACCGATAGCGAATATCAACTCGCCGAATCGCTGCCGCAAAACTAAATTTTATGCTGGTTTTATCGCGCCGTCCGGGTCAAAAAATTATTATCGGAAACGAAATAGTCATCGAAGTTCTCTCGGTGAGCGGCGAAGGCGTGCGGCTCGGCATCGTCGCGCCGGGCGAAACTTCCATTCATCGCTACGAAGTTTTCACTGAAATTCAGGAAGCCAATCGCGCCGCCGAAATCGTCGAGGAAGAAATCGAACCGTCCGCGCTCGAAAATCTGGCGGCGCGCTTCCGCGACAAACGAAAATAATGAAACGGTTTGATTGGACAATTTTTCTGGGCATCGCTGTCGGGCTGATGACAATCATTCTCGGCGCGTGGTTAGAAAATCTCAAACTCGGCTTTTTGTGGCATCCGACGGCGGCTTTGATTGTCGGCGGCGGAACGCTCGGCGCGGTCATTGTCCGGCGCGGTTGGGTCGGAATAATCAGCGCGGTTAAAGCGGTCTGGCGTTTGCGTTTAAGAAACGAGGATGACGAAGCGCACAAAATCGAACTTGCCAAATTAGCGTGGCTGTCACGGTCGGCGAATAAAAACGGCGTGCGTGCTTTTGAAAATCACGCCGATAATTCGACTGATACGCTCGTCACGCAAGGTTTAATCTTAATTGCGGACTGCGCTGAAAAAGAACAGGTAAAAGAGGTTTTAGCCAGACGTTTAGATTTAGAAGACGAAGCCGGATTGCAGGATTCAGCGACTTTAGAAGCGGCTGGCGGATTCGCGCCGACATTCGGAATTTTGGGCGCGGTTCTCGGCTTAATCAGCGTGCTGCGAGTTTTAGACCGACCCGAAGCGCTCGGAACCGGAATTGCGACGGCTTTTGTCGCCACGATTTACGGATTGAGTTTGGCGAATCTTTTGTTTTTTCCGCTGGCGGCGCGGCTTCGTGCCAGACACGAAACGCAGATGAAACGCCGCGAAGAACTCGTTTCGGTCATTTTATCGCTCGGCGCGAAAGAAACGCCGCGAGCGATTATCAACCGTTTTAATTTGCCTCGATGAGAAGTCGCCGTCAAAACTTTAACGCCGAAAATGAAAGCCAGAGTCGTGACCGCTGGCTTATTTCTTATGCCGATTTGGTGACGCTGCTGCTGGCTTTGTTCATCGTGATGTATGCGGCGAGCGACAAGGAACGCGCGCGGCAAATCGCGCAAAGTTTTTCGGGGCAAAACATTGGCGGCAACGGGATTTTGCCCGGAAACGAATCTGAAAAAGACGAGCGCGCCAAGTTTGAAAAAAAATTACTGGAAAATTCGGTTCTGATGCAGAAAACGAAAATGCGGCAGACGAAAGTCGGCTTAATCGTTTCGCTGTCGGAAGCCGGATTTTTCGCGCCCGGCGAAGCCGCGATTAACCAAGAAGCCGAAGCCGTGATAAATACGCTCGCCGAATCTTTGCAGGACGGCGCGGCGCAAATTCGCATCGAAGGTCACACCGATTCAACACCGATTGCCAACGCTCGTTATCCTTCCAATTGGGAGCTTTCGACCGCTCGCGCCTCGTCGGTTTTGGCGCGATTTATCGAACGCGGCATCGCGCCCGAAAAACTCGCCGCCGCCGGTTACGCCGGATTTCAACCAGTCGCCGACAATTCCACGCCAGAAGGTCGCGCTCAAAATCGCCGCGTTGATGTGGTTATTCTCAGCCGCTAAAAATTAATCGCAAATTTTTTTCAAGTCCCTAAAGTTTTCCGAAACCAGACCGATAAGTCTATTACGAATCGCAAACGGCGGTTCAATCTTAAAATAAAAACAAACCGACCAATGCACGGACGCGGCGGTCAACCCAAGTTCACGGAGGAACAAAAAAATGGCTAACTTTTCACTAGTAAATAACCTTGCATCGTCGGGCGCACAAAACAAGCTGGCGATGACTAACAACAACCTCAGCAAAACTCTGCAACGTCTTTCATCGGGCTTACGCATTAACAGATCGGGCGACGATGCCGCCGGATTAGCGATTGCCAACAGCTTCCGCAGCGACAGCAGCGTTTTGTCGCAGGGCATCCGCAACGCCAATGACGGTCTTTCCACCTTACAAATCATTGACGGCGGTTTGAACACGGTTTCGGGTTTGCTCGACCGCGCGGCTTCATTGGCTTCACAGTCGGCTTCGGGAACCTTTTCCGGCGACCGCAGCACTTTGCAGGCTGAACTCGGCAAAGTTTTCGGCGAAATTGACCGTCAGGCGCAGAACATCGGTTTGGGCGGAGCCGCCGGTTCGGACGAAGGTCGTTACAATCGCGCCATCAATGTTTTCATCGGCGGCGGCGCAAACTCGACCGCAGCGGGAAACAACGTGGCGATTGACCTTTCAAGCAGCCGCATTGACCGTACCGGATTGAGCCTCAACAATCTGAACATCGGACAAGGCACGGGCAGCGTCACCGGCGCGCAGGACATCACCGGCGGCATCACGGCGGACGAAACTCTGACCTTCAAATCGGTTGGTTCGAGCGGACAGCTTCAGAGCTTTTCGATTACGTTGTCAGCCGGCGCGACCTCTTCCAATGTTCTCGACACCATCAATAATGACGCGAATGCTCAAACTGCCGGTCTCAAGGCTTCTTTGGACACGAACGGCAAATTGACTTTGGCTTCGGCTGAATTCTTCACGGTTTCTTCCAGCATCGCCGACGGCGCGGGTCAGACGGGTATTGCGGGCGCAGGCGCGGCAATCAACGACGTAGCGGTGACGGGCGCGGCTAACAAAGTCACGAAAACTCTCAGCGCGGGAACGGCTGGTGCAACTCAAACCTTGAGCTTCACCGGCGAGCAGATCGGTTACGCCAATTCTTCACAGGACGTTTCGTTCGCCAGCTTCGCGGCGGTCAGCGCGGCTAACGCCGATGCGGTTGCCAACTCGGTGAATAACAACACCTCGCTTCGTGAATCCGGCGTTTTCGCGGTCAGCACCAAAGCTGACGGTTCGGAAGTCAGTTTCGTTTCGCTGAAATCCTTCAACTTGGCGATTTCGAGCAGCGCGGGAAGCGTCAATGCGACCAACAACATTGACGCGCTGCAAACTCCGACAGCGGCGACGGGCGCAGCCTTAACCGGCGGCGAACAAGGCGCGAAAGACGCTCTGGCAGCTATCCAATCAGCAATCAAGGTGCTTGGACAAGTTCAGGGTAAAGTCGGTGCGGGTCAGAACAACCTCGAACAGGCGATTGACCTGGCTTCGACTCAAATCGTCAACTTCCAAGCGGCTGAATCTTCGATTCGTGACGCTGACGTTGCCGCCGAAGCCTCGAATATGGCGCGATTGAATACCTTACAACAAGCCGGTGTTGCAGCTCTGGCGCAATCCAATCAATCGAGCCAATCGCTTCTTTCACTTCTTCGATAATTGAATCGGGAATTTAATTTCCGATTGATTTTCAAAAAAGTAATTAAAAGCTGATTTTCCGAATGTTCGTAGGCGAAGGTTGTTTTCAATCTTCGCCTACGAGCGTTAGGAAAAACAAAAAGAAGGAGGTTATGTGATGCACATAAACGCAGCAAATTTCATAAATGATTTCAATATGCCGCTCCAGCAAACTGATAAACATTTTGAACATTCCAAGCCCAAAACCTCGGTCGCTTTGCCGGCAGACATAAAGCCGGAACAAAAGGCGGAAGTCGAGGATTTAGGTAAGTTAAAAAGCGCTCTGGCAGAACACAACATCACGCTGAAATTCAGTCGTGATGACAAGACAAATGCCATTATCGTCGAGTTGGTCAACGAGAAAACGGGCGAGGCAATTCGTCAAATTCCATCGGAAGTTTCGCTAAAGCTCGCCGCCGAGTATGTAAAAACTCAGGGGCAGTTTATTGACGAAATAAAATAAAAACGCGCGGCTGCCGGCAACATAAAATCAGTTGTCGGCAGCCGCCGCAAATCTTAAAATTATGGCAGGCGAAACAAGTTTTAGCGGAGTCGGCAGCGGCATTGATTTCAGCGTTATTCGTGACGCGATTTTGAATCAGCGTTCGCGTCCGGTGACGCAGATGCAGTCAAAAGTCAGCAGTTACAACAGTCGTATCGAAGGGTTAAAACAACTCAATACCTCTCTGGCTGCTTTGACGACTGCTTCCGAAGCGCTGACGAATCGTGATTTAGGAACGGGTCGCAGCGTGACGACGGGCGACGCAACCGTTATCACCGCGAGCGCGAGCAGCGCGGCAAATCTTGGAAATTACGATATCAGCGTCACGCGGCTGGCGAGCAATCTGTCGCAGGCTTCGCGTTCATTTTCTTCGACGACCGCGCCGATTTTATCGGGCAGCGCGACGACCGCGACATTCGAGCTTCGCAAAGGCGGCGCGGGCGAAGGCGTTTCAATTACCATTGATTCAACCAACAACACGCTTGCCGGTTTGCGCGATGCAATCAACCAAAAAAACGCCGGAGTCACTGCCAGCATAGTTGATGTGAACGGCGACGGAACGGGTCAGCAGCTTGTTTTAAGTTCAAAAGATTCGGGCGCAATTGGTCGGGTCGAATTAGTCGAAACCACTTCGACCGGAACGCTCGCCGATTTGAATCTGCGCTCGCTCAATCCGCCCGACGGTGATTCAGCAAAACTCGACGCCGCGCTTTCAATCAACGGTTTGAGCATCACGCGCTCGACCAATTCTGTCGCCGACGCGATTACCGGCGTAACTTTAAATCTAAAAAAAGTCGGATCAGCTGCCGTCGGCGTCACCCAATCAGCCGACATCGAAAACAAGCTGCGCGGATTTATCAATGCTTATAACGCCGTGCAGGATTTTGCCGCCGCGCAATACAAAAAAGATTCGACCAACCGCCCGACCGGAGTTTTGGCAGGCGATTCCACATTAAGAAACATTCAGCAGCAGTTGCGCGGCGCGATCAACCAGGTTTCGTCGGACAACGGCGGCGCGCTCAGCTCTTTGAGCGAACTTGGAATTTCCAAAAGCGAGAGCGGAAATTTAACTCTGGATTCGACGGTTTTCAACGAGAAACTCAAAAGCGCGCCGGACGATGTAAAGGCTTTGTTATTCGGTTCGACGGACAGCCGAGAAGGGATTTTCCAGAAATTTTCCGTGGCGTCCAAAGGCTTTAGCGACAGCGTGACGGGCAGCGTGCAAACCGCCATCAGCGGTTACGAATCCAGCGTGAAAAGTTTGAATTCGACGATTGCCGATCGCCTCGAAGCGCTCAATCGGTTAAGGACTTCGCTGACCAGACAATTCTCGGTTGCCGATGCCGCCATCGGGCAGCTCAGCGGACAAGGCTCGGCTCTCGGCAACATCATTAAGTCGTATCAAAAAACGTCTGAATAAAAAATTCGGTTGGTAAATAAACTCGGTAAAACATTTAAGGTTTTGCCGCGTCTGCCGATAAGTATATTGAGTTTGGAAAGGAAAAACTACAATGTATAAACAACCAAAAGCCCTCGCCAGCTATGGCAGAATAGCCAACACCGAAAGCAATCCGCTCAAACAAATCGTGATGCTTTACGACGGCGCAATCAAGTTTTTGAACTTAACCGCCGCCGACATCGAAGCCGCTGATTTCGTCGCTAAAGGCGAACATTCCAACCGCGCTCTCGATATTATCAACTATCTGCAATCCACTTTGAATTTCGAACTCGGCGGCGAAGTCGCCGTCAGCCTCGATAATTTATACCGCAGCGTGACCGTTTTGATTTTGCGGGCGAGCGCGGAACTCGACGCCGCTCTAATGCGCCGCGCCGCCGAATTGCTCGCGCCCGTGCGCGATGCGTGGGAAACGAACGCGCAAAATTTAACGACACCAATAGTTGAAACGACAGCGGTTTCCGGCAATGCCTTGGCGTTTGCCGGTTAAACCGGCTTAATAATGCTTTATGGATTCTTCAAAAAAACTTGAAAATCAGGCTGATTCGCTGATTGAGTTACTGGCGTCGCAGTGCGGCGATTTGGAAAAACTGCTGGCTTTAGCGCGTGAAGAAACGCTCGCCGCGCAGCAGGGAAAATTTCTGAAAATCTGGGATATTGTTGCCGAACGCGCCGCCATCGGCAAAAGACTCGAAACCTATCACCGGCAAATTTCCGAACTGCGCGGGCATCTGGAATCCAAAGGCGAAAGCGTCAGTCAATACGACATTACGAACCGCGTTGTCGAACTGGCGAATCTGACTCTGGCGCAAGACCAAACGACCAGACTGCTTTTGACAGAATCGCGTGAACAGGCAGTCGGTGAATTAAAAACCTTAGAAAAATCACATCACGGAACGAACGCTTATCTGCGCGAAAAAACAAAAGGCTTGGCTTATGACCGTAGTTTTTAATCGGAAACAGAATAATCTTCTTCTTCGCTGACTTCGATTTGCAGACGTTTGATTTTTTCGACCAACGTCGTGCGCTTCATATTCAGCAGCTTCGCGGCTTGCATTTTGTTTCCGCCGGTTTTGTCGAGAGTTTGCAGCAATAATTGACGTTCGACATTTGAAACAACGTCCGAAAAATTAATTCCTTCGTCGGGAATCGAATTCGGAATTAAATTCACGCCCGGTTGGATTTGAAATAAATTAGTCTGATTTTTGATTTCTTCGGGCAGATGTTCGAGCCTTACCTTTGAATCCGCGCCGGAAAAAATGGCGGCGCGTTCCATCGCGTTTTGCAGCTGGCGAACATTGCCGGGAAAATTGTAGGAAATCAGCGAGTGAAAGGTTTCGTCGGCGATTGTTTTAGCGGGCAATCCGGCACTCTGACAAAAGCGATTGAGCAGACCTTGCGCGAGCGACAAAATATCGTCGGGACGTTCGCGCAATGCCGGGACGCGCAGATGCACGACGTTTAAGCGGTGATAAAGGTCGGGACGAAAACTGCCGTCGGCGATTTTCTCTTCCAGGTTTGCGCTTGTTGCCGCGACCACGCGCACGTCAACTTTCACGGTTTTTGAGGAACCCAGTTTTTCAAATTCGCTTTCCTGCAAAACCCGCAATAATTTCGACTGCATCGCCGGATTCATATCGCCGATTTCGTCCATAAACAAAGTTCCGCCGTCCGCCTGTTCAAAACGTCCTTTGCGGTCGCTCTGCGCTCCTGTGAACGCGCCTTTGACGTGACCGAAAAGTTCGTCTTCGAGCAGTTGTTCAGGAATCGCCGCGCAGTTTAAAGCGACGAAATCGTTTTTGGCTCGCGGGCTGGTTTCGTGAATCGCTCTGGAAATCAGTTCTTTGCCCGTGCCGGTTTCGCCCGTGATAAGAACATTTATTTTGTAAGGCGCGATTATTTTTATCTGTTCAAGCACATTCAGCATCACGACCGATTGCGCGATAATCGGCGAGTTTGAATTGTTTGGATTGGCGACGGGAATGCTTGGCGCGGCGATTTTTTTGAGCGCGACCTGAATCGCGCCGATCAAATCCTTCAGCGCAATCGGCTTGCACAGAAAGTCCGACGCGCCGAGCTTCATCGCCTGCACCGCCGTATCAATCGAAGCATAGCCGGTCATTACCATCAAATAAGTATTCGGATTGTAATGAAGACAAATCGGCAGCAATTCCAGACCGCTTTTTCCCGGCAGATTCACATCGGTTAAAAGAACGTCGTATTTTTCCTTTTCGAGATATCGGACGGCTTCTTCGGCGGAATCCGCGCTTTCGAGCTGATGACCTTCGAGGCTGAGTGCTTCAAGAAGAAGCATCCGCAACCGTGCATCGTCTTCAACTACCAAAATTTTAGCTTTCATAAAAAGGAATTAACACTTTTGATTAGTGAATAGAAACGAACGAATCGGGTTTTTAACTAAATGTTTCAGATCAGAGAAGTTATTCAGACAAGAAAACCTAATTCAAAATACATTTATTAACCGAAAGTGTCAACAAAATGACATTCGTTTCACGCTCGCCTGACACTCGGCTTTTGCGGGTTAATTAGATTTTCCTGATAAAATGCCGATTTTTACTGATTTGTTTTTGAGGCACGTTCCTTGCTCTTAACTGCGCTGAGGTTCACCCGATGGATTTTTCACCAGCCGACAATATTACGAATTTGCTTCAGAAGTTTTTAGACGTTCAAAGCCGTCGCTCACAGGTCATTGCGGGAAATATCGCCAATGCCGACACGCCCGGTTACGTCGCCAAGGAACTTGATTTCGATGATTTTCTGCGCGATGCCGCCAGGGAAAGTTCGCTTCCATTAGCAAAACAAAACGGAAACGGATTAACGAGCGGAATGCGCGTTGTCGAACAAACGCCGACCGCCGTCGGTTTAGACGGCAACACGGTTGACGCGGGACGCGAAATGGCGGATTTAGCACAAGCCGGAAGCAATTTTAATTTCGGCGCGAAAATGCTGCAATCGCGGCTCAGACTGCTTCGCACGGCAATTCGTGAAGGCAAATAAATTTAACCTCAACCACTCAAATTATGTCTCTATTTTCAATTTTCAAAATCGCTTCACAGGGAATGACCGCCCAGCGCGAACGACTCGAAGCGGCTTCGGCAAATCTTGCCAACGCCAATTCGACGCGCACTCAGACCGGCAAACCGTATCAGCGGCGCGACGTTGTTTTTACGGCGCAGGACTTAAACGAAAAATGGCAGTCTGACTTTTCCTCTAATTTGTTTGACGGGAACGGCAATGTTTCGCAGACGGTAAAATCCGAAGTCGTGCTGGCAAACGAAAATCAAAGCGTGATGCAGTATCAGCCCGGACATCCTGACGCGGACGCGAACGGTTACGTGAAAATGCCCGACGTTGATCCGCTCGAAGAAACGGTAAATATGATGTCGGCGGCGCGTTCTTTTGAAGCAAACGCGACGGTCTTCAACACGGCAAAAGAACTCGCCCGCGTCAGCATTAATCTCGGCGACGCTTAATCTCACCAACAACGATGAATATCAGCAATATCAATTCGGTTTCGCCGATTTCCTCCGGCGCGACGACCGACAGCGTAAAAAGTTCCGGCGACGGATTTGGTTCTTTAATTACAGATGCGGTTGATTCGATTGACGGAACACAGAAAAATGCCGAACAGGAAATCGCCAAAGCCGTAACGGGCGAATCGCCGGACTTACACAAAACAATTATCGCGCTGCAAACCGCCGACTTGAAGTTTCAGCTCGGTCTTCAAGTCCGCAATAAACTTATCGGCGCGTTTGACGAAATAATGAGGATGCAAGTGTGAAATTTTGATTTTTGATTTTTGATTTGCGATTGCAAAACAAAAATCAATTTCAAACTTTGACTCAGAGCCTCGAATTTAGAGTCCGAAATCGCCGCCAATCAAAATCAAAAATCGAAAATCGAAAATCAAAACAATGTCCTCACCTCTCACACAAATCAAAGAAATCTGGAATCGCCTGCCGATGCCGGGTCGCATTGCGACTGTCAGTGCGGCGGTCGTCACTTTGGGATTGATTGGCGCGTTGGTTTATTTCGGTTCGCAGCCGGATTACGGCGTGCTGTTTTCGGATTTGAAACCGGCGGACGCGCAATCAATTATCGAAAAACTGAAAACCGCGAATGTTCCATACGCTATCGCCAACGGCGGCGCGACGATTCAAGTGCCGAACGAACGCATTTCGGAACTGCGCCTGCAAATGGCGAGCGAAGGCGCGTTGTCAGGCGGTCACGTCGGTTTTGATTTGTTTGATAAAACGAGTTTCGGCGCGACCGATTTCGCGCAGCAGGTAAATTATCGCCGCGCCATCGAAGGCGAACTCGCCAAAACCCTGGAAGGAATGGATGAAGTCGAATCCGCCCGCGTTCATCTCACGCCGAAAAAAGAATCGGTTTTCACCGATAAAGAAGAAGGCGCGAAGGCTTCGGTGATGCTGCGCGTCAAGCAGAATAAAGAATTGTCCGACGAACGAACCGATGCCGTCGTCAGCTTGATTGCCAGTTCGATTGAAGGACTCGATCCGTCGAATATCTCGGTGATGGACACGCGCGGCAGACTTCTGGTTGCCGCCGGGAAACGCGGCGGCGGAATCAGCGATGCCGGAGCGTTTCAGGCGCAGCTCGAAGCCAAGCAAAAATACGAAGCGGAAAACGCCGCTCGCATTATCGCCTTGCTCGAACCCGTCGTCGGCGAAAATCGCGTTCGCGCCGACGTTGCGGCGGACATTGATTTTAGTCAAATCGAACAAAGCGAAGAAAAATATAATCCGCAGTCGCAGGTCGTTCGCTCGCAGCAAAATTCACAGGAAGCGAGAAATTCGAGTAACACGAATCCTAATGCCGCGAACGCCGAAAGCGTTGCCGGTGCGCGTTCAAATAATCCGGTGACGCAATCGCCGCCGCAGAATGCCTCGCAAAGCAGCGGCGACCAGCGCACCGCTTCGACCGTCAATTACGAAATTGATAAAACCGTCAAAAAAACCGTCGGCGGCGGCGGGCGCGTCAATCGAATGACGGTTTCGGTCGTCGTTGACCACAAAACCGTGCAGGAAACCGAAGTCGCGCGAACCGCCGACGAAATTAAACAAATTCAGGATTTAGTCGGCGCAGCCGTCGGCATAGACGCGAATCGCGGCGATTCGGTCGTCGTTCAGACGATGCCGTTCAGCAAACCGCAGCTCGATGTGGCGACCGCTTCGTTTTTAGACCGCAACAAGCAGTTAGTTTCAAATTTGACGAAATACGGAGCGTTAATTCTAGTGGCGATTCTGCTGCTTCTGTTCGTCGTCCGTCCGGCGATGCGAGCCGTGAAAACGGCAGCCGCGCCAATTGAAGAACCGAAACTTTTGACCGAAGGCGACGCGGAAACCAAACGGCGCGAAAATGAAATAAAAACGCCGAAACAAATCGAAGAAAACGGAATGCCCGAACTCGCGCCGATGATGACCGTCGCCGAGCTCGAAGCGCAAATGCAGACGACAGGCGAATCGGAAGCCAATAAGGAAATCGAGCGCGTCGAAGCAATCAGAAATCACGTCGTTGCCCAAACCATTAACGACACCGAAACCGTCGTCAGCACCTTGCGCGGCTGGCTCAGAGAAAACGCTTAAAAATTATTAGAAACTATCTCAAAAATCAGAAGCGATGTTCTGAGTTCCGGCTTTAGCTGGCTTGCGTAGCAGAAGAAGCCAGCTAAAGCCGGAACTCAGAACGCTTGAAACTATTTTTGAGCGAGATTTCAGTTAAAAATTATGTCACCGACCGTCGAAGAAGCTATTGAAGCACTAGAAACACCGCCGGCAGCGGAAGGAATTTCCACCGCGCTTGTCGTTCGTTCGCCCGAATCTGTTTCCGGCGCGAGAAAAGCCGCGATTTTGTGTTTGTCGCTCGGCGAAGAAGCGGCGACCGCTCTGTTCAAACATCTCGACGAAGACGAAGTGCAGTTGCTTTCGAAAGAATTGGCTTTGCTGCCCGACGTGAAATCGGAAACTTCCGACGGCGTGATCGCCGAATTTCATCAACTTCTCACAGCCAGAAATTACGTCACAATGGGCGGCGTTGATTACGCCAAGCGGTTGCTCGTGAAAAGTTTCGGAGTCGAACACGCCAAGCGTCTGACCGATAAAGTGATGCACTCGCTCGAAGCTCCGGCGAGTTTTGAAGCACTACAGAAAACCGACCCGCAGCAGCTGGCGAAATTGTTTCAATCCGAACACCCGCAGACCATCGCCGTCGTGCTGGCACATCTCGACGCGGCGACGGCTTCGACCGTTTTGCAGCAGTTACCCGAAGCGCAGCGCGGCGACATCGTTCTGCGGCTCGCCGGTTTGCAGACGGTTTCGCAGGATGTGGTAAAACGCATTGCGAATATCCTTAACCAGAAACTTTCCGCCGTCAGCGGCGTGAGCCGCACGAGCGTCGGCGGTGTCCGCGCCGTCGCCGACATCTGCAATAATCTCGACCGTGAAACGATGCGTTTGATGCTCGAACAAATCGAAGGCGGAAATCCCGAATTGTCACTCGAAATTCGCAATCTGATGGTGACATTTGAAGACCTTCTGCTGGTTGATGATGTCGGAATCCGTGAAATTATGCAGCGCGTTGACAAGAAAATTCTGGCACTCGCGCTGAAAGGCACAATGCCCGAATTGCAAGAGCGATTCTATTCAAATATGTCGAGCCGCGCCGTCGAAATGATGAAGGAAGAGATGGATTTTATGGGACAGGTCAAGATGAAAGATGTCACCGGCGCACAGCGCGCGGTCGTTGAAATTCTGCGGATACTTGACGAGCAGGGCGTGATCAGTTTATCAGGCGGCGGAGCAGACGAGTATGTTAACTAAAATTCTTAAAAATCACGAAGCCGCCGTTTTCATTCCGTTTTCGCCGCCCGAAATCGGCACGGCGAAATTTCAACTCAAAAGCGTTAACGAGTTCATCGTTCCAAATCTGGCTGAATTGCAGCTTGAGGAAACGCCGGTCGAAACTTCGCCTGTTGATGCTCCGAACGTCGAAGATATTCTGCAAAACGCCCGTAACGAAGCGGCGCGAATCATCGCGCAAGCCGAAGAAGACAGCCAAATTATCGAACAGGTCGCGCGGGAAAAATCCGTTCTCGAAGCCAGAGCGATGTTTGAAATTGAAGTCGCCGATCGAGTCGCCGAAATGCGCGGACAGCTTGCCGAAACCATCCGGGAAATTTCCGCTTTGGCGAGCGACATTATCGCCAGAACCGAAACCGATTTGGTCGAACTCGCTCTGCAAATCGCCAAAAAAATCGTCGGGCGCGAAGTGACGATTGATCGCGAAATCGCTTTGACGCTCGTTAAAGTTTCGCTCGGAAAACTGCACAACCGTTCGATTGCCGAGGTTCATTTGAACCCGGAAGATTTCGCGTATGTTCAGGCGCATCGGGAAAAACTCGATTTTCGCGGCTCGCTCGAACTCATCGAAGACCGCTCGATTTCCGTCGGCGGCTGTCTGATTCACACCGAAACCGGCGACATTGATGCCCGCATCGAATCGCAGTTCGACGAAATCGCCTACGGGTTGTTGGAAGGATGAAAGCAGAAGGATGAAGGATGAATAAAACAAAAACGAGTAAGCAAGATTCTTATTCATCCCTCATCCCTCATCCCTCATCCCTAAAAATTATGCTCACCGCTTATTTTCAAAAACTCGAAAAAATCGAACCGCTCAAATCAATCGGGCGCGTCGTTCGCGCCGTCGGTTTGATCGTCGAATCGCAGGGTCCGGCGGTTTCGGTTGGCGATTTGTGTTATTTGCCGACGCAGAACGGCGGGCGAACGACGATGCTCGAAGTCGTCGGGTTTCGTGACAATCACGTTTTGCTGATGCCGCTCGGACAGATGCCGCCGGTGCGCGTCGGCGATTCGATAATCGCGGCGGGCGTTTCGAGTGAGATTGCCGTCGGCGAGCAGCTTCTCGGCAGAACGATTGACGCGCTCGGTCGCCCGCTCGACAATTTTGGCGACATCAAAACGGAAATTTCCTATCCGCTCAACCGCGCGACGACTAACCCGCTGGAACGCGCCAACATTGACGCGCCGCTCGAAACCGGCGTGCGCGTGATTGACGGAATGCTGACCATCGGCGCGGGACAGCGCATCGGAATTTTCGGCGGTTCGGGTGTCGGCAAATCTACGCTGCTCGGAATGATGGCAAAGCGTTCGGCGGCGGATGTTAACGTCATCGCGCTGATTGGCGAACGCGGGCGCGAAGTCAGGGAATTTATCGAAAACGAACTTGGCGAAGAAGGAATGAAACGCAGCGTCCTTGTCGTTTCGACATCCGACGATTCGGCTCTGGTCAGAATTCGCGCGGCGCTGGCGGCGACGGCAATCGCCGAATATTTCAAAGATTGCGGCGCGAACGTGCTGCTCATTATGGATTCCGTCACGCGCTTTTGTATGGCGCAGCGCGAAATCGGTTTGGCGGCAGGCGAGCCGCCTTCGTCGAAAGGCTACACGCCGTCGGTTTTCGCGTTGCTGCCGAAACTTCTGGAGCGCGCAGGCAAGTTCGATAACGGCGGTTCGATCACCGCTTTTTACACGGTGCTGGTCGAAGGCGACGATATGAACGAGCCGATTGCCGATGCCGTGCGCTCGATTCTCGACGGTCACATCGTTTTATCCAGGCAGCTTGCCGCGCAAAATCATTATCCGTGCATTGATGTTCTAAATTCCGCGTCGCGTCTTTTTTCGACGGTCGCCGACAAGGAACATCGCCCGCAAGCCGGGCGCGTGCGCGAGCTGCTCGCCGCTTACGAAAAGGCGGAAGACTTAATCAACATCGGCGCGTATCAGACGGGCAGCAACCGCACGATTGATTTAGCGATTGCCCGCCGCGAAGAAATCACGGCGTTTCTCAAACAGGAGCGCGACGAACAGGCGCATTTCAACGACTCAATCGAAAAGATTATGCAAATCAAAACTCAATGAAAAAATTCAAATTCACTCTACAAACCATTCACAACGTCCGCGAAATGCGGCAGGAAAAAGAAAAACTCGTGTTGAGCGAGCGGCAGGCAGAGGTCAGCCAGGCAGCCGCGCACGTCGCGCGCCTCGAAAAATTGCGCCTCGAAGCGATTGAAAATTACGCCAAACGATTAACTTCCGGCGAACAGTTGGGCGCGATGGAAATGGAACTTAACTCGAATCATTTCACGTCGCTCAACCGTCTTCAGCAGGAAGCCGAAAAAATCCTGAAACAGAAACAACTGGCGTGTCGGCAGCAGGGTGAAACGGTCGCCCGCGCAATGCGCGAAGTTAAAATCACCGACCGCCTGCGCGAAACGCAAAAAGCACGTCACCAAACCGAATACGCGCGTCAGGAACAAAACAACATGGACGAACTGGTTTCGGCTAATTATGCCCGCCAGATGTTGCAAGTAAAATAATCATGACAATTTCTTTCTCCAATTTTGACAGCTTCGAGAAACCGAAAAATTCGGCGGGCGAATCACCCGACGCGGAATTTAAAGCCGGAGATTTCGCCGCGTTTCTCAATGTGTCGGCGCTTGTTCCGCCGATAACTGCGCCCGTAAATTTAGCCTCGCCCGAAGATTTGAGGGAAATAACGGCTGCCGTCCAATCGCTCGAAACCAATCAGAACGCGTTCCCAAAGGAAAATCAAATTCAGCCGCTTCTATGGCAAAACAACGCTGATTTGCCAACGCAAGATTTGATTTCGCCGAACCGAGAAATTTTGTCGGAAGCGAAATTCACGCCATCGAATTTGACGGCTGCACCGCAGCCGAAACAATCGTTGAAGCAGGAAGTTTCCGTTAGCGGTCAGGTGAAAAAAGCCGCCGATTTTCTAATATCAGATAATCGGCAAGGCATCGCGGACGACCGATTTCCGACAACTTCGCAGGTCGAGCTTGCGCCGTCGCTAGAAACGGATGTTTCCGAATCGAAAGTCGCCGCCAAAACATCAACCGAAAATCAGCCGAAAATGCCATTCGCCGAAAAGGTTGGCGGTCAAAAATCGGCAGTCGAAAAAGATTTCGGTCAGCAAAAAGTTGCGGATGAAATATTGCCGGCAATTTATCGCCGCGACTTTGCGCCGCCTTTGAGCGAGAGAATTTCTTGGGTGCAGACGCCAATCGTAAAAACCGAGTCGAATCAGATTTCTATCGAGCCGAGCCGCGAAAAATTTCTGAGTAACGCGCCGAAAGCGTTCACCAAAGTTTCGGAAGTTTTAAAAGCCGACGCTTCCGTTCAAGCGAATTCCGCGCTTGATTTTGTCGCCGAACAAAAATTTTCCGAATTTCTTAATCCAGGCAATCTCGCTGAAAACGGGCAAGATTTTCCGACTAGCATATCACCAAAAAAAGCAACAACAAATCAAATTCAGCCGAGCGATAATCAGGATTATAAACTAACCGACGCGCCGACTTTGGCGACGGGCGAAAAAATCGTCGCTCCAATTCGGCAAACCGCTTTCGGCGAAAGCGGGCAGAGTTTGAATCAACCGGAAACCAAATCGCCGAAAGCTGAGATGCAATTCGAAATTCAGGCAAATCCGGGCGGGCAAATTTTCAATAATTTATTAAATTCCGTCGCCAATGAACCGGAAGTTGCCGAAACCGCCTTGCCGTTTAGCGATGCGAGCGGAAAAGTTTTCGAACAAGTCGAGCCGCGCATTTTTGAAGTCGCGGCGACGATGCAAAGCGGCGAGGAAAAACGATTTTTGAAGATGAAACTCAATCCCGCCGAACTCGGCGCGGTTGAAATCACTCTAGAAAAAAACGCGGCGGGCGAAATCAACGCGCATTTTCAAACCGAAAGCGAAACGACGCGGCAGGTTTTGAGCGAGAGTTTGGCGCAACTGCGAAGCTCTCTGGAAAATTCCGGCTGGCAGGTCGGAAATTTGGAAATTTCCTGTGATTCGTCTTCGTCAAACGGCGGCGAGCGACGGGAAAATAAATCGCAGCAATTCGGAACAGCAGCCGAAAATCAGTTTGTCGGAACGGCGAGTTTTGACGGAAATTCAAACACGAATGACGATTTGCAAAGTCGTCTGGTAAATCTGCGGGCTTAACCGCGAAAAGGAGAAAAAACAAATGATTGTAAATAACTCTACGGCGACGAATACGAGTCTTTCGACGCTTTCCAGCACAACCAATAATCGCAGCGCCAGCACCAGCGGCGGCTCGGAACGCGATTTATTTATGACGCTGCTCGTGGCGCAATTGAAAAATCAAGACCCGCTCGCGCCGCAGGACGGAGCAGCTTTTGTCGCGCAGTTGGCACAGTTTAACTCGCTCGACCAGCTAGTCGGAATCCGGCAGTCAATCGAAGAATTGAATTATCACATGCAGCAAATCGAAACGGATACTCAGGAAAAAATCTAATTTCAAAAACAAAGGAGCATAAACAAATGTCATTTTCATTCAACACAGCACTTTCCGGCTTAAACGCTAACTCACAGGCACTTAACGTGGTTGGCAACAATATCGCCAACGCTAACACAATCGGTTTTCGCAGCAGTTCGGTGACGTTTGCCGATGTTTTCGCCAATCGCAGCGGCGCGCGTCTGAACGGCGCGGGCAATTCGACGCAGATTGGCACCGGCGTGCAAATCGGCGCAATTCATACGAACTTCGAGCAGGGCGGTTTGGGCGAATCCGGCTCGCCGCTGCACGCGGCGATTCAGGGCAACGGCTTTTTCGTCGTCAGAAACAACGACGGTTCATCGGGTTACACGCGTGCCGGAGATTTTACCGTTAATCGTCAGGGATTTCTAGTTTCCTCCAACGGCGGACAGGTTCAGGGTTATCAGGCGCAGAACGGCGTGATTCCGAGCGGCGCACCGCTCGCTGCGCTGCAAATTCCGATTGGACAGACGCTTGCGCCGCACGCGACGACCGAAGGGACTTTCCGAATTAACCTCAGTGCCAGCACTTCGTCAACGGCGGGCGCGGTGTTTCACGCGCCGATGCAGGTTTATGATTCGCTCGGCACGGCGCGAACGCTCGATATGGAATTCACCAGACAAGCCGACGGTTCATTTCAAATGACGGGAACGCTCGACGGCGAGGCGGTTCAAACGAGCGTTGACGGCAACGCTGCATCAGCCGCGCCGGTCAGATTCACGTTCGATTCGAGCGGTAATCTGACTTCGCCGACATCTTTGTCAATCATTCCCGACCAAACGACGCTCGGCGGCGCGGTGCTGCCTTCGATTGACATCCAACTGCGCGAAACCAACGCGGACGGAACGTCGGGTGCGGGCAATTTTACGAGCTATGCCAGCCCGTCGGCGGTTTCCGCGACGACGCAGGACGGCTATCCGGCGGGCGAACTGAACGGCGCGGCGGTTGACCAGTTCGGTAACATCTACGGCATTTTTTCCAACGGCGAATCGCGCATCGTCGGTCAATACGCGCTCGCCACTTTCAACTCCTCGGAAGGTTTGAGCAGAATCGGCGGCAATATGTTCGGCGAAACTATCGGTTCGGGACAAGCGACCATCGGCGCACCCGGAACGGGTGGACGCGGTTTGGTGGCGGGCGGTTATCTCGAACAAAGCAATGTCAATATCACGAACGAATTCGTTGAACTGATTGAAGCGCAGCGCGGTTTTCAGGCGAATTCGCGCGTGATTACGACGCTGAATCAAACCTTTCAAGATTTATTACAAATCATCTAAAGGTTTGCTTTTATTTGCCGATATGTAATTTGAGCGACATAAAGCTCAACGGTAGAAATACCAACCTCTCTGGTTATTTGCAGCCACGGATGAACAACAAATCCGAGTCTCGGAAATGAAGTTCGTCCGTGGCTGATTTTTACCGAATCCAACCTATCTATTACCGACTTGTATGTTCATAATTATCGGCATTGTTTTAGTTTTTGGGTGTGTTATCGGCGGATTTCTAATGATTGACGGTCCGCTCGGCGTGTTGGTGCAGCCTTCGGAATTTGTCGTCATCGGCGGCGCGGTAATCGGCGCAACGGTTGCCGCCAACCCTTTGAAATTTTTAATGCGGATTCTCGCCGCGCTGCCCGCCGCGCTGAAAGGTTCGCCGTATAACAAAAATACATATTCAGAAGTTCTGCGGATGCAATACGAAATTTACGTTAATTCAAAAAAAGGCGGTTTGCTTTCGATTGAAGAAGACGTAAACAGCCCGATGTCTTCCGCGATTTTCACCAAATATCCGATTTTTGTCGCCAATCATCACGCGGTTGATTTCTTTTGCGACGCAATGAAAATGCTGGTCAACGGCGCGTGTTCGCCCGAAGAACTGGAAATAATGCTCGAAGCCGAAATAGAAACGCATCACGAGGAAGGCGCGATTGTTCCGGCACTGTTACATCGGGCTTCGGACGCGCTGCCCGGTTTGGGCATTGTCGCAGCGGTGCTGGGCATCGTCGTCACGATGCAACATCTGGACGGCTCGCCCGAAGAACTCGGTCATCACATCGGCGCGGCACTGGTCGGGACGTTTCTCGGCTTGTTACTCTCATACGGTTTTCTCGCGCCGATAGCCGCTAATCTCGACAACCTCGCAATGGACGAAGGCAAATATTTCAACTGCATTAAAGCCGGTCTGGTCGCCTTTGCCAACGGTGCCGCGCCGATGACGGCAGTCGAATTTTCCCGCAAAACGATTTTCAGCTTTGAACGTCCGCCGACCAGCGAACTCGAACCGATGCTCAAGGAAATCAAACCCAGATAATTTGCCGCTCGATTAATTCACCGACTCAAATAAACAGGTTATGGAAGCCCCAACGGAAGAAGAAAAAAAACCGCGTCGGCGCGTTAAAAAAGTCAAAGGTCACGGCGGACATCACGGCGGCGCTTGGAAAGTCGCGTATGCCGATTTTGTGACCGCGATGATGGCTTTGTTTCTCGTTTTGTGGCTCGTTTCGCAGGCGGATATGAAGGTCAAACAGGCAATCGCCAGTTATTTTCGCTCGCCGGGCGTTTTCGATTCAATGGACGGCGGAATTCTGCCGCAATCCAAAAAGGTCAGCCGCGAACCCGGCGCGTTAACCGCTAAAGACGATGAACAGGCGTTAGTCAACGTAGCGCAGACTTTAAAAAAACAATTCTCGACGCGCCCGGAATTTTCCCGATACAAGGAGCAAGTGCAAATTGACGTAACCGAGGAAGGTTTACGAATCCAGATAATTGACAAAGCCGACCGCGTTTCGTTTCCATCGGGCAGTGCCAAACTCGCCGGCGAAGCCGAACAGATTCTCAGCGAAATCGCCGCCGGAATTTGCAGTTTGCCGAACAAAATCAACATCGGCGGTCACACCGACAGCCGCGTTTTTCCGTCGGACAACGGCTATACGAATTGGGAATTATCCGCCGACCGCGCCAACGCCGCCCGGCGAATTCTCGAAGCCGGATGCGTCAAGACCGAACAAATTCGCCGCATCGTCGGTTTCGCCGACACCGAACTGATGGTTCCGTCAGACCCTTACTCGCCCGCCAATCGCCGCATCAGCATCTCGGTTCTGCGGCTCGCGCCAGCCAAAGAAGATTCAAAATCCGAGGAAGAAGGCGCGGAAAAAAGTGCAGATGTGAATGTTACGGACACGGCGAAAAAGCCGGTTTCAAAAAATGAAAATCCCGCCAAAAAATCCGAGTCCAAGGAAGTGCAGAAAGTAAAAACCAAACTGCAAACCGAAGGCGCGGTAACAGTCGGCGAGGCAGACGAGATTCCCGAAAAATTAAAAACCGCCAACTAAAATTTCCCCGCAATTCCGCCCACTCTCAACTCACAAAGCTATGAGCAAAGGTAAAATCAATCCACTCCAATTTCTGCAAAACGTTTTAGCGACGTTCTTAATCGTCTTTCTCTGCGTGTCGCTTTTCACCGCCTGCAGTTCGGCTGACGCAACCGCCAAAAAGGAAAAATCCAAGAAATCAAAAGCAAAACAAGATTCATCGAGCGAAGAAGAAACAGAATCCGTAAAAGAATCGGATAAAGAGTCGGAAAAAGAGTCTGAGGATTCTGAAGATAAAACGGCGGATTCGCATTCGGACTCAGACGACGAAAGCAAGGATTCGGAAAAAAAGGCATCGAAAAATAAAACCGCCGACAAAAAGGACGCCAAGCCTTCGGAAAAGGAATCTTCAAAAGAAACAAAAACAGAGGCGGAAGCAATCTGGGCTGATTTGATGAAAGGCAACAAAAGATTCGCGGCGGGCAAACACACTGCCGTCAATTACTCAGCGTTGCGCACTCAGCTCGTCAAAGGTCAGCACCCGGAAGTTATCGTTCTCGGCTGCTCGGACAGCCGCGTGCCGCCGGAATTTGTTTTTGATAAAAATCTCGGCGAGCTTTTCGTTGTGCGCGATGCCGGAAATATTGCCGATGCGGTTTCGCTCGGCAGCATCGAATACGCGGTCGAACATCTGCACTCGAAAGTTTTGCTGATCTTAGGACACGAAAGCTGCGGCGCGGTTGCCGCGACCGTTTCCGGCGAAAAAATGCCGACCAAAAATCTGCGGGCGATAGTTGACAGCATCGCCCCGGCTTTTGAAAACTCGAAGACCTGTAAAATCGGCGACAAAGTTAATTTGTCGTGCGTCGAACTGAACGTCAAGTACAGTTCTGAAGATGTCGTGCTGAACAGCCCGATCATTAAAAAAGCGGTTGAAGAAGGCAAATTAACCGTTATCCGCGCCGTTTATAAAATGGAAACCGGCAGCGTCGTTCGGTTGGATTAGAGCGGTTAAAGTTTCCTTTTACGGTTCAGATTTGTTCTCCGGCGATGTGTCGGTTCGTTGACGCAGCTTGTCAAAATAAAGTCGCGCTTAAAAAGAAAAACACATATTTCCCAGTAAAATCAGGGAAAATATGTGTTTTTCTGCGCGTGGCATACATTTCGCTAATTCAACCGGCGGAGATATTCTATGTCAGAAAAATCAACAGAGACCACTGCTTCCGAAACGTCTGTGACAGGCGTTGAAACTGACGTTAAAAAAGGAAGCAAAAAAATACTCATCATAATTTTAGCCGTTGTTCTGCTCGGCGGCGCGGGCGGTTTTTTTTACTTTCGCGCGGCTTCGGCAGCGACTGAAACAGCCGGGAAACCCGAAAAGGGAACTAAAAAATCGAGTGCTGAAAAGGACGCAGAAGAAGGTGAAACAGAAGATAAACAATCATCCAAATCACCCGGCTCGACCGCTTTGGACAATGCTCTGGCGGACGACGAAGAGGTAAAGCACGTTATCGAACTGCAACCGTTTATCGTTAATCTTGCTGATGACGATCAGGCTCGTTATTTGAGAATGACGGTCAGCGTCGGCATTGCCGGCGAAGAAGGCGAAGCCGAAAAGCCCAATCCGATTTTCATCACTCGCGTTCGCAACGCGATGCTCGCCGTGCTGTCGGTTAAAACATCCGAAGATGTTTTGACGGTTAAAGGAAAATCCAAACTTCGCAAAGAACTGCTCAAAGCCGCCGAACGCGCTTCGGAAGAACCCGAAGTAAAAGCCATCTACATCACGGATTTCATCGTCCAGCTCTAAAAATCAAATGAAAACAGAGAACGAAAAGATTATCGCTTCGTGGAGCGGTTTTCTGGATTTACCGTTGCCGCTTTCAATCGAACTCGGTCAGACAAAACTCAAAATTCGTGAAATCTTGGAACTCGCTCCGCACAGCATTATCAAATTGTCGCGTTCGACCGGCGAAGGCGTTGATGTTCGTGCCGACAACAAACCGCTTTTGCGCGGCGAAATTGTCGTCATCGAAGACCGCGCCGGAGTGCGTATCAGCGAAATTTTAACCGGAGAAAATAATTGAAACGATTTACACTCTCAAAAATTTTAATCCTCTCGCTGATTTTTCTGGCGTTCGCGCCGATTGGTTTCGCTCAGGAAGCCGGCACAAATCCGCCAAACGCCGAGATGTTAGGCGAAAATGAACGGCTGCCGTTTATGCAGACCGAGCAGAATTCTTATTCGCAAGAACCGAGTTCAGGCGGCTTGCTGCTGAAAACTTTGGGCGCGATGCTTTTGATTGGCGGTCTGATTTT
>CBDUBY010000006.1:0-40260 GCA_965365505.1 uncultured Pyrinomonadaceae bacterium | reverse complement strand
TTGCCGAAGCGGAAAAAACCGAGCGCGGCGTTTTTTGGGAAGTCGCCGAAAAAGACGATAGTTTTCGCGAAGCGACACAAGCGGCGCGGGAAGCCGAAGAATTGCTGGCGGCGGTTCGCGCCAAACATTCGGAAAATGCTTTGACGCGCGATAGAAATCTGCGCGAGAAACAATACCGGAGCGAGCAAATCGAAACGCTGACCGAGCGCGTTTCGGCTTTGAAGAATGAAATTTTTTCAATCGAAGAACGCTTGAAGCTCGCCGCGTCGGAAATCAAACGGCTGGAGAAAGATGAAACTAAAGAACGTGCCGCCGCCGAAAAATCCGAACTCGATTTGCGCCAGGCGGAAACCGTTTATCACGCCAAATTAAAAGAACTCAACGAAGTCGAAACGAAACTCGAAACGGAACGCGCCGAGGTTTTGCAGCACACGGCGGCGTTCGAGCGTTTGACGGAAATCGGTCGGCAGTTGGAGAACACGATTGAACGGCTTCGCGAACGCTTTGAGGGTTTGGAGCGTGAACGCGAACGCGCCGAAACAGCTTTCGCCGATTACAAAAGCGAAGCCGAAAAATTAGAGAAAATTTTGGAGAAAGAGCGCGGCAAATTAGCAAATCTTCAAAAGGAAAAACAAGAGCTTTTCGATGAATCGAGCCGCGCGCGCGCAGATTTGCAATTGAAGGAAACCGCTTTTGCAAATCTGCGCGAAGAATACGCGCGAAAGAAAAATCGGCTGGAAACTTTGCAGGAACTCGAAGAACGGAAAACGATTTACGCGCCGACCGTGCAGAAACTTTTCGCCGAACAAAAACGAATCGGCGTGAAATTTCTGGGAACGCTGGCGGACAAATTAAATGTTAACGAACAAGCGGAAAAAGCGGTCGAAAATCTTTTCGGAAATTATTTGCAGACGATTCTGGTGGAAACCGAAAGCGAAGCAAGAAAGACGATTGAGTTTATCAATCAAAATAGTTTGGGGAGAATTTCCGTTCTGGTTCAAAATCCGAAGACGAAAATTTCAGCTTCTAAATCGCAGTCCGCAAATCACAAATCGCAAATTTCCAATCTCATCGGCGTATCCAATGAATTCGCCAATCTGCTGATTGAAGTTTTTCCGCGCGAGATGGCGGCGCGGTTGGTTGAAAATTTCGACGAAGCGAGAACGACAGATGCGGAAATTGTGGTTGATTTCGACGGCGATTTGAACGTCGGCGGCAAACTTTTCGTCGGCGGAAAATCGAATGCGAACGAAAAAAATACTTCGCTGCTGGCGTTCAAACGCGAACTGCGCGAACTCGGCAGCGCGACCGAAAAATTAACTAAAGAGATCGGCAAGTCTGAAAAGGAAACATTAAAGGCGCGTGAGATTTTAGCCGACCGCGAAAATAAACTGGTTGATTTGCAGTCTTTTATCGTCAAAGTCGAGCGCGAATTATTCTCGCAGGAAGTTCAGGCGAACGCGCTCGCGCAGGAAATCGAACGCGCCGAACGACATCGGCGGGTTGTCGGCGAAGAACTGAAACAAGTCGAAACGGAACTAGCCGAAGTCGCAAACCGGCGCGAAGAAGCCGAAACGAACGCGGCGAAAGCCGACAAAGCCAGAATCGCGGCGACGGGAAATCTGGCTAAAATCACGCAAAAGTTGAACGATGCGCGCGAGAAATTAAATGCGGAAAACGCCGTTTTGAATGAAAAGCGAACAGCGGCGGCGACAAGCGGCGAGCGGCGGCGGTCGGCGCAAGCTGCGCTCAGGCGAATTGAAAACGAACGGGCGGAACTCGAATCCAGACGAGCGCGGCAGAATCTGGAAATCTCGGAAACAGAAAATAAAGTCAGCGATTTACAAAAATCAACCGCCGAAATCGAGCGCAGAATCACGTCCGCCGAAACCGAGCAGACAAGCGAAGAAAACGAATTAACGGAAGCGGCGGCGCAGCTTAAACTGGCGCGTGAAACGGCGGACGCGACGGCGGCGCAGCTGGCGGAACTTAATCGAAAATCCGCCGAAGCCAGAAATGAACGCGCGGCGATTGAAATCCGTCAAACCGAAGCCGTTACCAGGCTGACAAATCTAAATGAGAAAAGCGTTCACGAATTAAATTTGCCGCTGATGGAATTGGTCGAAAGCGAGCCGGTCGAAGCGGATTACGATTTGGAAGCGGCGCGTGAAACGGTTGAAGATTTGCGCGATAAAATCGAAAATTTCGGCGCGATCAATATGCTCGCGCTTGAAGAATTATCGGAAGTCGAAGAACGATTTACATTCCTGACCACGCAGCGACAGGACATCGTGGACGGAATTGCAGCGGCGGAAGCTGCTTTAAAAGAAATCAAGCAGCGTTCGCGCGATAAATTTAAAGAAGCGTTTTATGAAATCAATCGTAATTTCGTCGAGTTTTTCCAGGAACTTTTCGGCGGCGGTCGCGGCGAAATGACTTTGCTCGAAGCCGAAGATGTTTTAGAAGCCGGAATCGAAATCGTCGCGCAGCCGCCCGGCAAACGTCTGCAAAGTATTTTGCTGCTTTCAGGCGGCGAAAAGGCGATGACGGCGATTGCGCTCGTGATGGCGATTTTCCAATATCGTCCCGCGCCGTTCTGTCTTTTGGACGAAGTTGACGCGCCGCTCGACGACGCGAACGTCGGACGATTCGTCAACAAAATCGCCGAGATGAGCGAGAAAACACAGTTCATCGTCATCACGCACAATAAGCGGACGATGGAAGCCGCGAAAGCTCTCTACGGCGTGACGATGCAGGAGGCTGGCGTTTCAAAAGTCGTTTCGGTAAGATTCGAGTAAATTGATGATGGTGTAAAGTGTCGTTGTGCGAACTCGAAGCGGCGAACTGTCATCAAATTTATCGTAATCGCCCAATGCAGCCAATCTTTGCGTTGAAAAATTTCGCGCGTGGCTGCAAGAACAAAATAAAATGTTTAAAGACAATTTCAGAAAGAGTTTGCTTGTCGGTTTAAGTTTGATTTTAGCTTTAACCTTTTCTGCAGCCGCGCAAACAAAGCGCAAAACGACCAAAAAGAAAACGACCAAAAAAGCGGTTTCAGCAAAGACAACAAGCGTCGTTGATGACGAAACGAATGTGCCGCCAGCCGTCAAAAAAAATTCGCGTCCCGACACTGAAATCAAGACCGAGTCAGTAGAGAAAACCGACAATATAGTGAAAACCAATTCTCGACCGCCGGCGGCAGCCGAACCAAAGCCGGTTTATTTTTACGAATTCTCAAAGTCGGATTTCTTAATTTCAAAACTCAACATCGAACACGACGAAAACGGGCGCGGCAAAATCACGTTTCAGAAAAGAGATTTCGCTGAACCGATAACCGACCCGCTGCAGCTTTCCGCCGCGACTTTAGAACGGGTCAAAGCAATTTGGCAGACGCTGAATTTTCTTGATTCGAACGAGAATTATCAGACCGCCAGAGATTATTCGAATCTCGGCACGATGAAGTTTTCGATGAAGCGCGACGGTCGAACGCGCGAGGCAACGTTTAATTGGACGGAGAACAAAGAGGCGAAAAATCTGGCGGACGAATACCGCCGCATCGGTCAGCAGTTCGTCTGGATTTTCGATATTACGGTGGCGCGTGAAAATCAGCCGCTCGAATCGCCCGCGATGATTGACGCGCTCGGCGCACTCATTCGCCGCAACGAAATTTCCGACGCAGTGCAGATGACTCCGCTGCTCAAAGAACTCTCCGCAGACGAGCGGCTGCCGCTGATTGCGCGTAACCGCGCGACTAAATTGATTGAGCAAATCGAAAAATCGGCGAACAAAAAATAAACCCCGAAATCCGCATTCGGCACTGAAACGCTTCAACATACGAGATTTTGACTGCGCGGCTTGTCAGAACCGCTCTAAGGCGCGGCGGTAAAATCCGCGTCGCCGACATCTTCGCCGACAAAAATTACGCGCGTCGGCGGATTGAATTCGTGCCATTTGCTTCGCGCTGAAAGAATGTAAGTTTTTCCAGCCGCAGTTTCCGCGAAACGATAATAGCCGTGAAAATTCGTCGTCGCGGTTCGCGCGTTGCCGTTTTCGTCAATCATCGAAATTCGCGCTCCGGTTATTCCTTTGCCGTTGGAATTCTTCACTCTGCCAGCGACTGTAACGCTTGCCGCCGTCGGCGGAAATTGAGCCAAAGTCCAATCGGAAAACGCCGTCACGCCGTTGATCGTCGCCGTGTTCGCCGCCGCGTTGACGCACGGCGAACCGGCGGCGCAGTTATTGGGAAAACTCTGCGGCAATCCGTTCGTGATGCGCGCGATCAGGTAATTGTTTTCATTGCCGAAAACGTCCGCTTGCAAATAGTTAAAAGTTAAATTAGCGGTAAAAGTTCCCGTGCCGGATAAAGTCCAATAGCGGCGCAGACTCGTCGCGGCGACCAGTTCGAAATTCGGATGAGTGGTTTGAAAAACATTCGCCGTCACTTGCGTCGAGCCGCTCGTAATATTGACGGTGACGGGCGAATAACCGTTTGCCGTGCCGATTGGGAAAGTGAACGGCAGATTGGCGACGGAAAAATTTTTACTAATCAAGCCCGTCACGTAGCCGTCGGCGCGAACGACTGACGCACTATCAAACATTGCCAGCGGAGCGTTGGCTGAGTCGTTGGCGAGAATTCCGTTTGTCAGAGTCAGCGTGCCGCTCACGGAACTGCTCGCGCCGCTGCTGAAGGTTACGCCCGCCGCATTATTGATAGTCAGGTTGTTGAAGTTGACCGGACTCGAAATCGTCTGTGCCGCCGCGCCGTCAAAAATCGTCGTGCCGAAAGCATTGAAGAAAACTCCGAAGCCTTGCAGAGCATTCGCGCCGCGCAGATTTACCGTTCGGGAAGTCGCGTC
Organism: uncultured Pyrinomonadaceae bacterium; assembly: GCA_965365505.1. GTDB lineage: Bacteria > Acidobacteriota > Blastocatellia > Pyrinomonadales > Pyrinomonadaceae. Next base: position 35,404 of record CBDUBY010000006.1, on the reverse strand, counting down.
GAGCGCGCCGAAAGCTCCGATGCTGATTTCGTTAAACTGGTGATTGTTTTGCAGCGCGAGCGCAACAGACGGCGCAATCGTCAAAAGATTTCCGACGAACGCGCCCGCGCCGGTCAGAGCCTTATTGTTGCTCGTGCCGGATTGCGCGTTGACCGATGAAACGGAAACCGTGCCGTTGTTGCCGAGAGCCGTGCCGACGAAATTCAAAGTTCCCGCGCCCGCAATCGTGCCGTTGTTCGTGCCGCCTTCGATGGAAAGGCTCGCATTTGAGGCGATGGTTAAAGTCGAGTTCGTGCCGAGCGTCAAAGTCAGCACGCCCGGATTTCCGCTGCTCAAATTGACCGTAAAATTATTTCCGATGACGGCGTTGTCGGCGGCGGTCGGGACGATTCCGCCTTGCCAGTTCGCGCCGTTGTTCCAACTCGTGTCAGCCGCGCCCGTCCAGATTATCGTGTCGCCCGCCAAAACTCTGGCGATGCCGAAACGCGGCGTGTCGTCGTAGAACGAAAGATTTCCGCCGATTAAAATTCGCCCGTCCGTCTGCAAAGCGACGGCGTTAAGAGTGGTGAACAAATATGCGCCCGACGAGAAAGAAGCGTCGAGCGAGCCGTCGGTGTTCAGCCGTGCCAGGTCCCGTTGCGCCACGCCGTTGTAAGTGCTGAAACTGCCGACAGTTAAAATTCGTCCGTCCGTCTGCAAAGCCAAATCGTTGAGGAAACCCGAAAAACCCGTGCCGACGTTAAAAGTGCCGTCGAGCGTGCCGTTTGAATTGAGGCGGGCGATTCTGCTGCGCGCCGCGCCGTTGAAATTGTCGAAAAATCCGCCCGCGATGATTTTGCCGTCCGTCTGCACGGCTAATTCATAGACGGCATGGTCGAAGCCCGTTCCGGTGTTCGTCGTAAAAGTCGAATCGAGCATTCCGTTTGCGTTGAGCCGCGCAATGCGGTTTACTCCCGTCGTGCCGTTGTATTCAGTGAATTGTCCGCCGACTATGATTTGTCCGCCCGACACCAAAACTAAATCTTCGACCTGGAAATTGAATCCCGTTCCGCTATTGAAACTGCCGTCCGTCGTGCCGTCGGCGTTCAGGCGGGCGATGTAATTCGTTCCGGGCGTGCCGTTGACATAGGAGAAATTTCCGCCGATTAAAATTTTGCCGTCAGTTTGAACGGCGATTGCGTTGACCGTGCCGCTGACCGAAGCGTCGAAAGTCGCGTCGAGCGAGCCGTCCGCGTTCAGCCGCGCGATGCCGGAATTGTTCGCGCCGCCGCCGAAGCTCGGAAAATCGCCGCCGACGAGAATTTTGCCGTCCGTCTGCACAGCGAGCGCGAAAGCGCTGTAAAATCCGCCCGTGCCGCTGCCCGGATTAAACGTCGTGTCGGTCGTGCCGTCGGCGTTGAGTTTGACAACCGTGTCGCGCAAGGATTCGTTCGCGCCGCGAAAATCTCCGGCGATTAAAATTTTGTTGTCCGGCAGAACGAAAATGTCATTAACCTGTGCAGGTATTCCGAGAACGGTGGAAAACGCCGTGTTGACGCTGCCGTTTGTATTCAGCTTGACCAGATTGGTGCGTGTGATGCCGTTGAAAGTATTAAATCCGCCGCCCACAAAAATCGTGCCGTCAAGCTGCAAGGCAATCGAGCTAACGGAGGAGAAATTCGAGGCAGTTCCGGCATCGAACGTCAAATCGAGCGAGCCGTCCGCTTGAGTAAGCCGCGCAATGTGAGAGCGTTCAAACATCGCGCCGAAAAATGCGTTTGTTCCGCCGGCGAGAATTCGCCCGTCCGTCTGAATCTGCAGCGCGGAAACCGAAGTGCTGACCGCCGGATTAAAATTCGCGTCGAGCGAGCCGTTTGGATTGAGCCGCGCCAAATAATTCGCGGGCGCGCCGTTAAAATTTGTGAACGCTCCGCCGACAATTATTTTCCCGTCCGTCTGCACGGCGAGCGCATAAACGTAAAAACTAAAGCCTGTGCCGCCGTTCGTCGTAAAAGCCGTGTCGCGCGTTCCGTTCGAGTTCAGGCGGACAAGATAGTTCGCCGCCGTGCCGTTCACGTTCAGGAAACTTCCGCCGACCACGATTTGCCCGTTTGTTTGAACGACGATTGCGCTGACCGTATTATCAAAGCCCGTTCCGAGATTCGTGTTGAAAGTCGCATCGAGCGTGCCGTCGGAATTGAGTCTGGTCAAATAATTCGGCGTTGTCGTGCCGTTGTAGCTGGAAAGAAATCCGGCGATAAGAATTTGTCCGTTCGGCTGCAAGCGGATGACATCAACCAGGCTGTTCGGTCCCGCGCCGCCCATATTAAAAGTCGTATCGAGCGAGCCGTCCTGGTTGAGCCGCGCCAGATAATTGATCGCCGCGCCGTTGTAGTTGAAAAAATTGCCGCCGATTAAAATTTTCCCGTCCGTTTGCACGGCAATCGCACTGACCAAAGAATTCGGTCCCGTGCCGTCTGGATTGAAACTCTGGTCAATCGTGCCGTCGGCATTGAGCCGGGCAAGATACGGATATGAACGCCCGTTGACGACCGTAAAGCTGCCGCCGACCAGCACGCGCCCGTCCGCCTGCACGGTGACGACGCTCGCAAAACTGCCGAAGCCCGCCACGCCTGCGTTGAAAGTCGTGTCCAAATCGCCGCCTGCCGCCAGCGTTTGAATTTGCAGCACAACGATGAAAAAAGCGAAAGAACAAAAATTTGTGAAAATGCGGCGGGTCGCTAAACGGTTTTTCATAATAATTATTTTTAGAATTACGGTTGATCCGTAAAATTTAACTCTCCTGATTCTTCTGTTACGGTTAAAACTCGCGGGTTATCAGCAAACCAGTTATAGCCGAATGCAAAAGTCCACGGCGGAAAAACGCTTATCAAGCGTAGCAGTCATCTCCACCATAATTTTGGAGAAATACTTCGCGTCATTAAAAAGTCGTGTCATTTTCTTTATCTCAGCCTCCGGCAATTTTTAATTGAAAGTTTTTGTTGATAACAACGATTGTGCCTGAAACTGGTTTCAAATATCTTCAAAACCCGAATCAAAAAATCTCAAAAAACCTCAAAATTTCGTGGTCGCTTTGTAAAATGGAAGTTTTATGAACCGGAAGAGTTTCGCATTATTGAGAAAATTGTCTTATTTACAGTCTGTGCGGCAATAGAAACTGTCTTTCGCGTTTTTGCCTCAATCGTTTGAAAAGCGCGAAGCTGATTTTTATATTGCAGCTTCGCGCCTCATTTTGACGTCGCCCACGCGGGCGACGTTTTATTGTCCGCCGTGCGAAGCGAACGCCGGACGAAACAGCGGCAGGCGCAGCAGCGTAGCTTGGTTTTGTTCGGGAACGGGTAACAATTCAAACCACGAACGTGACAGATAAGTTTTCCCGTTGAGGTCGGTTGCCAGTAATTTATAGCCGCCCGAATCAATCAAAAATCCGCTCGGTCGCACTCCCAAAGGATTGTTAAAAATCTGTGTTCGCCAACTGCCCGCGCCGAAGGCAAATTCTCTGATTTCCGACGAAACAGCGTCTTTGACCATCACGATTCTAAGGTTTGAAGCGGCGGCGGCGATAAACGGCTGGTCGCCCGCGCCGCTGCCGATGTTTTGAAACGTCTGCGCCGGTTGGTTGGGCAGCGCAATCGTGTCGTCGCGCGGTTCAAAGCGGCGATGATAAACCGGCGTGCCGGAAACGATTCTGACCACCGCCAAATCAACCGTTCCGTCGCCCCAACTCGTCGCCGAACCGTGTCCGAAATAATTCGGATTCATCGTGAACGTGCTTGGGATTTGCTGCCAGTTGCCCCACGCGCCGCCCGTGAACCGCCAGCGATAAAGTTTGTTGTCGCCGCCGAGCGCAAAAAATTCGAGCTGCCCGCCGCCGGTGGCGACTAATATCGGCGGCGAGCTGACGGTTCCGCTGATTAGTCTGGGCGTTTGCCAATTGCCGTTTAGATAACGCCAATGATAAATCGTGCCGGCGGTCGAAACGCCGATTACGTCTATTTGTCCTTCGCCGTAACCGGCGACCGACGGGCGGCGTTGGAAATTCAGATTCGCCTGTCCGGGCAAAAGCGCCGGAGCAAACGCGGCGCGGTTGAATTGGCGAATGTGCCTGATTTTCTGGTCGGAACCGACGGCGATGATGTCAGTCAAACCTTTGCCGCTGGTCGTGACAATGGGCGCGGGAACGTTCTGGGCATTCGAGAAAACCTGAAAACTCGTGCGCTGGATAAAGCTCGCGCCGATTTGCGCCTGAAAAATGTTTGAATTTTTTCCGACGTAAGCGACTTCCAGATTCGCATCGAGCGCGGCAATCGCCGGACGACCGACAAACAGGCGGTTGGTGACTTTTTGATAGCCGCGCCAATGAACGGTTTTCCAGGGTTTTGTGCCGTATCGCGCCGCGTCAAAACTGTTGTGATGCAGCGTGCTGTTTTCCGCCGCGTTCTGACGGATTCGCGCCGCGACATCAATCTTGCCGGTTTTCGTTGTCGTGGCAGCGAATTCATCCATCTGACCGTTTGACAAAATCTGCGTTCCGATAAAGTTGCCGTTCAAATCGCCCCAACCCTGCCAGCCCTGCCCGACGGTTCTGCCGTCAACCCAGCCGCCGGTCGAATGCGTGCCGACAAAATGATTGTAATAAAGCCGGTTATCCGTGCCTCGCGCCACGAGTCCGAGTTGGCGGTAGCCGTTCGCAAACAAAACCGGCGCGGCGTTGACGCTGCCGGGAATTGATGTTTCTGAAAATAGACCAAAGCCGGTTGTTCCGACGCCGGGCATAATATTGGCTGAATTAACATCGAGCGGACGATGATAAATCGCGCCGCTTTGCCCGATATAAACAAGATTTACGCGCCCGTCGCCGCTTGCCGCCAGAGCGGGCGTGAAACTCACATTTTCAGCCGTCGGAATTTGCGAATGTTGCGACCACACGCCGGTTTCCATATCAAAAACCATCGCGTAGATTCGGCTGTTGCTGGCGGCGACGGCGAGAAAAATTTTGTTGCCCGACTGCACGGCAACCGGCTCGCCGTAGCTGACAAAGGTTATATTTGGAAACGTCCCGACGCTGCTTGGGAAACTCAGGGAAATCGGCGCAGTCCAAACGCCGTTGATGCGGCGCAGATGAACGAGAGCTTTACTGCCTGAAGCGCTGCCGCGTGCCGTAATAATCTCGACTTGTCCCGGCGCGGACGCGACAATCGCCGGTTTGCCGCGATAAGAATAATTCTGCACCGCATTCGGCAGCGTATTCGGCGGAATGACCGGCGCAATTAACTGCTGCTTTCCCCAAAATGAATTGAGCTGAGCGTAAAAAATCGCGCCGCCGGTCGTTGTCGCGGCAAGCTCGACGGTTCTCGCGCTCGACACAGCCAAGCTCGGATCGCCGGAAAAAATCGCCTGCACGGGCGAGCCGGTCGCACAGCAAATCACCTCGTTATAGCTTGACCAGACATCGTTGCGCCGGATTGCCGCATAAAGTCTGTTGTCGCTGCCGCGAGCTACCGCGTGAAGCTCAGGATTCGGAAATGATGGACGCGAATTGTAATCGCAGGTGAAATTATTGTTCTGACCGCTGACGCGGCAATCGTTCAGCGTAAAATGTTCGTATTTCTGATTAAAACTTTCGTCAATCGGAAACGCGAAGTTTTGTTTGACGACTTTGACGATACCGGTTTTGATGACGTTCGGGACAGCCGCGCCGCGTTCTCCGACGGCGACGACTCCGACTTGAGGTGTCAACCTGAAATGCCACTTCGATTCCTTATTTTCCGCTTCGTCAAAGTAAAAATCGCCCTGCACGCGCAGCGTCTGAATGTCAATCAATACATTGTGCGTGCCGTTCGCGCTAAAAATGAGGTTCGTTAAAGAATCGAGCGCGTTGACTTCAATCGTGCAGTCAACCCCGATTCGCAGAGTCGTGTCAAAACTGATTTTGTTCGGCGAATGAGTAAAAGTCGGGTTGTTCAAAAACTGCACGCGCAGCTCGTCAACGCGCGTCAGACGGGCTTCGGCGTTGTTCGCTCCGGCGTATAAACTAAGGCGGTCAGCCAGCCAGTTATCAAATTGTTTTTCAAATTCGCCGCTCACGCGGTCGCCTTGAAAATAGTAAAACGGAAAGCCTTCGAGCAGCGCGAAAGTCGTCAGATGCGTACGCATAAATTCGAGCAGGTTAGAGCTTTGAACGCGCGGCGGCGAAGTCGAATTGTCGAAGGTGATTCGCAGCATTTCGCCCTGCACGTCGCCGAAAAACATATTGGCGTAATCCTGTCTGGCAATCTGCGTTTGCAGCGCGTAGAACTCGCGTTCGGAAAGGTAAAAACTTTCGTCGCACGAAGTCGAAAACAGTGTGGTCGTCAGCAGTGCGGCGGTCAACAGAATCAAATTAATTTTTTTCGCTTTCATAGTTTTTTCTCCTTCGATTTACTCAATCGTCAATTCGAGTTTCAGAAATTCGTTCGCGCCAAGCACCAGCGGCTGCGGCAGACCGTCCGACGTTTTGTATTCGACAATCCAGGTCAGCGGGTCGCGCGCCCGTCCGTGCTGGTAAGTCGGCGTGACATCAATATCCTGAATCGGTCCGACCAAATTCCGGCGACAGGTTTGCAAATTAAAATCACCGTCGTCCTTGGTCGAATCGAAATAGCAGCGATTAGTGCCTTCGCTGGTCGAGTCGTTGACATCGCCTTCGATAAAATCGGGCAAAAACATAACGCGCGAAGGTCGCACGCGCCGCAGCGATGCCTCGTCGTCCATAATCATTTCGCGGGTCGTCACCGGATCGAAAACGCCTAGCAGAACGCGAACTTTGGTGACTTTCAGATTCGGGCTGAAATTGCTTTCGATAACGCCGTTCGTGTTTCGTGCTCTGAAAAGAAACCGCGTTGCCGGGTCAGCCGCGTCGTTATAAACTTCCAAAGCCCGCTGCACAGTTCGCTTTCCCGTCAAGACAAAAGTGCGAAGCCTTGCCGCCTGTCTTTCATTACCGCCAATCGGACTTTGAGTGGTTATCAAATAAGTCGCATTATCCTTTGCGCTAAATGTCGGCTTGGGCGAACCGAAGTTATGCAGCAGACAGCCCGTCAGCGGCGAGAAAAATTCGCGCAAAATTGATTCGCTTCCGTTGTTGGAGTGAGAGATTTCTTTTAATACGGCGACGGCAACCGGCAGTGTGGTCACTACGCGGTCGGTTCCGTCGCTGCACTCGGTCGAACACCATCGGCATTCGAGGCAGCCTGCTTGGTTGGCGGCGTAATTGCACGAATCAACGTCCGCCTGGCGATCACGATAAACGATTTCGTTCCAGCCGTAAGTCACGGTTTTGTCGTCGCTTTGATCAAACCAAAATTTGTTGGCGGGCAGCAAGCCGTTTTGTTCGCTGATTTTAACTTTGAAAGCGACTCCCTCAAATTCGAAGCCGTCCAAAAATGCGTCCGCATTCGCCGCGCCCGGTTCGGAAACAGTTCGCGTCGAAGCGCATCCCGAACCGAAAGCCGTTAAACAAACTAATAAGGTTATTGCTGAAAATCTCGCCCATAAATTTTTGCTCGTTATTTTTCCTATTGTATTTTCCGTCATTGTCACATCTCCTTTTCCACGTTTTGAATAATTGCCGGGCTGACCGAAACTTAAGTTGACTTGACTTCAAAAATCTTCAAAACTAGAGTCAAAAGTTTTCAAAAAATCTCAAATTTTATGCTCGATCTTTTGGAATCAAAGGTTTATGAATTCGACGAATTCCGTCTGGACGCGAAAAGTCATCGGCTTTTCCGCCGCTCCAGCGGTGAACTTGTGCCGCTCACTCCGAAAGCCATCGAACTGTTGCTGGTTTTAATCCAAAATAAACAGCGAATTTTGTCGAAAGATGAGTTGCTCGAAACAATTTGGGGCGATTCGATTGTCGAAGAATCGAATTTGTCACAGACGATTTTTGTGCTGCGAAAAGCTCTCGGCGAGAATACGAAAGAGCCGCGTTTTATTTTGACAGTCCCGAATCGCGGTTATCAATTTATCGCTTCGGTTAGAGAGTTGGGAACAGAAAATAAAATCCTCGACGAGGAATTTTTGTCCGAATTGCCGAACGTAACTTCTGATTCCGAAGCTCAGATTTCGAATTCCAAATCGCAAATTTCAAATCGCAAATTCCAAATCAAATGGCTCGCCATACTGCTTGTCTTGCTTTTAGCGTTCGGCATTTATTGGTTTTATCCGGCGGCGAAACCCGTTACCGTGAGCGACGTGAAATCAATCGCGGTTCTGCCGTTTGAAGATTTGAGCCAGGAGCAGACGGAGAAATATCTGGGCGTGAGTCTTGGCGATGCTTTAGTGAACAAATTCAGCGAGTTAAAACAAATCACCGTGCGCCCGACTCGAACCACTCTGAAATACGCCGCCAGCCGCGAAAACGTGCAGAAAATCGGGCGTGAATTACAAGTTGATGCTATTTTGGACGGAAGAATTCAGCGCGCCGGTGAGCGCCTCCGCGTCAGCGTTCAATTGATTCGTACTTCGGATAACACAACGATTTGGACAGAAAGTTTCGATGACGATTTCACGAACTTTTTCGCCGTGCAGGATTCAATCAGCCGCAAGGTCGCCGCGTCTCTGGCAGTGCGGATGGACGATGCGGAACGCCGACGTTTTGACCGGCGCAGCACGGAAAACGCGGCGGCGTATCAGGATTATCTGCGCGGGCGATATTTCTGGAACAAGCGCACCGCCGAGAATCTGCAAAAGGCAATCGGACATTTCGAGCAGGCAATCGAAAAAGATTCAAACTTCGCGCTCGCTTATACGGGACTCGCAGATTCGTATCAATTGTTGGCGGAATACGGCGCGGCAACAGCACACGAAGCTTTTCCAAAAGCCAAAGCCGCCGCGCAGAAAGCATTAGAAATTGACGACCAATCGGCGGAAGCGCACACCGCGCTTGCCTACACGCAGACTTTTTACGATTGGGATTGGGCGGGCGCGGAACAATCTTTCAAACGGGCAATTGAATTAAATCCGAATTACGCGACCGCGTATCAATGGTATGGCGAATATTTGTCCGTGATGGGACGCTTCGACGAAGCGCGCTCGCATCTTGAAACTGCCATTCGGCTCGATCCGGTTTCGCCGATTATTCTGACCGACCTGGCGGCTTTTTATCATTCGCAAGGCACGCCCGAACAGCAAATCGAACAAGCCCGAAAAGTCATCGAAATAGACCCGAATTTCGCTTTCGGTTATTTTTATCTGGCATTCGGATACGAACGAAAGGGAATGAACGCCGAAGCCGTCAATGCTTTTGACAAAACGATGAAACTGTTCGGCGAACCGAGTGATGCGGTCGAAGAACTTAACAAGGCATTTGCGAAAAACGGTATGCGCGGATTTTGGGAAAAGCGGCTCGAACAAATCGAAACGCGCCCGCATTTAAAGTATTTTCAAGCCTATAACAAAGCACTCGTGCAAATCCGTCTGGGCGATGTAGAAGCGGCTTTGAAGTCGCTGAACCAATCGTGCGAACAGCGCGACCGCTGGATAGTTCACGCCAAATATCAGCCGGAGTTTGAGTCCTTGCGCCAGGATTCGCGCTTTCAGGATTTGCTGCGGCGGATGAAACTTTAAAGTCGAATCAATTCGCGTCGTCGTAAATCCCGAGCGAGTTAATCTCCTTTTTTCTTTCAGCTGCGACCACGCTCTCACGGTTCAATATCCAAAATAAAACGCGCCCGTCTCTTATCAAATAAAACCCAATCGCCCCGTAAAGCGCGGTCAGAAAAATAGACAAGAGCAGATTTTTGATTGCCTCGTCGCGCAGCTTTTTCATCGCCGGGTCGAGCGGCTTCTCGACGGTCTTGTTTGCCGCGTTCGGCTGTTTCATTGGCGTCGCCATCGGAAACCCGTCGGGCGCGGCGATGGGCGAAACGGCGGAAACATTGGTATCGGTTTTTGACGCAGAAGAAGAATCGGACGGCAGCGAATATAAAGCTGAAATCGCACCTATTAAACCAAAAAAGGCGACGACCGCCGAATAAAGGAAATATGTGCCGATTAGTTTTACAATCAACCAAACAACTTCGCGCTTGTTCATAATTTATTCAGCAAAATTTTGCCCGCAAAACCTGAAGAAAAATCAAAAGTTTTCTTTCAGGTTTTGCGGGCAAAATTTTCAAACAGATTCTTGAATTCCTTTACGCTCCGGCGGGCGCGATTTTCTCGGTCACTTCCGGTTTGCTCGCCGCCGAAATTTCGTCTGCGTCTTCTTTTAAAAGCGCGTCGTCCACGAGCCTGCGCTGTTCTAATTCGTGAATCGCATAGCTTCCTGTCGCCGGACTTGCCGAAGCCGTTCTGCCGACATAGCGCAAACTCAAATCGCCTTTGATTTCCCGAATGCGCGGCTCGACGAAAAACCAGCCGCCCATATTTTGCGGTTCTTCCTGTGTCCAGAAAACCTGCGTCGCGTTCGGATAAGCGGCGAAGATTTCCTTTAATCGCATCGCCGGAAACGGATAAAATTGTTCGAGCCGGATAATCGCTACTTTCATATCACGCGATTCTTCACGCGCCGCATTCAAATCGTAGAAGACTTTACCCGAACACAAAATAATGCGCTTGACTTCCGCTTTGTTTGTGATTGAAACGTCATCAATGACGGGCTGAAATCCGCCGCCCGTTAAATCTTCGACGCTCGAACTCGCGGCGGGCAGACGCAGTAAACTTTTCGGAGTCATCACAATCAGCGGGCGAACAGTTTCCTGTTTCGCCTGTCTCCTTAGCAGATGAAAATACTGCGCCGGAGTCGTCGGGTAACAAACCTGCAAATTATTCTCGGCGCAAAGTTGCAAATATCTCTCCAGCCTTGCCGAAGAATGTTCGGGACCTTGACCTTCATAACCGTGCGGCAAAAGCATTACGAGCCGGCATTTCTGCTGCCATTTGTCTTCCGAGGCGGCGATGTATTGGTCAATGATAACCTGCGCTCCGTTAGAAAAATCACCGAACTGCGCTTCCCACATTACGAGCGCGTCGGACGCGATTACGGAATAACCATACTCGAAACCGAGAACGCCCTGCTCAGACAAAGAACTGTCGAAAACTTCAAACTTTGCGCTGCCTTCTCTCGCCTTTAATTCGCCGAGCGGACACCAAACCGCGCCGGTTTGCGTGTCATACATCAGCGCGTGACGATGCGAAAAAGTGCCGCGTCCCGAATCCTGACCGCTCAAGCGCACATTCGTTCCGTCTAAGGTCAGCGAGCCGAAAGCAATCGCTTCGGCAAAACCCCAATCCATCGGCGTTTCGCCCGCTCCCATTTTCGCGCGGCGGGCAAGCTGCCCGACCATTTTCGGATTGACGTGAAAGTTTTCGGGGACGACCGAGATTTTCTCTGAAACCGTTTGCAATGTTTCCTTGGAAATTCCTGTTTCCAGAATCTGCGAACCGTCTTCGTCACGAATAGTGGCGGGCAGAAATTCGCGTTTCGGTTTTTCGACAGCGATTTGTTTGGCGCGTCCTAAAATGCCTTCGTATTTTTCGACGACTTTTTCGGTCATTTGACTTAAGTCCGCTTCAGTAATGATATTTTCACGAATCAGCTTTTGCGCGTAAAGATGGCGAACGCCCGGATGCGCTTTGACACGCGCATACATCAGCGGCTGCGTGTAGCTTGGCTCGTCGCCTTCGTTGTGTCCCAAGCGCCGGAATCCGACCAAATCGAGCGCCACATCTTTGTTAAATTCCTGTCGGTAATCAAGCGCGATTTTCACGACGCGATACGCCGCTTCCGGGTCGTCGCCGTTGATGTGAAAAATCGGAAGCTGTGTGATTTGCGCCGCGTCGGTCGAGTAAATCGAACTTCTGGCTGAACTTGCGCCGGTCGTAAATCCTATTTGATTGTTGATGACAATATGAATCGTGCCGCCGGTGCGATAACCTTTTAAACTCGCTAGCTGCAAAGTTTCCATCACGATGCCCTGACCGGCAAACGCCGCGTCGCCGTGCAGCAGAACGGGCAGAATTTTGTCGTGAACCGTGTCGCGGTCTTGACCCGTTTCGAGCAGTTCGTCCTGTCTGGCACGCGCCATTCCTTCGACCACCGCGTCAACAAATTCGAGATGTGACGGGTTGCTGGCGAGCTGAATCTTTACATCTTTCCCGACTTTGGTTTTTCGGTTGCCGACAGAGCCTTGATGATACTTCACGTCGCCTTCGTCCGCCGGAAAACTCGGATGCGACGTGCCTTCAAAAATCGTGAAGATGCGTTCCGCCGCGTCGCCCGTTTCCGAATTGCCGACGATATTCGACAAAACATTCAAACGCCCGCGATGTGCCATTCCAAGATAAATTTCTTCCACGCCTTTTTCCGAAGCGTTTTCAACCAACTGGTCGAGCAGCGGAATCACGGTTTCCGTGCCTTCGAGCGAAAATCGTTTTTGTCCGAGATATTTTTTGTGCAAAAACTGCTCGAACTGTTCAGCTTCGATGAGTTTTTGCAGCAACTCTTTCCGCGTGTCGGCTTCGAGCGGAACGACATCTACAAACTGCTGCCGAACCTGTTCGCGTATCCATTCTTTTTCCGTTTTATTTTGAATGTGGCGATATTCGATGCCGACTTTGCCGCAGTAAGCACGGCGCAGGATAGAAAGAATTTCTCGAAGTGTCGCTGTTTTCGTGCCGTGAAGCCCGCCGGTGATAAATTCGCGATCTAAATCCCAAATCGTCAAATCGAAATTTTCCAATTCGAGTTCCGCTTCTGCGTGCGAAGTCATATTCAACGGGTCAATATCGGCAAGCAGATGACCGCGAATTCGGTAAGCGTTGATAAGCTGCAAAACGTTCGCCTGCTTTTCCGTCTGTTCGCGGAAATGGTCGCCGCCGAGCAGCGACGGATTATAATCCTGTGCGAACCTGAGCGGCGAAAAACTGATTTCCAAATCCGCAAAAACTTCGTCGTAAAAATTATGCTCGCCGATTAAAAATTCGTGAATCTTTCCTAAAAACAAACCCGATTCCGCTCCCTGAATCACGCGATGGTCGTATGTCGAAGTCAAAGTTAAAACTTTGCTGATGCCGAGCTGTGACAGCGCGCCGGAAGTCATCGCCTGATATTCCGCCGGATATTCAATCGCGCCCGTCGCGATAATCACGCCTTGCCCGCTCATCAGACGCGGATTTGACGCGACCGTGCCGATTGTTCCCGGATTGGTCAGCGAAACGGTCGTGCCTTGAAAATCTTCGATGACTAATTTTCCGTCACGCGCCTTTTTCACTGTTTCATTGTAAGCGGCGAAAAATCCGGCGAAATTCATTTGTTCCGCGCCTTTGATGTTCGGCACAAGCAAGTTGCGCGAGCCGTCTTTTTTCTCAATATCAATCGCAATTCCGAGATTCACGCCGTCGGCTTCGAGCCTGGATGGTTTGCCGTCAACCAAGCCGTAACCGAAATTCATCTGCGGATACGCTTTCAGCGATTTAACAATCGCCCACGCGATTAAATGCGTGAACGAAACTTTGCCGCGTCCAGCCGCTTGCATATTTTCATTAATGATTCGGCGATTTTCTTCCAACACTTTGACCGGAACGCGCCGCAGGGAAGTCGCCGTCGGAACGGTCAGACTCTGCTCCATATTCTCGACGATTTTTTTCGACGCTCCCGTTATCACTTTGACTTCAGTACCTTTGCCGACGGCGACGGTCGGCTGCGCTTTGACCGTTTCGACCGTCGCGCTCTCGGTTTTTGCCGCTTTTGGCGTCGCCGTGCCGTTCGATTTCGGCGGATTATCCACAACTCGCGCTGTTGCCGCTGCCGCGCCGCCGTTCAGCAAATCGCCGAAGAACGTTCGCCACGATTCGTCAACCAATTGCGGGTTGGATTGGTAACGGCTTAATAAACCTTCGACGTAGGAAGCATTTGCGCCAAAGTTTTCAGTGATGTATTCGGATAAATCAGATAATTTTTCGCTCACTTTTTATGACCTCTTTTTTTACTTTCGGGCTGAAAATAATTTTAGCGCAAAAACAGGCAAAACATAAGCGAAGTCGAAAATTACCGGAAAACGCGAACAAAAAGGTCAGGCTCAAAAGCCTGACCTTTTTTGTTCGTGAGAAGATGAGGTAGATTCGGTTGTCCGAATTTTTTACTGCGCGGGCTGCATTGCCGATGTGTTATCGCCCATAATTGCCTGTGTCGAATACGCGCCGCCGTCGCTGATTAGAACGCCGTCGCTGATTAGAACGCCGTCGCTGATTAAAACGCCGTCGCTGATTAAAACGCCCTGCGAATTATAAAACGGTGTCGGACTGCCGCCCATCGCGTTCGAGTTGACGAATGTCACTCCGTCGGAAATCAGCACGCCGTTGTTATTGATTTTGATTGCGCCCTGAAACAAATTCGTATTGGGTGTCGTCATCGTCGCTGCTTTTGATATAGTGCTGCCCGAAAAAGGCGTCGCATCGGAAATCAGCACGCCGTTGGCATACATTCCCTGCCATTTGCTCATCAGCTCATTGCCGTAAAGAAAGCCGTGATTGGTAATAACGCCTTTGCTCCAGTTAGCGGTTTCTCCGTAAATAACACTCGTCTGCGGTGACGGAAGCGAGCCGGTCAGCATCTGCGTTCCGTTGGTCGTCGGCAGCGTCGGTTTGACTAATCTGGCTAATCGAACCGCGCCGTCTATATTCAATTCGCCCGCGCCCTGTTCAAACGAATTGACGTTCTTCAAAGGCTGTGCCGAATACATCAAAATAGCTTTGATTAAATTCGGTGTCAGATTTGGATTGACCTGAATTAACAATGCCGCCGCGCCCGAGACGACCGGAGCCGACATCGAAGTTCCCGACATATACATCACCTTATCGGTGTTTGCTGTGGCGTTGCCCGTTCGCAAACTCGGATTAGTCCGAGCCAGATAATTTTCCGTGCCGTTGTGGTAAGCGCGAGCGGCGATTAATTTATTGCCCGGAGCAATCAAATCGGGTTTCACCAGGTTGTCATATTTTCGCGCGCCGTTCGACAATTTGACGTAGCCGCGCGTCGGACCGCGAGAACTGAAAGTGGCGACCGTATCGTCCGAACGGAAATCCGTTCCGTAGGTATTCGACGCGCCGACCGTAATGACCGACGGTTCGATGCCCGGCGAACCGATGCTGCCGAAAAGCGTTTCACCGTTTTCGTCTTTGCCGTAATTTCCGGCGGACGCGACGACGACGATCCCGGCGTTGACGGCGCGGCGGGCAGCGATGCACAACGGGTCGTTTTTATAACTGTCTTTGGCAGCCGTGCCGAGACTCATATTGATGACGCGGATATTTTGAGATGTTTTGTTCGCCACCGTCCAATCGAGCGCGGCAATCAGATTGCTGACCGAACCTGTTCCGGTGCTGTTCAAAACGCGCAGATTAATCAAATTCGCGCCGGGCGCGACTCCTTCATACGCCGCATTGCGTAAAGCCCAATCGCCGGCAACCAGGGAGGCGACGTGCGTGCCGTGTCCATAAGGATCGCCCGTAATGTTTTGTCCGGTAAAATCCTTACTGTATGTAACTTTCGAGCCGCCTCCGTCCTCCGTCCAGTTGAGCAGCTTATGTGCCGTATCCACGCCGCTGTCAATCACGGCAACCTTACCGACATTGCCGTCCAGCCAGGTGTTCGGGTCGCTGTCGTTGTCGTCGGCGATGCCCGGATTATTCCAGCCGCTCGTATCGCCGATGTGACCGAACGATAAAATATCGCGGTCGGGCGATATGTATGCGACGTTTTCGCTTTCAGCGAGCTCGCGGATTTTGGAAAGCGGCAATTCCGCGCTGACCATACCGACGCTGTCAAATGATTTTTTCAATTTACCGCGCGTCGCCGTCAAATCCGCAACTAAATTTTCGGTTCGGACTTTATTATTGCCGGTTTCCTGAACAAATTTCTGCTCGCGGTCGGTGGCGGTTAAATCGTTGCCCAACATTTCGTTGAGCGAAGTGTCGGATTTTAATTGAATGATAACTTTCTGCGTTTCTTCGGCTTGTCTTCCGTTTAAGTAGGCGTCTGATTTTTCCTCTAAATCCGGCGCGATTTTAGTCATCTCCACTACTGACGACCACGACGGCGGTTCAGGAGGAGGTTTTATAAGTGAGACCCGGCTTTTTCCTTTCGGCACAGACTGCGCCGAGATGTTATAGACAGGCATCTGGGCGAAGAAGGCGAGAATCGTCAAACCGGCAGATATTGATTTCAAGTTTTTCATTGTTTTTATTCTGTTCCCTTTTTGTGCGAAAATATGAGACTGTTCAGCACACGCGAAAGAACTTTAGCAACGGACGTGCCAACCGTTACAGTTTGTTAAATTGCTAGCAGAATAAAGACTTAAGTCTGTTTTGTGAATTGCCGGAGCAAGAATTGAATCAGTCAAAATGATTGAATAAGACGCCTTTGCGGTCAATTTGATTGATAGTTATTTTTGAGCGGATTTTTGATTTTGAGATTTATTTCGACGGGAATAACACGCTTAAATTTCAGAAACGATTTTTTAAATTGCCCGAAAACGAAAATTCTGCCCGTCACCGTCCATTCGGTTTTTGACTCCTTCATTTCCATCAACGCGCCGCGCAGAGTTTGTCCGGTGCCGAGAAAAATTGCAATCGGTTTCGGCAGCGCGATTATTTGATTTTTATTAAACTCGAATGATTCCTGATATTCCTCCACTTCGACCTTTAAATCGTTGACGCGAAAATCGTGAAAGGTCAGAAAATCAATCGTGCCGCTTTGTTTCAAGGAATTGATTTCCGCCGAGATTTCAAACTTAGTTCCCGTGAGCGATACGTCAACTACTTCCGGTTCACTGATTTTAACCGACACTTCAGGCGAATCTTTAATTGAAGTTTTTTCGTTTTGATTGACGACCGTGATTTTCGCCTTCTGAACTTTGTAGCCTCGAATTTCCTTCGGCAAATCCTGAGCGTCGGCAAAGCAAATTGAGGCGCAGAAGAGCGCGAACAAACACAGTGATTTTTTGATTCCCGTCATTCCGTCTATCCTATTAAACCTTTGATTGCACGAATTATCGCGGCAAAACAACCTCGAACGTCGTGCCTCGTCCGTTACTGCTTTCGACGTTTATTGTTCCGCCGACTTTTTCAACCGCTGACCTTACCGAGTCGAGCCCGATGCCGCGACCGGAAATTTCCGTGACGCTTGATTTGGTTGAAAATTCCGGCAAAAAAATCAAATTAATTGTTTCTTGTTCGGTCAACGGCGCGTCGGTAATGAAATTTCCTGCAATCGCCTTTTCCTTTATTTTCTCTAAATCAATTCCGCGTCCGTTGTCGGAAACAATCAACCGCCAGCCGGTTTTTTCTTCTTTCAAGTTAATTTCAATTTTTCCTGTTATTTCGACGGCGTGGTCAACCGCGTTGCGAACCAGATGCAGAGCGATGTCGAAAATTAACTTTAATTTGTCAGACGGCAGATTCGCTTCGTCGGCGGAAATCTCAAATTCGATTTGTTTGCCGAGCCTTTTCGCCGTCGTTTTTCCGTGTCCGACGATTTGCGCTAAAACCTCCGGCGCGTTATTTGAAAAAACGTCAGGCGACGAGTTGAAAATTATTTCCGCCGCGCCTGCTTGCGAAATCGCTGAAATTATTTCCGCTTCCGCCTGGCTCGCGTAAAGAATTCGGAAGTTGATTCGCCCGTCGCCGCTCGAAGCCGCGCCCGGCAAGGTGGCAATAATTTCGCCCGACTTGTCCAGCAATTCACGAAAATTTATCAATTCGTGAGCGAAATTTGCTAAATTGTAGCCGACTTCAAAACAAAACAAATTCTTCCCGGTTTCCTTCGCCGAACGAACCGCGTTTTTTTCCTGAGCGGTTAACTGCGAAAAAAGCTCGTCTGGAACGCCAAATGCAAAATTTTCTGAGATGCTCCGCGCTGTTGTCGGAACAAGACTACGCAGTTTCTCGGCGAAGTGATGAGGAAGTTTAAAGTTTTCCTGTTGCAGCGATTCGATTAAAAAATTGATGCCTTCGAGAAAAAAAGATTTCGATTCGTCGCCATCGTCAAAATTTTTCGTGATAGAGAGCAAGTTTTCGAGTTCGTGAGCCAGACGGCTTGCCGCCTCGACGCCGAAAGTCTGCGCCGTTCCTTTGATAGTATGCAGCGTGCGGAAAGCGTCGCGCTTGACCGAATCGGGAACGATTTCTGCTTGGAAATTGGCGGCGAGCGCGCGGAGATTTCCGGCAGCTTCGACTAGAAATTGGCGGCGAAAATTTTCCATATCAAACTGTTGAGCCTTAAGCGGTAAACGGTAGCAGTCGAAGAAATTGACGAGCGTGAAATTGACGATTACTCAAGTTAGGACGATGAAGCGTGGGTTTTTTCGTTTGTATTTTCGTCCGTTTTCTTCGTCGCGGGATTTTTTTCCAAATCGTGTTTGACGGCATCGAGAATGCCGTTGATAAACTGCGTGGCTTCAAAAGTGGAAAAGCGGCGGGCAATTTCCAACGCTTCGTTGATGACGACCGTGTGCGGCGTGTCGGTGAAAAGAAATTCATAAACCGCCAGACGCAAAACATTGCGGTCAACAATCGCCATTCGCTCGATGCGCCAATGCTCGGCGCGCGTGCGGATGGTTTCGTCGGTTTTCTCAATTTCGCGCAAGGTTCCGACGGTCAGATTATTGGCAAATTCGCGCGTTGCATCGTCCAAAGTCGGCTCGCCGATTTCGCTCCAATAGTGCCGCGTCAAAACGTCTGACCGCGTTTTGGCAACGTCTGCTGCAAATAACATTTGTAAAGCGCATTCGCGTGCTTTACGTCTGGTTCCCATAATGCTTGCTCTTAACTTATCAATTGATGGACGGGAAAATTGTTTTCTTCGCCGTCTTTCATTATTTATTGTAAACCTTTCAATTCAACCGCCGACATCTTAAACCGGCGCTTTTCCATTCGCTAGTATAAACGCCGCGCCGCTCAGGTGACAAGGGAAAGAGTGACGATGTGAAAAAGGGAAATCTCACCGCCGCATTAATCTTATCGTTCCGTCGTTTCCGTTTCGCCGTGTCGCCAAATTTCCATTAGCGAAATCTCGCGCCGCAGAATCAAAACCATTCCCATCGCCGTCCAGAATAAAATTCTGCCTTTGCGAATAATCGCCAGCGTGACACCGATGCCGACGGCAAGCCCGAGAGTTTCGGCGACGAACTGCGCTCCGGCTTCGTCAACGCCGATTAAGAAAGGCACGAGTTTGAAAACAATGGTGATAACGCGGCTGACCGATTCGAGCAGATACGCGCTGTATAAACTCGGAATCGCATCGCTGATGCGGCTCAAAACAAATAAAACTTCCGTTACGCCGAGCGCGTGGAAAACGACTTGAAGCAAAAAAATCGGCAGAAAACGCTTCGGATATTTGCGGTAAAAACCGTAAATCAAATCTTCAAAAAGCCTGACCTGACCGCGCCCGTTTTCCAAAATATGGCGAAAGAAATGGCGATTGTAAAACCAATTACACAACGAACTCAAGATGTGCCACTGCCGAATGACCATCGCCGAGGCGAATAAAATTAAAAACAAAACGAGAAAAATAAGCGCGTCAATCGTCAAAACCCAAACGCCGGGCAAATCGAAATTTCTCAGAAACGCGAACGCGCCGAAAGTAACGAAAAGCCCTGTGACCAGCGAATAAAAAAGATTTTCCGTGGCGACCGACGACAAGCCGACGACCATCGGAACGCGGTGACGAACGGCGACGGCTTTCGACGTGCCGCTGATTAAAATTCCTAAAGGAATCAAACTGCTCAACGCTTCGCCGATAATGACGGCGGGCAATGTGTCGGTGAAATTTAATTTATAAGGCTCATTGACCGACAATCGCCACGAGGTCGCGCGGCAGCAGATTCGCAGAAAATATATGAGCAAAATCAGCGCGAATCCGTCAAAGCCAATGCGCCCGATGCCAAAGAGAATCTCCCAAACACCGACCGAATAAACGAAATATACGAACAGACAGATTCCCAAAACGGTTAAAACACCGGCGAAGATTTTCAGACGTTTGATGTGTTTCGCTTTTTGAGAGTTTTGAGTGTCGGCGGCTGCGGTTGGGATTTTTAATTCTTGATTCACTTGCTCTTTGCCTTTTGCCGCTCGCGGCTATTATGATGGTAAAACATTAACATTCGATTACAAAACAGAAGGAAATTTTATTATGAATGCAGCAGCTTTAGAACGCGAATATACAGCAAATGCTTTAACGGTTTTGTCCGAAGAAGAAGAACTTTTCCGCTCGTCGGTGCGTGAATTTGCCGAAGGCGAAGTTCGCCCGCGCGTCGAGAAAATGGAACACGAATCGAAACTCGATGCGGATTTAATCAGGCAGTGTTTTGAACTTGGACTTATGGCAATCGAAACGCCCGAAGAATACGGCGGCGCAGGCTCCAGCTTTTTCAACGCAATTTTGGCGATTGAAGAATTAGCCCGCGTTGATGCTTCGACATCGGTTTTTGTTGACGTGCAAAATACTTTGGTGACGAACGCGATTATCCGTTGGGCAAACGACGATTTGAAAAAGAAATACTTGCCGCAGATGGCTGAACGACGAGTCGGAGCTTATGCTTTGAGCGAAGCCGGCAGCGGTTCAGATGCTTTCGCGCTGAAAACAAAAGCCGTAGATAAAGGCGATTACTGGGAAATCAACGGACAAAAACTCTGGATTACCAACGGCAACGAAGCGGAAATTTTTATCGTCTTCGCCACCATAAACCCGGAAGAAGGCTACAAAGGCATCACGGCTTTCATCGTCGAGAAAAACTTTGAGGGCTTTTCCGTCGGCAAAAAAGAAGACAAACTCGGCATCCGTGCTTCGAGCACGACCGAATTGATTTTAGATAACTGCAAAGTTCCGAAAGAAAATGTTTTGGGCGAAGTCGGCAAAGGCTACAAAGTTTCCATCGAAACTTTGAACGAAGGCAGAATCGGTATCGGCGCGCAAATGATCGGCATCGCGCAAGGCGCATTTGAAGCTGCAATAAATTATACGAACGAGCGCGAACAATTCGGCAAACGAATCTCCGATTTCCAAGCCGTCCAATTTCAACTCGCGGAAATGGCGATTGATTTGGAAGCCGCACGTTTGATGGTTTATAACGCCGCGCGTTTGAAAGATGCCGGAAAACCTTTCTTAAAAGAAGCGGCAATGGCGAAAGTTTATTCGTCTCGCGTCGCCGAAAAAATCTCATCAAAAGCCATCGAACTTTTCGGCGGTTATGGTTACGTGAAAGATTATCCGGTCGAAAAATTCTGGCGCGATTCGAAAATCGGCGCGATTTACGAAGGCACGTCGAATATGCAATTGCAGACGATTGCTAAACTAATTACGAGCGGAAAGTAAGATTTTTTAGCCACAAACAACCACGAAAGAACACGCAAAATCTCTAAATTAAATTTCGTATTCTTTCGTGGTTATTCGTGGCTAATCTTTTCTTGCCTTTAGCCCGAAGATGGGCTATTGTTGCATCTGTGCGATACATTAATAATCCGCCGAATCCTTATCAGAAATACTCTGCCGAATTTTTAGGCGAGCCGCCCGCGACTAAACTTGAAATTTTTGAAGAAACCGCTACGCGCAGCGTTATCACGAAAAGCGATATGCCGGAGATGGGAATTCGCTATACGGTGAATTGTTATCGCGGCTGCATTCACGCCTGCACATATTGTTTCGCACGACGTTATCACGAATTTTTGGGCTACGGCGCGGGAACGGATTTTGAAACGAAGATTGTGGCGAAAACGAATGCGCCGGAAATTTTGCGCGTGGAATTGAAACGCACCAGAGAGAAAATTTCGCATCTCGAATTTTCGTTTGCGACCGACCCTTATTTGCCGCTCGAAGCCAATTACGAGTTGACCCGAAGATGTTTGATCGTCTGCCGCGATTTCCGAATGCCGGTCGGCGTGATTACCAAATCGCCTCTGATTACGCGCGACATTGACGTTTTCATTAAACTCGACGCGACGATTTACTTTTCGATTCCTTTTCCGACCGTCGAAAAATCGAAACCGTTCGAGCCGTATGTTCCCGTTCCCGAAGCTCGTTTTCGGGCGATGAAAACTTTGACTGATGCGGGTTTGAAAGTCGGCATCGGCATTGCGCCGGTGATTCCGGGCTATAACGATTCGGATATTCCGACGCTGCTTGAACGCGCGCGAGAAGCCGGAGCGACCAAAGCGTTTATCAATTTAATTCATTTCGATTCTGATTCAATCGCAGAGTATTTCGTTCAGAAACTGCGTGAAAAATTGCCGACCAAAGCCGACAAAATTCTCAACGCTTTGAAGCGCGAGCGCGACGGAAAATTGCGGCATAAAAACTTTGACGAACGGCGCGGCAAAACCGAGCAATGGCAATTGGCGGTGAAACTTTTTGAGTTGCATTTCAGGCGTTTGGGTTTTGAGCGATTTGAAAGAGTCGAAAAAACTGAAGAAAAGCCTCTGCCCGTTCAGCAAAGATTGTTTTAGAATTTTTACCGCAGAAGCGCAGAGACGCAAAGAAATTTACAACATTCTCTGCGTCTTTGCGTTTCTGCGTTTTAACTCGCATTTGAAATTCTGTATCTTGAAACTTATGCAGAACAGAATTGAAATCTTTAAACAAATGCTCGAAGCCGAACCGGAGAATACGATGGTGATGTTCGGTTTAGCAAAAGAATATGAAAAGCTCGGACAAAGCAGCGAAGTAATCGCTTTACTCGAAACTTATCTCGCCAACGCGGACGACGAAGGCAACGCTTACGGAATGCTGGCAAAAGCCTACGAGCAGAACGGCGAGCGCGAAAAGGCAATGGAAATTTATCGAAAAGGCATCGAGGTTTCCAACGCGCACGGGCATCCTTCGATGGCGAATGATTATCAAATGACGCTCGATTTGGATTACGCCGATTAGCAAATTCGAGTTTTAATTTCCCGCCGCAGAATCTCCGCTTTTCGTCTTTCCGCCGATTTAAGTTAAGATATTGGTTATCTTTTTAATATAAATTTATTCGATAAACAGGAAATTATTATCAATGGCAACAGCAACTAAGAAAGCTGACAAAAGAACAACGACGACGAAAAACAACGGCACGAATAAGAAAGAGCCGTCGAGCCGCGTGAAAAAAGCGGCGAAGGACGACAACGCAAAAGTTTTAATTAAACCCGAAGGCGCAATCGGCGAAGGCGGACTGCTCGAACACGACGCGGTGCAGAAAACCGCTAAAGCTGTCGAACCGAAAAAACCGAAAGGCGCCGTCAAAAAACAGACGGCTGCTCAGGTCAAGGCGCACAAAAAAGATTACGCCGGTTTAGATGCGGAAACGCTCGTCGGTCTTTACCGCACGATGTATCTGTCGCGCCGAATTGACGACAAGGAAATTCAGCTTAAAGGACAGAATAAAATCTTTTTCCAAATCAGCGGCGCGGGACACGAAGCGATGCTGGTCGGCGCGGCGCTGGCGATGAAGCCGGCTTACGATTGGTTTTTTCCGTATTACCGCGACCGCGCTTTGATGCTCGGACTTGGAATGACGGCACAGGAAATGCTTTACTCGGCGGTTGGCGCGGAAGCCGATCCGAATTCGCACGGTCGGCAGATGCCTTCGCATTGGGGACACAAAGATTTGAACGTGCCGTCGCAATCGAGCTGCACCGGAACGCAGGCACTTCACGCCGTCGGCGCGGCGGAAGCGACCTACCGCGCTTCGATGCTGTCAAAAGATTTGCAGGATAAAATCGTCGGCTTCAAAGGCGATGAAGTAGTTTATATGTCAATCGGCGACGGAACTTCGTCGGAAGGCGAAGTTTGGGAAGCACTCAATACGGCTTGCAATTTGAAATTGCCGGTGATTTTCGTCGTTGAAGACAATGGCTACGCGATTTCCACGCCGGTTGAAGTCGGCACGGCGGGCGGCGACGTTTCAAAATTGGTTTCGGGTTTTCCGAATCTTTATATTCAAAAATGCGACGGCACAAATCCGCTCGAAAGTTACGAAACGTTCAAACGCGCCGTTGAATTCTGCCGCGAACGCAAAGGCGCGGCGTTCATTCACGCAAGAGTCGTGCGTCCGTATTCGCACAGTTTGTCAGACGACGAAAAATTGTATCGTCCCGTCGAAGAACTCGAAGCCGATGCCGCGATTGACCCGATAAAAACTTACGCCGAATTTTTGATGACCGAAGGAATTGCGTCGTCGGAAGATTTAGAAACTTTGCGAAAAACGGTTGACGCGGAAGTGACGGAAGCCGCCGACATCGCGCTCGTCACGCCGCAGCCTGCGCCGGAAAGCGCGTTGAGAAATGTTTATTCGCCCGACGTTGACCCGACATCGAAAGATTTCGATACCGAAGACGGCGCAGAACTTTCCGGCAACGCGGGAACGATGGTTGACCTTATCAATCGCTGCCTGCACGAAGAAATGGAACGCGACGAACGCATCGTGATTTTCGGCGAAGACGTAGCAGACGTTTCGCGCGAAGAATATTTGGAAACCGTCAAAGGCAAAGGCGGCGTATTCAAAGTGACGGCAAATCTGCAAAGAAAATTCGGCTCGGCGCGCGTTTTCAATTCGCCGCTCGCCGAAGCAAATATCATCGGTCGCGCTGTTGGAATGGCAATTCGTAATTTAAAACCCGTTGTCGAGATTCAATTTTTCGATTACATTTTTCCCGCGTTTCACCAAATCAGAAACGAAGTCGCGGTTACTCGCTGGAGAAGCGACGGCGACACGAAATGCCCGATGGTGATGCGCGTTCCGGTCGGCGGATATTTGAAAGGCGGCGCGGTTTATCACTCGCAATCGGGAACAACTTTGTTCGCGCATACGCCCGGCTTGCGAATCGTTTATCCGTCAAACGCGCTCGACGCGAACGGCTTACTCAGAACTTCGATTCGCTGCGACGACCCGGTTTTGTTTCTCGAACACAAACATCTTTACCGGCAGGTTTATAACAAGTCGCAATACCCGTCGAGCGAGTTTTTAATTCCGTTCGGCAAAGCAAAAGTTGTCAGAGAGGGAACAGATGTCACTATCGTTACTTACGGCGCGCTGGTGCAGCGTTCATTTGAAGCAGCGAAGCGACTTGAGAAACAGGGGATTTCGGTCGAATTGATAGATTTGCGAACGCTCGTTCCTTATGATTGGGAGCGCGTTGCCGAGTCGGTCAAGAAAACAAACCGAGTTATCGTCGCGCACGAAGATTCGGTTTCCTATGGTTACGGCGCGGAAATCGCGGCGCGAATCGCTGACGAGCTTTTTGAATATCTCGACGCGCCCGTCAAGCGCGTCGGAGCGACCGATACGTTTGTCGCTTACGCGCCGCAGGTCGAAGATTTCATTCTGCCGCAGATCGAAGACGTGGAAAAAGCCGTCGCGGATTTGATGAGATATTAAATTGTCTATTTCTGAAAATAAAAAAGCGGTTCGGAACGTCCGAACCGCTTTTTTATTTTCAGTCAAACTGCAAAATTTCTTTGGCGACTTGCGCCGCGATTCGGGCGTTGTTTTCCAGCAGCGCGATGTTTGCCGCAAGCGTTTTGCCCGCGCTTTTTTCTGACATCTGTGCGAGCAGAAACGGCGTGATTTCCTTGCCGCTGATCTTCTGCGCGTCGGCGAGCTTTAACGATTCGGCTAAAATTTTCTCCAATTCTTCGCGTTCGATTTCAAATTGTTCGGGAACGGGAACGGTTAAAAGAATCGCGCTTTGCAAATTTAATTCGTCACGCGCCTGAGCGATTTGCGCCGCTTCCGCCGCCGTTTCAATTCTTTCATCTATTGGTAAGCCGCTCGTTCGGGAATAAAACGCGGGCAATTCGTCGCAGCCGAAACCGAGAACGCAAACGCCGTGTGTTTCCAGCCATTCGCGCGTCGCGGGCAAATCTAAAACAATCTTCGCACCCGAACAAACGACCGTTATCGGCGTGTTGGCGAGTTCCGGCAAATCAGCCGAAACGTCCGAAGCGAATGCGCGATGCACGCCGCCGATGCCGCCCGTGGCGAAAACTTTTATTCCTGCCAGATGAGCGATGAAAGCCGTCGTCGAAACAGTCGTCGCGCAGTTTAATTTCTTGCCGACGGCAACGGGCAAATCGCGTTTCGATATTTTTCGGATATTTTCTCCGACGGCGAGCCGTTCGATTTGCGCTTCGTTTAAGCCGACGTAAAACTCGCCGTCGAAAACGGCAATCGTCGCGGGCGTCGCGCCGTTTTCACGAACGATGCTTTCTAATTTGAAGGCGGTTTCGAGATTTTTTGGGAAAGGCAACCCGTGAGCGATGACGGTTGATTCGAGCGCGACGATTGGTTGATTCGATTGAATTGCGTTGGCGACTTCGCGGTTAAATTTCAAATTCATTTCAAGACTGCGAATTACGAATTACAAAATACGAAAATAAATTTGTAATTCGTAATTCGATTTTATTTAATCATTTTCCCGATGCGGTCAAGACGCGGATTGGTTAGGCAGCCGAAGAAATTGCCCTCCGACGCGGCGCGGTCGCACGACCAGTAAACGAACATTGCGCGTCCAATAATTAACTCGCGCGGAACAAAGCCCCAATAACGGCTGTCTTCGCTGCTGTCACGGCTGTCACCCATTACGAAAAACTGATTTTCGGGAACGACCATCGGCTTTCCCGGCACGGCAAATTCCATAGCCGAGCGCGGCAGATTGCGACCTTCCTGAACAAACTTCATAGTATCTTCAGAATAATAAACGCTGTATTTGGCATCTGACGGACGCTGTTCAAATTCGCGTGTTTCGAGTGCCGCATCGCCTTCTGAATCACCAATAAGGCGATGTTCGGGATGTAGCTGCCCGTTTATAAAAACCTGATTGTTGCGAAATTCGATGGTTTCGCCCGGCAAGCCGATAACCCGTTTGACGTAGTTGATTTGATAAGGAATAATCGGCGGATTGCGTCGCCGATCATTTTCAGGATGAACTTTATTTCCCGGATATTTAAAGACGATAATGTCGCCGCGCTCGACTTCGCGCTGCGGCAGAAACGGCAACGGGTTGCCGCTCGGCGCGAAGACAAATTTGTTAACCAGCAAGTAGTCGCCGATTAAAATCGTGTTCTGCATTGAGCCGGTCGGAACCGTCACGGCTTGCAGAATAAAAGTCATCCCGAAAATCGCCATCACTAATGTGACGACGAACGACTCGAAATACTCGCGAGCGGTGGATTTCGGCGGACCAAGCGGTTTTGCTTCGATTGGGGGTTTTATTTGCTCTGCGTTTTTGCTCATAAGGGTAATTTACAAAATTCAACTTTCTTTTACGTTCTTGCTCGATGCTTTGTTTAATTTTTGAAGGGCGAGGTTTGCCGCCATCATTTCGGCGGCTTTTATCGAACTGCCTTTGCCGCGCACTTTGCCGTTTTCCCAGACGGCTTCAACGAAAAATTTTCTGTCGTGCGGCGGACCGTCGGTTTTTATCACGCTGTAAGTCGGCGCGGCGAGCTTTTCCGCCTGCAGCGTTTCCTGAAGCAAAGTTTTATAATCAATCGAACTTTTCGGCGTTGCGCTGCGAAATTCTTCGGCGTAAATACGAACGACAAAAGTGCGGGCGGCGATATAGCCGCTGTCGAAAAAAATCGCGGCGATAATGGCTTCGAGCGTATCGGCGAGCAGCGCCTGTTTGCGTCTGCCGCCGGTTTTTTCCTCGCCGCGCCCGACGCGCATAAATTTGCTCAACCCTAAATTGACGGCGATTTTCGCCAGCGTCGTCGTGCTGACCAGATGATGCTTCATCAAAGTCAAATCGCCTTCCGACGCATCGGCGTGGCGCGTGTAAAGTTGTTCGGCAACCGCCAAACCCAAAACCGAATCGCCGACGAATTCCATGGACTCGTTTTGCAAGCGGCGAACTTCGGCTTCAACGCCAAACGGCATTTGCTCGGAAGCCCAAGAACGGTGCGTCAGGGCGCGTTCGAGCAGTGCCAGATTTTGAAATCGGTAGCCGAGCAGTTTTTCAAGATTCGCCGGATTCGTCGCTGCCATAGATTCGACAGTTTAAAAGTATTGCGGAGAAAAAGAAAGTCGGACGCATATAATTTATACGTCCGACCTTTTTTATTTCAATGAAAAAACATTTACCGCTGCTAAATAATTAGCGAGTTCCTTTTTTCTTCGGAGCCGGTTTTTTCGCTTTCGGTTTCGCTGTAGTCGCCGTCGTGCTGGCTTCAGTCGTCGTCGCCGGGCTGACAGGTTTTGCCGGTGTCGTGGTCGCCGGTTTAGTGGTTGCCGGTGTCGTCGTCGGTGTCGTCGTGGTTCCCGACGTCGGCGTCGTGGTCGCCGGCGCTTCATCTTCTTTTACGGGCGTAATCGTCGCTTTCGGGTCGGTCAGCGGTTTGCTCGTCACAGTCGTAACATAGGTATCTAAATTATCAAGCGGTTTACCATCGTAACGGAAGGCATAGAAATCCTTCAGCGTGGTCGAAACGGCGTCGGCGGTTTCCTTTTGTTTCGGGTCGGCTTTAGCGATTTTATACGCTCTGGCATAAGCCTCAACCGCACGGTCGGCATAGCCTTTCTGCATCGCTTCGAGTGCCAAACTTGCTTCATTGTCTTTGCCTTCGTTACCGGCAATTATCTTTTTACGTTCGGCGTCAATTTTAATAAACTCGTCCAGATAATTCGCTCCGATGGCGCGATAAAGCAGCGGAATATTTTTGAAAGGCGAATCATACTGCGACGATTTGTAAAAATAAGTGGCGGCATCTTTTTTCGTCGCCGCGTCGCTGAGCATCGCCAGACCGATACTATAGTTCAAAACACCAAGGGCTTTATTTTTATTCGTTAAGGTATAGTTATTTCCGTTTTTGGCATAACCATAACTTTTCGACGTTTTACCGGATTCAATCAGTTCAATCGCTTTTTTGCCGTAAGTGATGAGGTCAGCGTTATAGGCGGCAGCCGTCGGCTTGGCGTTAAGTTCATCAAATGCGGCGCTCGCTATCACGATGCTTATGTCGAGCGCGTCTTTATCGTCGGGATATTTGTTAAGAATCGCTTTCCCGCTTTCAATGATTTCGCCGACGCTGACAGGCTTGGCTCCGTAAGCAGCGATAAATCTGCCATACAACTTCCTGTCTTCTTCGGCTTTTATAGCTTTAGCAATTCCTTCTTCCAGGACCGGGACACTTTCTTTAAAGTATTTTACCTGGTCGGCGAAAGTCTGCGTTTTCGTTTCAGCACCGGTCGCATCTTTCGATGTGGTTGTGCAGCCTTCATATTTCTGAATGTATTCCTTTCCGGCTTCGACGGCGATTTTCTGCTGTTCGGTGCCTTTGTCATAGTTGGCGATGTATTTGTTATACAAAGCCGTGTTTGCGGCAATGTCCGCGCAAACATCTTGTGCGAAAGTCGGCGCGGCGAAGGCGGCGAAGACGGTCAGGAACAATCCCAACGCTAAATTTTTGTAAATGTTTTTCATTAAAATATCCTCCAAGCGTGTGTAATCCTAAATTAGTTTTCTGCAAAATTTGAAACATCCGAGATGTTCGGCGTTCAGCGAAACTCTGATGTTTCGTTCAAAAAAAGGGTTGCTAGATTTTCAGGGATTGTTGCAGCCTCAATACGCTTCGGCAACCAGTCTTTGAATGTAAATAATCACGCAAGATTTATATTTGTGTCAAGCGTATTTGCGAATAACGGGCAATCGGCAACGGCAGTTAGCAGTGGGCAGTAAAAAGAGCGGCAAATGTAACCTGTAAACTATTTACATTCGCCGCCGTTCTTTTTGATTTTTAACGAAATGGTCAACTGCCGATTGTCGCTGTTTTTAATCGTTCGGCGCAACGCGCGGATTACTCGGCACGACGCGCGGGCGCGTCGGCTCGCCGGATTTTTTTACTTTGACGACGACGGTCGGAAACAGTTCAGCCGGTTTCGACTGCTGGCGAGCGGGCGCATTGAGCGGCGCGGACTGCGCGGTTTTTCTGACGAGCGGCGGCGCGACTGGTTTAGCGACGGCTTGTTTGGTCGGCGCGGGAATCGCGGCAACATCATTGTCTTCCGAATCGTTGTCCTCGTCAGTGTCGAGCGCGGCGGAGGTTTTGGCATTGACTTTGGTCTGCGGGCGCAAATCGAGCGGGATTTTTTTGGCAAGCGTGTTCGTGCCGTTATCAATGATTCGATACTTCAATGCCTGGTAAATTTTCCCCGCGATTGCCGCCGCGTATTTGCCGCGTTCCGACTGCCCGCGCGTAATGACGATGACCGCGTATTGCGGGTTTTCGATAGGCGCGACCGACGCGAATAATCCAACCCAGCTACCGCCGCCGATGCACGAGCCGGTTTTTCCGGCAGCGACAAACGACGAATCAAAGCCGCGCCGCGCCGTGCCGTAAGTCGTCGCGCCGATCATTCCGGGAATTACGCCCTGCAAAGTGTTGCTCGGCAGTTTGAGCTGGTAACGCATCGCGCCGCGAAAATTTGTCCGCTCGAATTTCGTTTTGGGAATTTGCGGAACGATGACTTTGCCGCCGTTGGAAATCGTCGAAACCAGAACGCCGAGCTGCAGCGGCGTGACTTCAAAATCGTCGCCGTGCGAATAAACGCGGGCGTTGCTGTTGCCAAAGGGAAGTTTGCCGCCCGTTTCGTTCTTCGCGTTAATGCCGGTCGGCGCGCCGAGTCCGAGCATCTGCGCGTAAGCAATCATTTTCTCGTTGCCCAGATTTTTGCCGACCGTCTGAAAATAAGAGTTATTCGAATAGGCGAGCGCGTCGTCCAAATTCATCGGAAACCGGCGGTCGCTGATGTTGCCGTCGCTCGTAATCTTTTTCTCGTTCAGTCCGGCAACGCCGGTGACGAGCTTGATGGTCGAACACGGTTTGAAACTTTTGCGTATCGCCCAATCCTGGTTGACGATGGTCAGAACTTTTCCCGTCTGCGGCTCCATCACGACAACTGTTCCGGCGTGATTTCCCAAGGCTGCGACGGCGGCGCGGCGCACTTCCAAATCTTCGCCGTCAGTATCGTCGTTTTTGATGTTTTCGATGGTTTCGGTGCGCAGTCCGCGTTCAAAAGCGAGGCGTCGGGCTTGCGCTTCGCGGGCGGCTTGGGCGCGGCGACGCTGTTCGGCTAACGCGGCTTGCCGGCGCGCTTCGTCTGCGGCGCGTTGCTTGGCTTCTTCGGCGGCGCGGCGTTTCGTATCTTCGGCATTTCGGGTGTTGGCGCGTTTTTTATCTTCAGCCTGCTTTTTCGTGTCAACAATTTTTTGTTTAGCCGTTTGTTTCGGTTCGGGTTTTTTCGTTTGAGTTTTGTTGGCTTGAGCTTTGTTGGTTTGAACTTTAGCTGGTTGTTTCTTTTTTGCGTCGGCGGCATTCTTTTTCGTTTGCGCGGAAACACCAACGGTGCAAAGAAAAAGTATAGTTAAAATGATTGCGGAATAAATTCTCGAAAGTTTGTTTGCAGGGAAAAACAACATCAGTAATACCTCTTTTTATTTGTTTGAAGGAGAGAATGTCTGCGGTGCGAGCCAGCGGCAAAAGGCGCAATCAAAATCAAAAAGATTATAATGTTTTATTTAGACGAGATGCCGAAAAACTCTAGCCCAGACGTTCGGAAGAGTCGGAAAGTTTATCTGACCTTAAAAATTAAGATTGAAAACTTTGCGTCGAAAGCTAAATAAGAATATAACATTCGGTGTCGGCTGTCGGCAAGATTAAAAAAACGCCGCTTCGTTTGAGGCAGATTATTTTTGATTTTATGAACGTTCAGGATTACAACAGTTGGGCTTGGGACAAGGAAGTCGAGAGGCAAATCGAATGGAGCGTTCCTGTGAGTGCTGAGATTATCGCAGCAGCACGCGAAGGCGATTGGAGCGTGGTTCTCACGCCGATAAAAAAAGTTCCGCCCGAATGGTTCGGCGACGTGCGCGGCAAAGACGTTTTGTGTTTGGCTTCGGGCGGCGGACAGCAGGCTCCGGTTTTAGCGGCGGCAGGCGCGAATGTCGTTTCATTCGATAATTCGGCGAAGCAGTTGGAGCAGGATAAATTCGTTGCCGATAGAGATGATTTGAAAATTCGTCTGGAAAAAGGCGACGCGGCTGATTTGTCGCGTTTCGCGGAGAAAAGTTTCGATCTGATTTTTCATCCCTGCTCGAATTGTTTTATGCCGAATCTCGAACCCGTCTGGCGCGAATCGTTTCGCGTTTTGCGCGACGGCGGCGTAATGCTGTCGGGTTTTCATAATTCGTTTTTCTTTATCTTTGACCGCATCGCTGACGAGGAACAGGGAATTTTGCGCGTGAAATACTCGCTGCCGTATTCGGATTTGGAATCGCTCGACGAAGCTGAACGCAGTAAATATATGGACGCGGGCGAGCCGCTCGCTTTTAGCCACACGCTCGAACAGCAAATAGGCGGGCAGTTATCGGCGGGTTTTCTTATCAGCGGTTTTTACGAAGATTACTGGTCGGACAAAGCGACCGCGCTCAACAAATACGCGCCGACATTTATCGCCACTAGAGCCGTTAAATTGTGATGCCGAATATCTCCGAAACGCTCAGAAATGCGACGGCGGTTTTAACGGCAAGCGGCGTTGCCGAACCTGCGCGCGAAGCCAAATCGCTGCTCGCCCTTGCATTAAATAAAAATCAAATTTTCCTCGTCGCGCATTCCGAATATGAATTAACGACCGGCGAAGAAAAACGCTTTCGGGATTTCATCACGCGCCGCGCCCGTCGCGAGCCTTTTCAATATATTGTGGGCAAACAGGAATTCTGCGGCTTGGATTTCGCGGTCACAAAAGACGTTTTGATTCCGCGTCCCGAGACGGAATTGCTGGTCGAGGCAGCGATAGAAATTTTGAAAAACGGCGCGAGATTTTGCGAAGTCGGTATCGGTTCGGGCTGCATTTCCGTTTCGCTTTTACACTCGATTAAAACGGCAACGGCAATTGGTCTGGACATTTCCGAAGCGGCTTTGAAAGTGGCGCGGGAAAATGCGGAAACTCATCGAGTTGCCGAACGTCTGGAACTGAGGATTTCCGATGTCTTTGAAAATCTGCCCATTGAGAAATTCGATTTAATCGCTTCCAATCCGCCGTATATTTCGCGTATTGACGTAAAAACCTTGCAGCCGGAAGTCGGCGGTTACGAACCGCTGACCGCTTTGACCGACGGCGGCGACGGACTTTCAATCGTTAAAAGAATTGTTGACAACGCGCCAAAATTTTTAAAGCCGAACGGTTTTTTGTTGATGGAAATCGGTTTTAATCAGGCGAGCGAGGTCAGGGAAATGTTTGCTGATAAACTCTGGCGCGCCGTCGAAATTCTGCCTGATTCACAACTTATTCCGCGAACGGTTAAAGCGCGAGTCAGATGATTTTATGTGCCGCCGCCGACAGCAATTTTTATGATGAGAAATTAAAAATGAAAATTGATAAATGGAAAATGTTTCATTCTTCTGCTATATTTTCCGTATCGTAAATTTAACGATTTTTTATCGCAGACACTTCTGCAAAAAAGGAGATTTTTATGAAACACGAATATGAACGCGAGGAAAACGGCGCGACGACAAAGTTGACTTATTTATTGATTGGCGGCGGCATCGGCGCACTGCTGGCGCTGCTTTTTGCTCCGAAGTCGGGTCACGAACTGCGCGGCGACATAGCCGACGTGACGCGCAAAGGCGTGGAAAAAGGCAAGGAAACTTATACGCTGGTCGGCGAGAAAGCCGGTGATTATTATGAAGTAACGCGCGAGAAAGCCGGCGAGCTTTATTCGACGGCGCAGGAAAAAGCCGGTGCGATTGCCGAAAAAGCGAAAGGCGCGGTATCGAGCGCGTCGAACCCGTTTTCCGCCGCGCTCGAAGCCGGAAAGGAAGCATACGCCGACGAAAAACGGCGCACCGACACGAAAACGATTGCTGAAGGTCGTCCGAGCTATCCCATTAAAGAAGGCTTATCTTTCGACCCGAATGAAATGAATAAAGACAGCTAGAAATTCGAACGATTATGAATGCCAGCGACCCGATTTTTTGGATAATGATTGCGTCAATCGTCATCGCCGTTTGTTTTGTGGTGATGGCGATTGCGTTGATTGCGATTGCTTTAGTCGTGCGAAAAGTGATCGGCACAGTTAATCGGGTTGAGGAAAAAGTAAATCCGATAATTGATAAAATTGACCCGTTAATGGCGCAAGTCAACGCTATCAGCATACAGGGCGCGGAAATTTCCGTGCAGTTCAAGGAAATTTCCGCGAATCTTTCGACGGCGACGAAATACTTTAGCGAATCAGCCGGAATCATCCGTGAAGAAGTCGCCGAATTGAAACTGCTCGTCGGCGAAACGGCAATTGTTGCCAAAGATAAAGTCGAACTCGTCAGCCGAACGATTGACCGAACGCAGTTGCAGGTCGTGACGACCGCCGATTATATCGAAGCGAAAATCGTCGAACCGGCGCGGGAAATTGCGGCGGTAATGGCTGGCGTGCGAAAAGGTCTGGAAGTTCTGTTCGCGCCTTCGCCGAAGCAGATTGACCGCGTTTATACTGAGGACGAAATGTTCATCGGGTAGATTATGATTTATGCAGAGGCGCAATAGTGCCGAATTTAAGCAAAAGTAAAGAAGGACGCAAAATTTAAATTTGGCGTCCTTCTTTATTTTTGCTTTAGAAAGAAAAACTAAGGGTCATGATTAGCGAAATGATTTTCTTGGTAATTCTAAGCAGCATTTTATACAAGTAATGCTTTCGACAATTAAATCTAAACTTCTACTCTTTTAAGCGCAAGTAAAACGTGTTCTTTGATAAACCGCGAAACTTAACAAGTCGGACTTTGGCATATCCCCAGAAACCTTCGATCCCATTGATGTGAACATCGCCGACCGCGTAATTGTCTTGATGATAAATTCGGTAATGCTTTTGATAACCGAGACGGACAATCGAATCATAAGCGCGAAAACCACCTGTGTAAACGATCGATTGTAAATCCACTCGACCTTTGATAATTGCTTGTAATGTCCTGGCTTTCACGTTTTTGACGATTTCCGTGCAAACTTTTCCGTTACGCTTGAAGATGCCGAACACGATGTGTTTATTATCGGCTCCGCGACCGCGCTTGCCTTTCTGGTGGCGCGAACCGATAGTCGGGATTCATCGCATTCGACTTCACCGGCAAACGGCGATTCCTGCTCACAAAAATCGGCGCGTCAATGAGCGAGTTAATGTCAAATAGCGGTTGACTGTATTACGATTCAGATTGGTTACAACAGCAATCTGAGAAGCCGTCAAATCAAGGGCAAAAAGTTTCAGGATTTGACGAAATTTAGTGCGCGAAATTTGAGCGCGTATGTAAACTTTGCGACTATCTGTCATCGCTAGCTTTAAGTATTATATTCTTACTTTTCGCTAGTCATGACCCAAAAATTTGATAAGCAGTCAGCGAAAATGAAGTTGTATAAGA
>CBDUBY010000005.1:0-42128 GCA_965365505.1 uncultured Pyrinomonadaceae bacterium | reverse complement strand
GCGGTTTTCCGTGCGGTTGTCCCACATTGATTCCAGACAGGCGATGTTTCTTTTTCGGGAAGCCATAAAAACTATTTTAATTCAAAAACCGGCGCGCTATGCCATTCGTGCGCGATGTTTCGCATAAGCAAAGCGTGGTCAAATTCGATTGAATGTTTCGGGAAAACAGTTTCATCTTCGTAATAATTCGATTCGACCGAATCCAAATTTAACGCTTCGACTTTCCAATTTTTAATTTCTAAATTAATGCCGTCTAACTCCTTTCCGCTGCTTGTCACGGAATAACCCAAAGAACCCTTTTCAAAAAACTCGGACGCTTCGGCGATTGAAGAAAAGATAGAATCTTCGGGCAAATCTTCAGAAATTTGTCCTTTCAAATTTACTTCAACCGTTCCGTCTTTTGAACGCATTGCAAAATCAATTTCTTTTTCGCTTTCCGTAACCGAAAAGTCAGCCGCGTTATGCTCGCCCGGAAAAAGCGTGCCGCCCGCGACGTGATTAATAAACGAATCGGTGTCGCGGCGCGGAATATAAACGCCTTCTTTCGTTTCGCCCGTTTCATCTTCCCAAAGAACAGCGATGCGATGCGCGGCGTTTTCGCTGCTGATGCCGATGAATTCAGGCATGTGTTTCGGGCGAATGTGTTCGAGCCGAATCAGACAAATTCCTGCCACCGCTTTTCCCTGATATAATTTCGGGCG
Source organism: uncultured Pyrinomonadaceae bacterium (assembly GCA_965365505.1). GTDB lineage: Bacteria > Acidobacteriota > Blastocatellia > Pyrinomonadales > Pyrinomonadaceae. Next base: position 41,427 of record CBDUBY010000005.1, on the reverse strand, counting down.
AAACTGCGGCGGCAGCACTTTCTGTATCGCTTCCGGCTCGGCTCGATAATTGACCAAAATTCTTCTTTTGATAATGCCTTGTAAGGTTGGAAGTTTCATTTTGTTTCAAAGTTTAGATGCGAAAACCGCGCCGCCGAATGTCGCAAATAATATGATGCTGACAAATGCATTCGTCGTAAAAAACGCCGCGTTCATTCGGGATAAATCGTTTGGTTTGACTAAAGTATGCTGGTAAATCATCAACGCGCCGACGGCGAAAACGCCAATCAGAGCCAACCAGCCCAAATCGGTGACGAGATACAGCAGAACCAGAACGATGAACGCCTGAAAGTGGAAAATTCGGGCGATGTTTAATGAATTTTTGATGCCGAAACGCGCCGGAATCGAGCGCAAGCCGGCTTTTTTATCGAACTCGAAATCCTGACACGCATACATCACGTCGAAACCGGCTGTCCACATCATCACGAGTAGAGACAGTAAAAGCGGCACTTCCGAATCAATCGCGCCGCGCACGGCGATCCACGCGGCGGTCGGGCTGATCGCCAATGCCCAGCCGAGAATCAAATGCGCCCACGCCGTAAATCGTTTCGCGTAGGAATAACCCAAAATGCTCAACAAAGCGACGGGCGATAAAGCAAAAGTCAGCCAGTTGAGCTGATACGCGGCGAGTTCAAACAATAAAACGGAAAATATGAAAAACATCCACGCGAAATTGACGGAAAGTTTTCCGCTTGGCAGTTCGCGATTCGCCGTGCGCGGGTTTTCCGCGTCGAATTTTCTGTCAATAATCCGATTAAACGACATCGCCGCCGAACGCGCGCCGAACATCGCGGCGGTAATCCAGACGATTTGCCAAACGGTCGGCAAACCGTTTGCCGCCAGAACCGCGCCCAGAAAAGCAAACGGCAGCGCGAACAAAGTATGTTCGAACTTTATCATCGCCAAAGTCGTTTTTAATTTTTGCCAAAAGTCTTTCATCAAAATATGTTTCAGGCTTCAAATTTTAACCACAATGATATTTCAGCAAGCCGAATACCAAATCTAAATTTTAACAAAATCGCCTGTTTACCGCATTTTTGGGTGGCAATTTGCCAACCCCGAACGCTGCCGAAAGCATTTTGCAAAAATTTTATTGGTAATCGCCGGAAGTTCGAGTAAAATAAATCAACGGATTTTTCCTCCGCGAAATCCAAAATCCAAAATCTAAAATCCAAAATCAATTTGTGCCTTCAGGAAAAACACACGATGCAGTTACATTTCTTTTTGTCGCGCCCGTTTTCGCGGCGACGTGGCAGTTCACTAAAAGCTTTCCGCTGTCGCTGGTCGTGACCGCTGCTTTTACGTTCGGCGGTCTGATGTTCGGTCCCGATCTCGACACGCATTCCAAACAATACACGCGTTGGGGCATTTTCCGATATCTCTGGTATCCCTATCAGGCGTTTTTCGCGCACCGCTCGCGCTGGTCGCACGGTTTGATTTTCGGGACTTTTTTGCGAATCGTTTATTTTATGGGCGCATTAACTTTGGTTTCGTTTCTGCCGATTTATGCGCTCGGCTGGTATGCGGGCGGCGAACTGCCGGATTTGATGGAGTTTGCGCGGGTTTGGACTTCAATCGGCGCATACGTTCGCGGAGATTTGGGCGAATACGCCTTCCCGTCGCTGTTCGCCGGTTTATGGCTCGGCGCGGCGAGTCATACGCTGACCGATATGGCTGGCTCGTTCGTCAAACACGGGCGGATTATGGAGTTTTTGTAAAGTGAAACCTGAAAAGTGGAAAACCTGTTTTCCCACTTTTCAATTTTCACTTTCTATCTTCCTTGTCGCGCCGTCACCAATCTCAACGCTTGTTTTCTAACTGCGTCGGAGACGTTGCGGTTTTTCATCATCGCCTGTAAATCGCGTAGTTGTAATCTGGTCAAAATTGATATGACGTTGGCAATCGGCGTGCGCGGATTGCGGGCGAGATTGTGCATAATCGAATAATTTCGCGCCCAATTGCGATTGATGGCGATTTGTCGGAGAACGTCTTCGGGGACGGAACGCATCGTCGCTACTTTTTCGACTTCCTGCTCGGTAATGCGCGAGTTTTGAATAACGGCTTGCGCGACGATGCGGTTCGGGTCGCGGATAAGAATGTTGCGGGCTTCGCGGTCGCCCTTCATCGCCAGTTTCACACGGTCTTTCATTCCCATCCGCAAGATGCGGTTAATCATCGCCACGCGCTCGCCGGAAATTTCGTCGTCTTCGGAACTGAGTTCGCCAAGGATTTTATTGACGATTAACTCGCGCTGTTCTTCGGTTTCCTCGTAGAGTTCTTCGAGATAATCCGCGAAAAGCCAACTGTCATCGGTTTCCGCGTCGGGAACTTCGATGTGTTCGGCGAGCAGAATGGCATCTTCAAAAGATAAACTCGATTTTGAAGCGGTTTCCTGCAAACCGTCGGCAAATTCCGCTTGCTCGACAAATTCCGCCGCCGCGTTTTTTCCCTGCGCCCGCAGTTCGTTAGCGATTTGCTGCGCTCCGCGTTCCTTCTGGAAAAATTCGCGCTTTGTTTCCGCCGCGCGGCGTTCGGCTTCCGCCGTGCGATACGGATTGGCGATAATCGCGTCAATAATCTGCGGCGTGCCGATCAGAAGTTGTTGATTGAGCGAGAGTATTTCGAGCAAATCGCCGTGCGAACTGCGGCGGGCGAAATTGATCAGCGCGGCGGGCGGCGTTTTCGGATTGGCTAAAATCGCTTCGTGGACGAGCTTCGGCTGGTCTTCCTGTCCGGCGAAAAAAGCGAGAACCGGCGGCGCGATGTCACTTGATTTGACGACGCTTTCCAGCTCGCTTTTGTCCTGCGTGAAAAGCGTCTGTTTGGCACTTTCCGCCAATTCCGCGTCGGCGGATTGCGTGAGCGCGACCAGGATTTCCAACAAATCGTTCTGCGGCAGCGGCAAAGCTCCGCGAGCGGCGGCAAGCTGCGCCGGGCGCGGCGCGGTTCCTGAAACGACTGCTTTAACGACCGGATTGGTCGAATAAATTTCAAGATTCATAAACTGTTTGGAGATTCGATGCGATTGAGAATTTTAGTTTAAGCAGAGTCCTCCATAAAATTTTAGAGGTTAAACTACGAGCATTGTAACACAAATTTTAACGGCGGAAACACATTCTTGACTAACACAAAGGCTTCGCATAATCTTGAATACTTGCAGCCTTCAATAAAAATCACATTACCAAAAACCAATAAATTATTTAATGATTAAAGAAGAAATAAAAAATCTGATTGCTTCAAACCGCGCCTGTATCGGCGTCGTCGGACTCGGTTACGTCGGCTTGCCGCTGATTGTCGAATTTGCTTTGAAAAATTTCCCGACCATCGGGTTTGAAGTTGACGCAAAAAAAGTTGGCGAATTAAATACCGGCAATTCGCACATCGTTGACGTGCCTTCGGAAAACGTACGAAAGGCGATTGACGCGGGAAAGTTCAAAGCCACCACCGACTTTTCCGAGTTGAATAAATGCGATGTCATCATCATCTGCGTTCCCACGCCCTTGAGGAAAACCAAAGACCCTGATATGTCATTTATCCTCGCGGCGGGCGAAGAAATTAAAAAATATGCGCGTCGCGGGCAACTGGTGATTTTGGAATCAACCACTTATCCGGGAACGACCGACGAGATTTTGCAGCCGATGATTGAAGAAGCCGGTTTGAAACTCGACGAAGATTTTCTGCTCGCCTTTTCGCCCGAAAGAGTTGATCCGGGCAATCCGCAGTTTCAAACGCACAACATCACGAAAGTCGTCGGCGGAGTCGGCAAAGATTCGACGGAAGTCGCCGCGCTTTTATATTCAAAAATCGTTGACACGGTTCACGCCGTTTCCAGCGCGCGCGTCGCCGAAGCGTGCAAACTTTGGGAAAACACTTTCCGCGCCATCAATATCGGAATGGCGAACGAGATGGCGAAGGTCTGCAATGCGCTCGGCATAGATAGTTGGGAAGTCGTTCGCGCCGCCGCGACCAAACCGTTCGGCTTTATGCCGTTTTATCCGGGACCCGGAATCGGCGGTCACTGCATTCCGCTCGACCCGCATTATTTGAGTTGGAAGGCGCGTCAGCACGGTTTCGATTCGCAATTTATAACCTTAGCCGAACAGATAAATTCCTCGATGCCGAAATATGTTGCGGGTTTGGTGCGTGACGCTTTGAACGAAAACGAAAAGTCGGTTAAGGGCGCGAAGATTTTGATTTTGGGCGTGGCGTATAAAAAAGACATTGACGATATGCGCGAATCGCCCGCTTTGTCCGTGATTGATTTGCTGCGTTCACGCGGCGCAGAAGTCGTCTATCACGACGGTTTCGTGCCGGAAGTTACTTTCGACCACGCTTACACTATCGGCGACGGCGAGCCGCTTTATAATCAGGAATTGACCGATGATTTAATCCGGTCAGCCGATTGCGTTGTCATCTGCACCGAGCATTCGGACGTTGATTACAGCCGCGTCTGCGAACTCTCCAAAGTCATTGTGGACACTCGGAACGCGCTGAAAGAAGATATGCGCGACGCGAGCAAGGCGAAAATCGTCAGACTGTAAAAATCAAGAGAAGAAGTTTAACCATAGATTTTCACAGATAGACACGGATAGAAAACAGATTAAATTTAAAACAAATCTGTCTTTAGTCTGAGTTTATCTGTGTCAATCTGTGGTTAAATTGTTTTAGATTTCCTCTGCATCAGGAAAAAAAATTTATGCTGAAAATCTTAAATATCGTCGGCGCGCGCCCGAATTTTATGAAAATCGCGCCGATTCATCGCGAGATGCGCGGGCGCGCAAATGAGTTTCAGCCGCTCATCGTTCACACCGGACAGCATTACGACCAGGCGATGTCCGATTCGTTTTTTCGGGATTTAGGAATACCGCCGCCCGATTATCATCTCGAAGTCGGCTCGCACTCGCACGCGGTTCAGACGGCGCGGATTATGACGGCTTTCGAGCCGATTGTTTTGCAGGAAAAACCCGATTGGGTTTTAGTCGTCGGCGATGTCAATTCAACAATCGCCTGCGCTCTGGTTTGCGCCAAGCTAGGAGTTAAAATCGCGCACGTCGAAGCCGGACTTCGTTCACGCGACCGCTCGATGCCCGAAGAAATCAACCGCATTTTAACCGACGCGATTTCCGATTTGCTTTTAACGACTTCGCCGGACGCGGACGAAAATCTCAAAGCCGAAGGCGTTGCCGCAGATAAAATTAAATTTGTCGGCAACGTGATGATTGATTCGCTTTTTTACAGTTTGAAATTGGCGGAAAATTCCGGCGTTCGGGAAGATTTGAATTTAGTCGGAACTGACTACGCAGTTGTGACGCTGCATCGTCCGTCAAATGTTGACGATGAAAATGTTTTCGGCGGACTGCTCGACGCGCTCGGTTCAATTTCCGAAAAACTACCGATTATCTTCCCCGTTCACCCGCGCACGCGAGCAAATATCGAGCGATTCGGTTTCGCTGACCGAATCGAAAAATCAAATATCAAATTGATTGAACCGCTCGGCTATCTGGATTTTATGCGTCTTTACAGCGGCGCGAAGTTAGTCCTAACCGATTCGGGCGGCTTGCAGGAAGAAACCACCGCGCTTTCGATTCCGTGTCTGACGCTGCGCGAAAACACCGAACGCCCGATTACCATTTCGCACGGCACGAATGTTTTAGTCGGCACAAATTCCGCAAAAATTCAAGAAGCCGCTTTTGAAGTTCTAAACCGCGAAGCGACGACGAACAAAAAAATTCCGCCGCTCTGGGACGGTCGAGCGGCGGAAAGGATTTGCGATTGTTTGTCGAATGCAAATTCGGCGTTTTTCGGTTAGATTGAGCAAGCCGGATTCAAACCGGCTTCTTTCGGGTTTATCAGTACATCGGCAAAATTTTTGGGTTGCTGTTTATCCCGAACGAAAGACTTTCATTCTCCGCGTGTTCTCACCACGCCGTTGCTCGACTCAGGCTACTTACTTTCAGTTTTCTCCATCGGATAACCCGCCGTTTTCCAGGCGTTCGTTCCGCCGACTAAAGCATAAGCATTTTCAATTCCTTTGGTTTTCAATTGAGTAACCAGACCGGCACTCGTGTGTTCCGCCGGTCAGGAACAGTAGGCGATGATTTTCTTGCCGGTCGGAATTTCTTTGTAACGCGCTTCGACATCGGCGGTCGTCATATTAATCGCGCCTTTAATGTGTTCGACATCAAAGGCGGCTTTCGGGCGCGTATCAACGAAAATCGCGCTGCCCGCGTCGAAATCTTTTTTCGCCTCCGCCAAAGTGATGCGCGGCGCGTCGTCTGCCTGTCCGTGGTCGTCGGCTTTCGGCGCGACTGCATTCGCCGGTTTATTAGCCGTATTCTTGTTGTCGGTCGAGCTGGTCGAAGCCGTCTGACACGCCGCCAGAATAAACAGCGTCAATGTCATAACAACTGACAGCGATAAAATCTTTTTCATAAATACCTCCATAAAATTGCTAAAGGCTGACGGTTAATTTTTTTGATTCTCGATTAACCGCTAACCGCTAACTATTATCAATCGTCGGCGAAGCGTTGGCAACCATTGTCGGATATTTGCCGTTCCAACACGCGACGCACGACGAATTTTCTTCCAATCCGATGGCTTCGAGCATTCCCGTCAAAGAAAGATAACCCAAAGAATCGGCTTCGATGTAGCGGCAAACTTCTTCGACCGACATTTGCGCGGCGATAAGTTCCGCCTTGCGCGGCGTGTCAACGCCGTAATAACAAGGCGAAACGGTCGGCGGACACGAAATTCGCATATGCACTTCTTTCGCGCCGGCTTCACGAACCATCTGGACGATTTTTTTCGAGGTCGTGCCGCGCACAATCGAATCGTCAACCAAAACCACGCGCCGACCGTTTATTAAATCGCGAATCGGATTCAATTTCAAACGCACGCCGAACGAGCGAATTGATTGCGACGGCTCGATAAACGTGCGCCCGATGTAATGATTACGAATAATCGCCTGTCGGAAATTGATGCCCGACTGCGCCGCGTAGCCGATTGAAGCCGCCACGCCCGAATCGGGAACGGGAACGATTAAATCGGCTTCGACCGGATGCTCGACGGCGAGCCGTTTGCCCATTCGATGACGCGATTCGTTGACCGAACGCCCAAAAATCGTCGAATCGGGACGCGAGAAATAAACATGCTCGAACGCGCAGACCGATTTCGGTTTTTCTTCAAACGGAAAACTTGAGTGCAAACCGCTTTCGTTGATGACGAGCATTTCGCCCGCCTTTATTTCGCGCACGTATTCGGCATCAATCAAATCAAACGCGCAAGTTTCCGACGCGACGCACCACGCATCTTTTAATTTTCCGAGATTCAAAGGGCGAAAACCGCGCGGGTCGCGCACAGCAATCAAAGCATCGGGCATGAGAAACAAAAGCGAAAACGCGCCCTCGGTTTCTTTAAGAACTTTCTCAATCGCTTCAATCGCACTGCCCGCGTCGCATCTGGCAATCGAATGCAGAATCGTCTCCGTGTCCGAAGTCGAAGAAAAAATCGCGCCCTGCTTTTCGAGTTCGCGCCGCTTCTGCTTTGCGTAAGGCAAATTCCCGTTGTGACAAACGGCGATTTGCCCGTGCTGGCAAGTCACATTAAACGGCTGAACTTCGTGAATCGTATTCGCGCCCGCCGTCGAATATCTGGTATGTCCAATCGCCGACGCGCCCTTTAAATCCTTCAAAACATCTTCATTCAAAACGTCGGCGACCAATCCCTGCGAGCGAAATTGATGCAAATTTCCGCCACTGCTGGAAACAATGCCGCACGCCTCCTGTCCGCGATGCTGCAAAGCGAAAAGTCCAAGCTGCGTCAAAGTCGAGGCTTCGGCGTGTCCGTAAATTCCGAATACGCCGCATTCTTCGTGAAATTTGTCGAGAATAAAATCCATTACTTACATTTTGCCACAAAAGAGATTGAGCCACGAACAAACACGAAAGGACACGAAAATTTGTTGATTTGTTTCGTGTCCTTTTGTGTTTGTTCGTGGCTAAAAACTACTCGGCGGGCATAATCACGCCGCGACATTCGCCGAAACCGATTCTGCGAAAACCTTCGCGCTCGCAAAAACCGCGCATAATAATTTCGTCGCCGTCTTCCAAAAATCGGCGCGTTTCGCCGTTCGGCAATTCAATCGGTTCTTTGCCGCGCCACGTTAATTCGAGCAGACAGCCGCGCTCGCTCTTTTCTTTTCCCGAAACCGTTCCGGTCGCTATCAAATCGCCGGTTTGCAGATTGCAGCCGTTCGAGGCGTGATGCGTCAGCATTTGCGCCGGTGTCCAATATAAATCTTTTGTATTTGAGCGCGACAGCAAAAACGGTTCTTCGTTCGCTTCGCGCATTTTTTCGGTCAGAAGATAAACTTCGAGATTGATGTCGAAGCCGCCGGTTTTTTCATTCGCTTCGCTCGATAAATAATCGAGCGGCTGCGGGTCGCCTTCGTCGCGGACGAAAGCATTCATTCTAAACGGCGCGAGAGCTTCCATCGTGACGACGAACGGCGAGATTGACGTGGCGAAATTTTTGGCGAGAAACGGACCTAAGGGCTGATATTCCCAAGCCTGTATGTCGCGCGCTGACCAATCGTTGACCAGACACAAACCGAAAATGTGCGTTTCCGCGTCGTCAATCGAAACGGTTTCGCCGAGTTCGTTGCCGCTGCCGACGAAAAAGCCGAGTTCCATTTCGTAGTCTAAATTTTTGCAGGGAACGTATTGCGGCGCGGCGTTTTCATCGCTGCGATTTTGACCTTTCGGGCGCGTGATTTCCGTTCCCGAAACGACGATTGAAGAAGCGCGTCCGTGATAGCCGATTGGCACGTATTTATAATTCGGCAGCAGCGGATTGTCGGGGCGAAACATCGAGCCGACGTTGGTCGCGTGGAAAATCGAGCAGTAAAAATCGGTGTAATCGCCGATGTGCGCTGGCATATAAAACTGCACTTCGTCTATCGGAATCAAATTTCGCTTGACGTTTTTCTGCGTGTCTTCGTCCGCGCCTTCCGACAGAATTTCGATTAAACGGCGGCGAAATGCGCTTTGCAAATCCGCATTCTTTTTCATTATCGAATGGTCGAGGCAGTAGTTGTTCGTGCCGACCGCGACGGTGAAAGATTCGTCGTCGAACAGGCAGCATTCGTAGCACGAATAAATGTCTAAAACAAAGTCGCCGATGGCAACGCCGACGCGCACGTTTTCGTAAGTGCAGGCGCGCGTGAAAACGCAGAACGGCAGATTTTGAATCGGAAAATCCGTGTCCGCAGAGTTAGCTGAATCAATCCAGCTTTTTAAGTTTTTGTCGTGTGTATTGTTGGTTTCAATCATAATTGTCGGTTGTTAATTGTTTTTGCCGCGAACGAATTTACAGCAATCCGATTTCCTGCAAATCCTCAACCGGCTCGACGAATGAACACGAGCCGAACGAAATCGCGTTGCGGATTCGGGCATTTTCGATTTGCATACTGTTGATAAAATGCTCTTGTCGCCAGAGAACGCCGTCTGCGTCGAACATAAAATTGTCCGCTCGTCTGTCTTTGAGCAAATCGTTGATCAATTTGGGTTGATAACCCTGACGCAGAAACGCGGCGGCGAGAAAGACGTTCAAGAATCCGTTCATCGTGCCTTCGGGCGCGTTTTTTTCATAAGTCAGAGGCTTAATGCAGCGCAGCGGATGATGCAAACCGGCAGTTGCTTTAAACGGCACGTTCGCCGCCAGACAGACGCGCATAAATCTCGTGATTAGCTCGACGGACGGAAACGCCGCTTCGGTTACGCCGCCCGTGCGGATTTTGGCGCGTCTGCCGCAAACCGCCAGCGTCGAAATCGAATCGGAGAGCGATTCTCCGATTGGAATTTCAAAATACGCTTCCAGTCCGTCGGTTAAAGCATTGCTGATTTCCTTGATTTGATAACTCGTCTCCGCTTTGACTTCGAGCGCGTCCGCAATGACATTCGGCGCGTGCGCGTGGTTGAATTCTTCGATTTGCTGGACGGTCTGGTAAATGTCTTCGCCCGCCAGAACGCTTAACCGCCACGTTTCTTCGTCGGCGGAAAAAAACTGATTCGCGCTTTCCGCAAATTCGCCGAGCCGTGCGGCAGGAACGACAAAACGACCCAGCATCCAATTATACCGACTCTTTTTATATGCCGCATAATTGGCGACCGCCTGCGGCATCGAAACCAGCGAAGGCGGAAAAAGTCCCGCGTAATCTATGATTCCGGCGAGCAGTGCGCGGATTGACGATGTTGGCTGTGCGTCGTTCATTAGCAGAGTTTGATTTTACGACAATTGAACAAATGCCGCCACATCAGAAGTAGTCGGCAGTCGCCATCAATGGCAGAAATCCGGGGTTTGTTTTGTTAATTAACTGCCAACAGCCGCTGCCGATGGTCGTCGCTTGCTTTCATCAAACGGCAATCTTACTATCTTTCAATGCGTGTTTTAGGAATTGACCCGGGCAGCGAAACGCTCGGTTGGGGCGTGGTCGAAGGCAACGGATTGAAATATAACTTAATTGATTTCGGCACGGTTAAATCCAATCCGAAAGATGCGTTTTCCAAGCGGCTTTTGAAAATCAGCGACGGCATCGAAGCCGTTATCGCCAAATTTCAGCCCGGCGTTTTGTCGGTCGAAGAAGCGTTTTACGCCAATAATGTCAAAGTCGCCCTGAAGCTCGGGCAGGTGCGCGGCGTGGTTCTTTTACTAGGCGAAAAAGCCGGTTTGGAAATTTCAGAATTCAGTCCGCGCCTGATCAAACAAACTGTGGTCGGTTATGGCAACGCTGAAAAACATCAAGTTCAGGAAATGGTGCGGCTGCTGTTGAAGATGAAAACCCTTCCGCAGCCGCACGACGCGGCTGACGCGCTGGCAATCGCTATCTGTCATTTTCATCACGCGGGCGTGCAGAACCGAATCAATCTGGCGAAATTGAAAAAGTAATTTTATGCTTTTGATCAATAACAAATTTAATTCGTTCTGTCTCAGAAGTTCGATGCCGGACTGACGAAAAACTCCCGCTTCAATGAAAGAATAAAAATTACCGGCATCACAACTTCAGATTTCTTAAACGCAGCGCGTTGACGATAACCGACACCGAACTGAAAGTCATTGCCGCGCTTGCAATCATCGGGCTGAGCAGAAGACCGAAAATCGGGTATAAAGCTCCGGCGGCAATTGGCACGCCGACTAAATTATAAGCAAACGCGAAAAATAAATTTTGCCGGATATTTTTCATCGTCGCTTCGCTCAGTTTCTTCGCCCGCAAAATGCCGCGCAAATCGCCTTTGAGCAAAGTTACGTCCGCGCTTTCCATTGCCACGTCCGTGCCCGTTCCCATTGCGATTCCGACGTTTGCCTGCGCCAGCGCGGGCGCGTCGTTCACGCCGTCGCCAGCCATCGCCACCGTTTTGCCGCTCGCCTGTAATTCTTTGATTTTCTCCGCTTTTTGTTCGGGCAAAACGTCGGCGAAAACTTTATCAATGCCGAGCTTTCGGGCGACGGCTTCAGCGGTTTTCGCATTATCGCCCGTCATCATAACGACCTCGATTTTCTGCCGATGAAGCGCGTCAACAGCTTCTTTGGCTGATTCTTTAATCGTGTCCGCCACGCCGATTAGTCCGGCGAGTTTTCCGTTCACGGCGACGAACATTACGGTTTGCCCTTCCGCGCGAAGTTCGTCCGCGCGCGCGCCGTCCGATATAAAATTAATGCCGTTGTCCGTCATCAATTTGCTGTTGCCAAGCAAAACGCGCGCGCCGTCAATTGTGCCGACGATGCCTTTGCCCGTCACTGATTCAAAATTTTCCACTTTTGCCAATTCGACATTTTGTTCTTTCGCGCCGTTGATAATCGCTTCGGCAAGCGGATGTTCGCTGGATTTTTCGAGGCTCGCGGCAATTTTTAAGATTTCCTTTTCAGTCAAATTATCTAAAGAAATCACCGTTTGAAGGCGCGGCTTGCCTTCGGTCAGCGTTCCCGTTTTATCAACGACAATTGAATTAACTTTTTCTAAAATTTCTAATGCTTCCGCCTTTTTTACCAGAACGCCGTGCCGTGCGCCGTGACCGGTTCCGACCATAATTGACATCGGCGTCGCCAAGCCGAGAGCGCACGGACAGGCGATAATCAAAACCGAAACTGCCGCAACCAGCGCGGAGGCAAAACTGCCGAAAATCATCCAGACGGCAAACGCGATGATTGCTGTGACAATCACTGCCGGAACAAAATAACCCGAAACAACATCGGCTAATCTTTGAATCGGAGCGCGTGAACGTTGCGCTTCGCCGACCATTCGGACGATTTGCGCCAGCAGCGTGTCGCTGCCGACGCGTTCCGCCCGCATTACAAACGAGCGTCTGCCGTTGATTGTGCCGCCGATAACTTTGTCACCGACAATTTTTTCGACCGGAATTGATTCGCCCGTCACCATTGATTCGTCAATCGAAGTTTCGCCCGTCGTAATCACGCCGTCGGTCGGAATTTTTTCGTTTGCCCTGACTCTCAAGCTCGCGCCGATTTGCACGTCTTTCAGCGCAATTTCCGTTTCCGTTCCATCCGCGAAAACAACCGTTGCCGTGTCCGGCGCGAGTCCTAAAAGCTCTCTCATCGCGCTCGAAGTTTGACTTCTGGCGCGTAATTCCAACACCTGTCCGAGAAGGACAAGCGTCGTAATCACCGCCGCCGATTCGAAATAAGCGGCAATCAATCCGGTGTGTTCGTTTCGCATCGAAACGGGAAAAACGTCGGGCAGAAACAAAGCGAAAAGACTGAAAAAATAAGCCGCGCCGGTGCCGATAGCAATCAGCGTGAACATATTCGGACTGCGATTGCCGATTGATTGCCAGCCGCGCACGAAAAACGGAAAGCCGCCCCAGAAAACGATTGGCGTTGCCAAAACGAATTGAATCCAAAGCGAAATTTTCGGTGAAACGATTTGATGGAAATTCGGCAACATCTCTACCATCGCCAACACGAAAACCGGAATTGTCAAGAAAGCGGAAATCCAAAAACGCCGCTTCATATCAACGTATTCTGGGTCGGGGGCGTCGTCCAAAGTCATAACTTTCGGCTCCAGCGCCATTCCGCATTTCTGACAACTTCCCGAACCGATTTGCACGATTTCCGGGTGCATCGGGCAAGTGTATTCAACCGCTTCGCTCGCCGACGCCGAAACTTTTTCCTCTTTTTTCTTTTCGAGAAAATTTGCCGGATTTTGTTTGAATTTGTTCAAGCAGCCCGTCGAACAAAAATAAAATGTTTCGCCGTTGTAATCATATTTTCCGGCGGCTGTTTCCGGCGCGACCAACATTCCGCAAACCGGATCAACGAATTCACCGTGCGGCGTTGCCGTCATTTCGCCGTGCCGCACCGTTTCTTTTTTAGCGCGGCTGATTCCGACAAAACCGCTCGCCGGCGCGCCTTGCGTTTGCCGGATAAATTTTTGCAGACAGCCCGCCGAGCAAAAATAATGCATTTTTCCCGCGTGATTAAAACTTCCGGCGGCGGTTGCCGGATTAACCGTCATTCCGCAAATCGGGTCAATTTCCGAGCCGCTTTTATCTTCGCGCATCGCTTCGTGCGAATGCGGTTTATCGGTTTGAACGACCGGCGAATCCGCGATTCGCTGCTGCTTGAAAGTTTCCAGACAGCCTTTCGAGCAGAAATAATACTTTTGTCCTTTAAACTCCAATTCGCCGCCAGCCGCGTCGGGCGAAACCGTCATTCCGCAAATCGGGTCAATGTATTTTTCGGACGCAACCGTTTGTTTTCCCGTCATATTTTTTCACGCCTCATCATTAAATTTTAGCGACAGAATTATTATACAACCTTGCCAGCAAGCGTCAGGTCGAGCGGGTTAAAGTGGAAAAGCGTTTCGGAAACTATCCGGTCTGATAGATTTTCATAACTCCTTGAACTTTCAAATTCTAATTTCGCCTTCAGTTTCGCCGAATTGAATTTTCGTGCTGCCGACTAAAGTGACGCTGCGCTGCGGCGAAACATCTTTGACGGTGCCGTCCGCTGCCGTGATAAACCAATTTCGTTCCGAAAGATTTTTTAACCCCCAAATATTCGGATTAGTCGGATGCGCGTTGACGGCGGCGATTGGCGCGGAAAAATCGTATAACCGTCGTTCGTCAACGTGATGCGGAAAAAGCTGTGTGTTGTGGTTGAGCATTACGACGGATTTTCCGATGCGAATGCGCGGCGGCAACTGTAACTGCGTGGCGCACGCCCAGCAAAGTCCGGCGCGTCCGCCGCTCGCTTTAACAGCCTGCGAATCGTAGAAGTTTTCGAGCGAACAATGCGGGCAATAAAAAATCGCGTCGCGTAATTTGACCATCTCGCCGCGCCACTCGCTTTCGCGCACGCGCCCGTTTTTCGGGTCGCTGATGCCGATTGTAAAAGCGCGGATGAAAATGTCGCGTAAAAATTGCGGGTAAATGCGCCAGAAGGCGAGCGCGTTATCGTGAATGCCGGGAACCGGACGATTTGAATCGTTGTTCGGGTCAAAGATAAAAATCGGTTCTTTGCCGTAAATTTTCGTCATCGCCGGTAAATCGAGCGCTTTAATCGCCGCTTCTTTTTCGCCTTCGAGCGGGTGAGCGACCATCAGCATATAAAAAATTAAAACCGATAATGAAAACAAATCGGTCTGCGTGCTCGGCATCGCTTCGCCCCTGACAATTTCGGGCGCCATAAAGCGCGGCGTTCCCAACACGCCGAGAACCGGCGCGCCGTCAACCGAAACATTGTCGTTATCGGCGATTAAAATGTCGCCGGTGTCCGGGTCGAAAAATGCGTTGCCGAACGATATATCGCGGTAACACAAACCTTGCGAGTGAAGCAGCAAATAATTGTGCGAAAGATTTAATCCGGCGGTCGCCAGGGCGCGAAAACTCGGTTCGATTGTCCGCTTCATCAAATCAACAATGTTCTTGAAACGCTTCGGACGCAGCGGCATAACATAACCGAAACCCGGAACGCCAGCCGCCGTTGTAATTTCCATTGGATAAAGAAAATGCTCGCTCGGCGCGCCTTTTCTAATCAGCAATTCCATCGAGGCGCGTTGCTCGGGCGTTGCCATTGCCGGAAAAAACCATTTGACGGCGACCGCTTCGCCCGCGAGTTCGGCTTTATAAACTTCGCCCTGCCCGCCCGCGCCGAGCAGCGTTTCGATGGTGCAGGGCATTCCCGAAGGCTCACACTGAATCGTTTGTCCGGGTTTTAAGATGTCATTCATTTGTTGATTCTCCGTTTTTTTTTACTCAATCTATCCTCGATTATTTTTTCGCTCGACAATCACGCCGTGTTCGGTTTCCCACGTCGCGATTCTATTTCCGCGCAAATCAGAATCTTCGACCGCCGCGCGGCTCATTTCTTTTACGCGCACGGCAACCGTTCCGTTGCGGTGAATGTTGCAGCGGCGAACGGCAGCGACGCTTTCGCCGTGAACTGAAATGCCCGCCTCGGCGTTGTCATAAATATTGCAGCTTTCAACTAACGCCCGCGCTGCGCTTCCGACGAAAATGCCCGATTCGCGTCCGCCGTGTATGGCGCAGCGGCGCAGAGTTGTGTTGCTGCCGTCGGTTACGGCAACTTCCGCTTTGCGGTTGCCGTAAATGTCGCATTCTTCAAATGAGCCGTAGCCTTTTTGGTGGATGAACACGCCGGAATCGCGCCCGCCGGAAATTGTGCAGCGGCGAAAAATCGGATTGGCGGACTGGCTGATGCCGATGTTTGCCAGGCGATGATTGGTAATTTCGCAATCTTCAATAATTCCCGTCGCGCCGTTTCCCCAAACGACGATGCCGCCGTTTTCGCCGTTAAAGATTCGGCAACTTTTGACCGCCGGATTCGCGCCCTGCATAATCGCTAAATTGACGTTCGCGTTTTGATAAACATCGCAGTTTTCTATCGAAGCGCGAGCGTTGTCGAAAATGTAAATGCCCGAATCCGCGCCGTCGTGAATCCAGCAATTTTTCAAAAAAGGATTCGCGTTCGCGCCGTGAATCGCCACGCACGAAAGCGAATCAGAAGTGATTCGGCAGTTTACCAAAGTCAATTCTCCGTGCGGAACGTCAACCGCGAAAAACGATTTACCGAAAGATTTGCCGCGTCCCTGCAAAGTCAAACCGCGAACAGCCGCCTTTGCGGTTTGCATCGAAACGCACGCTTGATTTGCGCTTCTGACAATGATTTTCTCAATCGCGCCGTCGCCGACGATTTCGACGTTTTTATCAAGCACGATAGATTCCTGATACAAACCTTCACGAACTAAAAGCCGCGAATCGGCAGGAACATTTCGCAGTGCTTCGGCGATGCTCGTATAATTTCCGCCGCCGTTTGCCGAAACTTTGAAAACAGAATTTGCAGGCGCGACGTTTGCGAGTTGCGGCGAAATTGTCTGCCCTGTTTGAGCCGTTTGATTCGATTGTGAATTGCGGTTCGCCCGCGCGGTTTGCGCGGTAATTTGCGGTGAAGTATTTTTCGCCGTTTCAATGACTTTTTGCTTTGCCGCTCGTTTGTTTTCGCTCGCTGTCAGTTCCGCGTCCGTCATCAAATCCAACGCCCACGCCCACGCTTCGACTGACCATACCGCCGCGCTTTCCGACAAAGCAAGATTGTCGCACAATCTTTGCGCCAGTCGCGCCAGCAAAACTTCACGCGGCAGAGCGGACGCTGCTGAGAGCATATCGGCAACGGCGTGTTCTTCGAGCGCCATCGTCAACACGGAAATTTCTCTACGAAATTCTCCGCAGTAATCGCGCAGCAAATTCTCCAGACGGCGCGGATTTTCGATAATGATTCGTCCGTGCTGCCGGATAATCTCGCGGAGTTTTTGACGCGGCGCGGCGTTCATAAATTAATCAGAAGAATTATCTAAAGTCGGCGGTGCGGAATCCTTTTCAGCGAGCGCGAGGGACACGGGTTTGGAAATTTTATTTTTATCTTTTTTAATCGTTATCGTCACCGTTACATCTTCCAAATCCTCGGGCGTGACGGTTTCGGAATCGGTCAGCGCGGCAATCGCCTCGGAAGTTTCCTTTGACGGCGGCGTTTCGGTTGTCGTGAATTCCAGTTTATCCGTTTGTCCGGTTCCGTCAGAATTTTTAATCGCATCGGGGCAATAAATGATGGCGACGGCGCAATCGTCGCCGCTGCCCACTTGAGTCGCTTCTTCGAGCCACGCTTTCAAGTTATCATTAACATCATTAAATCCGTTTTCGGCGCGAAGCATTTGCATAATATCGGTTCCGGCTTGGAAAAATCCGGTTTCGTCTGAAAACGAATTTAAATAGCCGTCAGTCGAAAGCAAAATCAACGCCGGACTCGCTTCGGCAGAATTTTTTTGGACGAAAAAGCGGAAATCGTTTTCGGCATTCGGCAAACACAGCGAAGTCGTTTCGTTGGCGAGCAGCCGGGCATCTTCCGGCAAAGGTTTCGTCACTTTGCCCGCGCCGGAAACATTCAAAATATCGCCGTCGCCGAGCTGCATATACAGATTGAATTCTTCTTCCATCGCCACGATTAGGGAAGTCGTTCCGTAGGCGAGCAGCGGATTTTCTTCGACTAATTTTCTCGCGCCCGCGCCGGATTTTTCTTCGAGTTTTTTGAATTCATCTTCGGTGAACGGATTGTTTTTCAAATGATATTCAACGGTTTTTCTCCATTTTTTGACAAACTCTTTCGGCAAATAATCCTTTCCGACGCTTTCAACTTCCGCCAAATCAAATTTACCGCGCCGCTCGTCGAGAAATTCGCTGACAATTTGCACCGCTTTTTTAACGGCGAATTGCGAACCGAAATCGCTGCGAAAGCATTTCGGGCTGCCGTGACCATCGGCGACGGAAAGCACAACCGGCAAACTGCGGCTCGATTCGCGAACGTATAAAAGTGAATCCTGATTCGGAATCCCGGCGCGGAGATGCGACGCGCCGGGAACGGTTTCACAAATGATGCGCCATTCAATCGGAGTTTCTCTCTCTGTCATTCGCACTCCTTACCAAACGTCGTCAACCGGATTCTGGTCGTTCGGGTCTTGCGTTCCGGCGGTTGTCGCAGCTTCGGCTGGCGCGGGCGCGGCGGTTGGAATCGGCACGTTTGCCGTGTCCGTTCCGGCGGGAACTTCCGCTCCGGCGGCAGGCGATGAAGCCGATTTTAGAACGGCGGTCGAAGCCCATTTGATGTGTCTGACCAATGCTTCGGGACTGTTAGCGGCGAGCGGTTTGAGTTCGGGATTGCCAATAAATTTCTGCAAAACTTCATCGTCAACATCTTTACCAATCGAGATTGCAATGCGAACCGCTTTTTTGCCCCAGGGTTGTTCCATCAGAGCTTTTAGTCCGGCATCGAAGTCGTCGGTCGGCTGTCCGTCGGACACGAGAACCAAAACCGGCGGCAGAGCGCGGTCGCTCATCGGCGGCATTTTCAACTGCTCGGCGACGAGTTCGAGAGCTTTGCCCATATCGGTTTCGCCTTCGGCGACTAAATCCGTCCAGCCGAAATCGGCAACCGGCGTCGGCTGCGAAATATGCCACTGCGCGCCGTTGGAAAATTTGACGGCGCGCACCAGAACCTGCGCGTTCGGATTGTCTTCCGCCACTTTTTTCATATGCGGCACGGCTTCCCGAATCGCCGTGTTCAGCGATTGAATTTTTCCGTCCTGCTCCATCGAGCCGGAACTGTCGGCGATCCAAATAAAATGCAGCGGTCTCGATGCTAATTCGCCGCCGGGTCGTTTAATCATAAAAAGTTTCTCCTTATTCTGCTTATTTGAATTTTAATACAAAATTAAGTTTTTGCTTCCTGTCTGCAATCGCTTTGCCACGACAAAGCCTTTTGTTTTCGGCGTTAATTCGCGCATTGATTTGATTCGTGTATGACTTTTATGCGTTTTAAGTTTTCTGATTCGGATGCCGCTTTTCAGCGGACCGAAAAACGCGGCGGTTCTTTATTATGTTCGTATTGCGTTTCGCGCATCTTTTCAATCGCAAACGGAACACCGAGAAACAGAACGACCGACGCGATGGCGAGTAAAGCGGCGACGAACAGACAGCCGCGAAATATACCGAATCCTTTTCCGGTAGTGAATGGCTGGTTCCTCGCTGGCGGCTGATGGGAAATCGGATTTGCCGGTTGATTATTAGTCGGAAAAACGTTGGGCGGGGCAGGTTTCGGCATCTGCGCCGGTTGTCTGACCGGCGGATTAATTCGAGAAGTCGGAACGGGCGGCGGTTGAGTTGGTTGGCGGCGATTGATGCTTGAAATTACATTGCCGCTGCTATCCGGCTGAGATGCTTCTACTTTTACGTTCGGCGCGGCGGATTCTCTTCGTTTGATTCTGGTATGAATTTCGTCTTCGGTCACCAAATCCAACGCCGTCGCCCACGATTCGACTGCCCAACGAGCGGCTTCGGCAGTCATCGCGGTCTGTTCTTCGAGCCGCTTTTCGAGTCGGTTCAAAAGCAATTCCAACGGCATTGAACCCGCACCGTTTAGCAAATCAAACGGAATCCGCTCATCAATGGCGGTTATCAAAACATTTATTTCCCGGCGATACGAACCGCACAAATCATTCAGCAAACTTTCGCAGCGTCTGGCATCGCGGCTAATCTCCGTGCCGTATTTACTGATAATTCGGCGGAGCGTTTGTCTGGGAAGATTATTCATAAATTTCGTTAATCCGGCAGATTGTCCGTTTCGTTCATTTTAACAACGGACTGCCGGATACGAAAGTCAAATAATCAAGCGTGCCGCTTGTCGGGAAAGTTATATCCAGCGTCTGACGCGCCGCCGATATTCATCGTAATTTGCGCCCTGCGCTTTTGATAAAAATTCCTCTTCGAGACGCACCTGTATTTGGATGAGAACGAAACCGAGAACTAAAATCAGAAGCGTCAAGGCGTTCGGCGCGGCGAGAAAAAATCCGAGCAAAGTAACGATCATTCCCGAGAAAATAGGATTACGGGAAAAGCGAAAAAGTCCCGATTCGACGAGCGCGGTTTCTTTTTCCTCGTCAATCCCGATGCGCCAGGAATTACCCATTTCGATTTGCGCCGCGACCGTCCAGCCGAGCGAGAGCAACAGCAAACCAAGCCCGACAAATTGAACCGTTTTCTTTTCCAACCAGACGACGGGAAGCGTAAATGGATAAAATTGCGGCGCGAAGACGTAAAGAACAATGATTAGCGTCAAACCGAGCATCATAATTTTGAAAACTTTTCCGACGTAATCGTGAGCCGTGTCCGCGCCGCGAAACGTCACCGGATTGATATTCGTTCTTTTCCAGACCCGATAAGACGGCAGCACGAAGGCGACGGCGAAATAAATCAGGAAATAAGTTAGCAAAATATATCCGAACATTTTTAATCCTGAATTAAACCATTGCGCTCAACCGGAAATGCTGCCGAAGGTAAAGTTAAAGCGACGAGCGCCGCGCCCAAAGAGCGTTAGTTATTTGAAAAGGTTAAATGAGAAAGAAAAAATTTTGTGTCTGCGAAAACTAGACCGAATAAAGCCGAATCATTGTTGACCGGCAACCGGAACGTCATTCGGCAATCCCTGCTGCTGAAAGCTAAAAGTCGTATTTGTCGGGCTGCTCAGCCAATAAAAAGTTGAGTTCGACGGACGATAGACAGCGATGTCGCTTTTGCCGTCGCCGGTATAATCACCGACGAGCGGAATATCACCGGCAGCACCGAACTGCGCCGCGAAAGCGCCTTGCGTGCTTCCGAGAATATACCAGATGCCGCTGCGGTAAAC
Organism: uncultured Pyrinomonadaceae bacterium; assembly: GCA_965365505.1. Classification (GTDB taxonomy): domain Bacteria; phylum Acidobacteriota; class Blastocatellia; order Pyrinomonadales; family Pyrinomonadaceae. Next base: position 20,622 of record CBDUBY010000005.1, on the reverse strand, counting down.
GGCTTGATCGGCTCGTCCGTCACCGTCGTAATCTCCGGTCAGAGGTTTATCCGCAGCCGCGCCGAACTGAACGCCGCGAACTCCGTTGTCCGAACTTCTCAGCCAATACCAAATGCCGCTGCGATAAACGGCAACATCAATTTTACCGTCAGCGTCATAATCTGCCGGAACCGGTTTATCCGCCGCAATCCCAAACTGTATAGATTGAAATTGATTGTTCGAGAGATTGAGCATATACCAGATGCCTGCGCGGTAAACCGCAACTTCCGCTCGTCCGTCGCCCGTGTAATCAAAAGCTACGGGAACGTCGCCGACTTGTCCGAATTGAACGGCATTGAAATTGTTGTTGGAACTGCTAATCCAATACCACGTTCCGCTGCGGAAAACGGCAATGTCGGATCGTCCGTCGCCATCAAAATCAGCAGCTGTTTGAACATCGGTGTTTAGCCCGAAAGCAACGGTAGTTTCTCCCGCTCCGCCGTTATTTCGCAGCCGCCAGATTAAAGAATTGTTCTGTGTGCCAACGGTTGCTAACGAGGCGCGTCCCGACCCGTAGAAATCGAACCGAGTGCGTGAAACCGGAACCATCGCGTAGGCGCGTATCTGACCGTTGTAAACGCCGGTTCCGACAATAATGTTGTTGTCGCTGATTCCGAGAGCCGACGACGACGTATTCATTGATAAATCCCAACCTGTTCCAGCGGGAATCAGATCCGCCAGCCGATAGGTGGCAGTGCCGTCATAAAGAAACGGAATGGCAAATGCGGATGAAGCTGTGCCGACCGCCCAGCCAGCCGAATTAACCGCTCGCGCCGAGCCTTGCGTCGTGCCGACGGGAAGCGGAATCGCCGTTATTCCTCCAACCTGCGACCAGATAAACGGCAGCCCTGAGCCTTGATTCATCATACTCGAACCGACGACGTAACCCGTATTGCTGACGCCGAAAGCCAGTGCACCATTAGCACCTGGCAATGCACCGACTTCAAATGCATTACTGCCGCCAATGTCATAAACGATACCGACGTTGCGGGCGGCATTGGTCGGGTCAATTCCCTGACCGACGACCCGACCCGAATCGTTGACGCCGAATGCGGTCACAAAAAAACTTCCGTTCGATGTGGTCTGGGCGACAATGTTCGCATTTCCTCCGCTGTAAACTACGGCTCGCTGCAGGCTGCCGCTGCCCGCCGAACCGACTGCGACGCCCGAAGCGTTCACGTCGCTGGCATCGCCGAGCGTTTCGCCGACAGGAAGAGGAAGCTGCGACACTACGCCGTTCTGCCAGATAGCAGGCGTCCGGCTTGTGCCGAACAAAGAGGCGGCACAAGTGCCGACGACCGCGCCGCTATCATTAGCTCCGTTCGACACACAAAAAGCGCGTCCCGAAAGATTCGGCAGACCGCTGATGCCGCCGCCGCGAGTCCACGTGAATGCCTGTGCCCCGCCGCTCCTGACGGAACGACCGACCGCGATGCCGCCGGTTGATACGCCGAATCCTTGTGATGCGGTATCACCGGTTTGCACCAGTCCAATGTCATAAATTTGATATTGCGGCGTGGCGGCGGGCATTGCCAACGGCTTCTGAAAATCGTCTTTAGAGGTTTTCTTACTCGTTTGAGATGATGCAGTGTCCGAATATACAAAGAATGATGCAATAAATACGATTGCGAAAACCGCGGTGAATAATTTACCGAAACCTTTCATTTTTTTTAGCTCCTCAGAAAATAATGCCTAGATTACACCACTTTTCAGATTAAATTCCAAGAGTTTTTCCGACATCATTGATTTTGATGATTTAGCGCAGGTTAAAATAGCAAACCGCAAGTTCCGCGTAAGTTCGACTCGAAATACAGCCGGAAACCTTAACTCTGTAAATCTACAAATCGCTGATGAGAAAACACATCGAAACGACGATTGGCAAGGTTGCTGAGTGGCTAAGTTTTTTATGCAATAAGCGGCAAGTTGGGTTATGCTGTAAAATGTTAATTATTAAAAAATGCGTTGACGCACAATTTTCATTTATTCGAACCAGCAGAAAAAGTTTTCAGCAGAATATTTAGAGGCGTAAGCAAAGCGCGAATTTTAGAGATAATTGGTAAAGTTCGCCCACTACTTAAAAAATAACGTCTCGCTTGCTCAGTCGAATGGCGAAAATGAAGTCTCAGTTTTATGCAAAGTCTAAAATCAATCCTTCCAACGTCAAGAAATACTATGAAAAACATAACCATTTTCAATTTGTCGGTCGTTCAACTATTGCGGTTCAGCCGAATTTTGTCGGTATTGATTATAATTCTCGCGGCGCAGCAATTATTATTTGCCGCTCCCGGCGATTTAGACCCAACCTTTGACGCAGACGGTAAGGTTTTAACCAACATCGGCGCGGGATCTGTCACCGGGCGCGGTATGGTTATTCAACCGGACGGAAAAATCGTGGTTGCCGGCGCGACCGATTTGAACAGTCCGGCTTCGGATTTTCTCGTGGTTCGCTATAACGCTGACGGAACGCTCGATATGACGTTCGACGGCGACGGCAAAGCGACGACGGATTTCGGCGGCAAGAGTGACGCGGCATTTGCCGTCGCGTTACAATCTGACGGACGCATCGTCGTCGTCGGTGTCAGCGGAACGACTAACAGCGACAAGGATTTTGCGATTGCTCGCTATAACGCGGACGGTTCGCTCGATTCATCGTTTGACGGTGACGGTCGGGCGGTCACTGATTTCGGAAATCTGAACGACGAAGCCTTTTCAGTAGCGATTGCGCCGACCGGGAAAATCGTCGTCGCCGGAACGACTTCGAGCAGAAACAGCGACTTTGCGGTTGCCCGCTATCTGGCGAATGGCTCGCTCGACGCGACTTTCGATTCCGATGGCTTAGTCACGACCGATGCTTTTTGTACCGGAAACTGTAGCAATACTGTTGATAGAGGTCGCGGCGTGGCGATTTACCCGGACGGTCGAATCGCCGTCGCCGGCGATGCCGGAACCGTCGGTAACAATCAGCTCAGTTTTGCAATCGCTCGTTATCTTGATTCGGGCGCGCTCGATCCTTCTATCAACTTCGGTGACGGTAAAGCCATCCGAAGTGCCAGCGGTTGCTGTAGCCTCGCAATGGCGACGGCGATGGCTTTGCAGCCGGACGGCAAAATAGTTGTGGTCGGCGGCTCTTCGCAATTCGGCAATCAACAAACGAACGGCTTGGCGGCAGTTCGTTTTAACGCGAACGGGACCGGCGATTTTTCTTGGGGAGTCAACGCGACGAGTCTGGGCAATGCGTCAATCAATTACAAGCTCAATTCGGTCGCCATTCAACCCGACGGCAAAATCGTCGCCGCCGGCAATTTCGGCGCGCGCTTTTTGGTAGCCAGGTATTTACCGACCGGAGGCGGCGATAATTTTTTCGGAACTAACAGCGTCGTGATCACCGAAATGAATGCGGCGGCGACCAGCGGCGGCGCATTTGCCGTCGGCTTGCAGGCGGACGGCAAAATCGTCGCCGCCGGACATCAGCAAAGCGCGGCGGGCGGAGAAATCGCGGTTGCCCGGTATGTCGTTGACGGCTGTGGTTATGCTCTTTCACCTTCCCAAACCTTTATCCCGCGCATCGGCGGCAGTAGAAATATTACCGTGATGACGCAGCCAGACTGCGCTTGGACGGCGGTTTCGGGCGCGAGTTGGCTGACCATCACATCCGGCGCGACGGGAACGGGAAACGGAACGGTGACAATCAGCGCGGCACTTAACGACACGACGCAGACTCGCAACACGACTTTGACCGTGGGCGGACAAGTCGTCAATATCCAACAATCTTTCGGACTCGGAGTTCCACGGCGTGTGAAGTTCGATGTTGATAACGACGGACGCGCCGACATCGGCACAGTCCGCGCTCGCAGCAGTGATGGCAGGATAGATTTTTACACGCTCGGCTCCGCCCAAGGATACAGAGCAAATATTTTCCAGGGCGCGCAAAGCGCGTCGCTGGCGAACTTCAAAGTTACTCCGGCAGATTTCGACGGCGACGGAACATCTGATCCGGCGATTTGGAAAGCGGATAACCCGAATGTTGGTGCTTTCTACATCAACGACCAATTCGGCAATGGCAGCCGATTTATCCAGTTCGGCGTGGAAGGCGACGTGCCGCTGCCTTCGGATTGGACCGGTGACGGACGCGCCGATGTCGCGGTTTATCGCCCCGGAACCGCGGGCAATCCGACGGGAACTTTTTACTATCGTTCGGCAACTTCGACCGGCACGGATTTCGTTTCAATTCCGTGGGGAACGACGGGCGACAAACCCGTTCCGGCTGATTACGACGGCGACGGTAAAACCGACGCGGCTGTTTTCCGTCCATCAAGCGGAGTTTGGTATGTCCTGCAAAGCTCGAACAGTGCTGTCACCGCCGTTCAATTCGGGACTGCAACCGACAAACTCGTTCCGGCTGATTATGACGGTGACGGGAAAACCGACATCGCCGTTTTCCGCGACGGCACGTGGTATCTGCTTGGCAGTCAGGCAGGATTTAGCGGCGCCGCTTTTGGCGAAACTTCGGATGTGCCTGTTCCGGCTGATTACGATGGCGACGGAAAAGCTGATCTTGCTGTTTTCCGCAACGGCACTTGGTATTTGATGCGCTCAACAAGCGGATTTACAGGCGCACAATTCGGATTGGGCACAGACGCGCCGATTGAAGCGGCTTATCTGCAATAGCAAGCAGGACAAGAGTTGGCGTGAGTTTGAGATAGACGAAAAGAAGTTTCAAACTTACGTCAACTCTTGTCCTGGCATAAATATACTGGGTTCGCCAAATTTGTAACTGTATCAGCAAGCGTCAAAATGGCTGACGGTTAGCAAGCGCGAGTCAACAAATTTATTCTTTTTGATGTTATATCCGTGTGTCGGTCAATCAAGTATATTTAAGTCATAGAAACCTATGCACTCAGAGAATACTCAACCTGGTAGTTCGCCGGAAAGTGCCGACCTGTTTCGGATTCTGGACACTGTTACCGACGCATTATTCATAATTGACCGCGACTGGCGATTCACTTATCTCAACCGGCAATCAGAAACGCTTTTGCAGCGCAGACGCGAAGATTTGCTCGGCAAAAATGTCTGGAACGAATTCCCGGAAGCAACAGGCAGTGATTTTTACGAGCAATATCACAAAGCCGTTAACAGTCAAAAAGCTGTTATCTTTGAAGAATTTTATCCGCCGCTCGACACTTGGTTCGAGGTTCGCGCTTATCCTTCGCCCGATGGATTGTCCGTCTATTTTCACAACATTACCGAGCGAAAAAAGTCCGAAGTGATTTTGCGCGAAGCGGAAGAAAGATACCGCGCATTGATTGAAGCGACCACGACAACTGTCTGGCACGCAACTCCGAACGGGTCACTGAGTTTTGTCGGCGATGTCTGGACTGAAATCAGCGGGCAGAGCATCGAGGAGATTTTAAAATGGGGCTGGCTCGACGCGATTCATCCAAACGACCGCGAACGCACCATCGAAATTTGGCAAACGGCACTGCGCGAAAAAACTTTTTACAGCACCGAGTTTCGTATTTTAACCGTCAAAGGCGAATATCGCTGGTTTGCCGCGAACGCAGTTCCTATTTTTGACCCGGACGGCAATGTGCGCGAGTGGGTCGGAATCAATACCGACATTCACGAACGCATCGAAAGCGAAGACGCCCGTCAGAAATCGGAACAAAAATTTTCAACTTTGGCGGAAGTCGTGCCGCAATTAGTCTGGATGGCGGAAGCCGACGGCTTTATTTCCTGGTATAACCGCAACTGGTTTGAATATACGGGAACCGCGCCGGAAGATATGGAAGGTTGGGGTTGGCAATCGGTTCACGACCCTGAAATATTGCCCCAAGTCATTACGCGCTGGCAAACTTCAATCGAAACGGGCGAGCCTTTCGAGATGGAGTTTCCGCTCAAAGGCGCGGACGGCAAATTTCGATGGTTTCTGACGCGTGTCAACCCTCTGCGCGACGAGAGCGGACAAATCGTTCGCTGGTTCGGCACGAATACAGACGTTGACGAGCAGCGGCGGATCGACCGGCGCAATCGTTTTATCATCGAAATTGACGAAGCCGTGCGACCGCTGGAAACTCCGCAGGAAATAACTTTGACTCTGGCGCGTCTGCTCGGCGAACATCTCGGAGCCGACCGCTGCGCCTACGCCGAAGTCGAGGCAGACGAAGACCATTTCTTTATTCCCGGCGATTACACCAGAGGCGATACGCACAGTATCGTCGGGCGTTATCGAATGGCTGATTTCGGAGCGGAAGTTCTGCGCCTGATGCGCGAAAATCAGACGTATGTCGTTCACGATGTCAACACTGACCCGCAAGTCTCGGAAGCTGATTTAGCCGCTTACCGGCTGACATCCATTCAAGCCGTTATCTGCGTGCCGCTGCATAAAAACGGGCGTTATTCGGCGTGTATGGCGGTACATCAAAAAGTTCCGCGCGAGTGGCTGCCCGAAGAAATCGAATTGGTTTCGTTCGTCGCCAATCGTTTCTGGGAATCAATCGAACGCGCGCGAGTCCTCAAAAGTCTTCACGAATCGCTCGACCGCGAACAGGAAGCCCGGCAAATTGCCGAGCAAGCCAACCGAATCAAAGACGAATTTTTAGCCACGCTTTCGCACGAACTCAGAACGCCGCTCAACGCGATTTTGGGCTGGGCGCAAATGCTTCAAACTCTCAATCTAGGCGAAACGGAAACTAAAAAAGCACTCGCTATCATCGAGCGCAGCGCGCGGTCACAAAACCAACTGATTGATGACCTTCTCGATGTTTCGCGGATTATCACTGGGAAACTGCGGCTCGATGTGAGTGTCGTTGATTTGCCGAGCGTGATTACGGCGGCAGTTGACGCCGCGCGTCCGGCGGCGGAAGCCAAAAACATCCGTCTGCAAACTCTGCTCGACCCGCAGGCGGGACCGATTTCCGGCGATCCGGATCGGCTTCAGCAAGTCGTTTGGAATCTGCTTTCGAACGCCGTGAAATTTACGCCAAAAGACGGGCGCGTGCAGGTGCGGCTGGAACGAGTCAACTCGCACGTCGAAATCGTCGTCAGCGACACGGGCAAAGGCATCGAAGCGGAATTTCTGCCGTTCGTTTTCGACCGTTTTCGCCAGTCCGACGGTTCGATGACCAGACGGCACGGCGGTTTGGGATTGGGATTGGCAATCGTCCGCCAACTCGTCGAGCTGCACGGCGGAATCGTTTCGGTCGAAAGCGCGGGCGACGCTCAAGGCGCGGCGTTCACCGTTAATCTGCCGCTGCTTCCAATCAGAAGAGAACCGGCGAGCGACGTGCCGCGCGTGCATCCGGCGGCAAAGACCGAAGTGCCGGTAAATCACCTGACGGAACTTTTCGGTGTGCGCGTTCTGCTCGTTGACGACGAATCCGATTCGCGCGACGTATTAAAACTCGTCCTTGATTCGTGCGGCGCAAACGTCGTTACGGCAAGTTCCGCCGCTGAAGCGTTCGAGAAAACCAGAAGCGGAAATTTCGATGTCATCATCAGCGACATTGGTATGCCGGACGAAGACGGTTTTTCGTTAATCGGTAGAATCAGAGAATTACCGGGTGAGCAAGGCAAAATCCCGGCAATCGCGCTGACGGCTTACGCCCGCGCCGAAGACCGAATTCAGGCACTGCGCTCCGGCTTTCAAATGCACATTTCAAAACCGGTCGAATCTTCCGAATTGATCGTCACGGTAGCGAATTTAGCCGGGCGAATGCAAAACCGATTAGAAGACGGTCCGAATAAAATCGAGCAATAATATGTTTGGCGCAACCTTAATCTTATTTGGGAAGTTCCTGAAGCTCGTAAAAGTGAAGCTCGCCCGGACCGTCGCCGAAGATTTCCTTGCTCAGTTCCGCATCGGGCGTCACGATTGTCGTCGGCTCCAGACAAGATTCGACCAATAAAGCGTCTGTTCGTTTGGCGACGGCACTATGCGGGTAAACCGGAGTTATCGGTTTATCCGGCTTGTCAGGAACTTTCAACTTGAACGGCGAAGGACCGTCAAGATTCGTTACAATCGTTCTGCCGCCTTTGGGCTGCTGGTTCCATCCATCGCAGTTGAAAAGATAGCCTCCCTTTCGCGCGGCAAAGTTTTTCGGACTCATACCAGCCGAAGGAACAAGGTGAATGTCAATATCAATAAGATTCGGGTCTTTATTGATTTGGTTGATGCGCCCGTCGGCATGGTCGGCGCATATTTCAAGTCCGAAGACTAACCGCTTGCACGGTTTCATATCTTTCACTTGCGCGTCATTTACATTTTTGAACCAGCCTCCCGGTTTTCGCGGTCCGGCAAAAACGTAATCTTCCACCTTCATACTTCCTTTCGCCATTTGTAACGGCACCGTTTCATCTTCGTTTTCCATCCAGAGTTCAAGCAGTTTTCTCCAAAGCGGGAAAATACTCGGCTCAAAGGACAACACAGGTTTATCCGGTATAAATGCCTTTGCATTTAAATCATTGTCTCTAAGACCCTGAATTATCTTTTTAATTTCCGTCTGCTGGTAAGTCAGATTGAAGCCGCATTTTTTTGTGACGGCAGCAAAATCGGACAAAGCCGTCGAAACGGTCGCCTTTCTATTTGTTTCGTTCTCCCACTCCGACTTGTTGAACTCCGACTCAGCATACAGTTTGTTCCACTGCGTTTTGAGAACCAGCAGCGTCGCTTGCTCCGGCGTAGGCAAATAGGTATCTAAATTGGCATCAGTCGCGCAATACGCCCAATCTTTCAGCGGGCGGGCGTTGACTTTGTTGTTTGCCGAAATTCGTATCTGGCGAATGATTCGTGCCATTCCCTGTTTGCTGATAAATTCTTCTATCTGCTCCTTCAAACCTTTGAATTCAGAGGCGAGTATTTCAGGCGGATTGCGCCACAATTGACTCGGCAAGCCTTTACCGCCGATGAACAGAGTTCCCGGACTACCTTCTTTCCTGTCAACTTGCAGAAGCCTTTCCAAAAATTTCGCTGCCTTCTCGTCATTTTCTGTCGCCTCGAACTGCACTTCTTCATTGACCGCCTGACGACGCTTTGCGCGAGGATCGCGGATGAGGTCGGCTTCATCCGCTAATTCAGCAGAGTTGACCAGTTTCTGAATCAGCCGGGTTGAACCGTCGCCAGCGTAGCTGGATTCTCCCAATCCGCCTCTGATTACGGGCGCGTGATTCGCCATCTCGTAGATCGGCTTCTCGTGCGTCATACCTTCGGGCGGAAGTCCTTCAAATACCCGATTCACCGTTCCGAAGCTGAAAACCCAATCCTTCCATTTTTTGCCCGCCACCAGTTTCTGAAGCATTTCCACCAGTTTGGCGGCATCATCGGTAATATATGCCCCATAGAGTCCCTGAAAGAAACATTCCGGGATCATAAAGACTTTGAGAATGGTCGGCTCTTTTTTGGACTCGACGTAAGCCTTTTCCAATGTATCCGCGACGAACTTGACGCGGGCTTTGATGTCGTCGCCGTCTTCGACAAAGCCGTGATATTTCGCTTGCCATTTGCCTGTCAAATCGGCTGTATCATAAAAGACGGCACGCGGCTTAAACTTTATTCTAAAGGTCTTGGAATTTGCCGATTCAGTCCCGATAAACTCTATCTTTTCCGGGTCTAAAGTTGCCGGATCCAAATCTTTCTTCATCCACCACTCATCTTTGGGTTTTTTCTTCAGCGTTAATTTACACGCCGGAAAGGTGACGATAGATGCCTTTTCATCATTCAACAACGGGTCGAGGCTGTCCTTGTCAAATCCTTGTTTGAATGTAAATTCATACATATTAGGATTGGTTTTAATCGGCTCTCCGATATTTATCATTTTAAGATTTGGATGATCATTTAACTCGGTCAATTTCCAGAATTCCTCCTGACGGGGTTTTTGCATCAATGTTAACTCGATGGGATTAGTAATTTCTGTAGTAAACCTTCCTTTATCGCTCGGCACTGGCGGTTTGAGATCGCCCGGTCCCGCATCGAAAAACTCAACCGCATAAACGGGAGGATCGTCTCCGATTTTTTCTTTGATTTTTATTAATGTTTCATCGAGAGTTTTCTCATCTAAATCCTCCAGCGTCCAGTATTCATCCGAAAGAGGTTTTTTTTGCATAGACAGGGTTGTCACATCAACTCTTTTTTTGTTTATCGTTCCTCTCTCACCCGGCACTGCGGGAAGAGGGTCAGGATTATAGCCTTTCTCAAACTCAACTCTATAAACTGGCGGAATATCCTGTAGTTTCTCTTTGATTGTTACCTCTTTTGGAAGTTTATCTGTTTCTACTTCCTCCAACTTCCAATACTCAATCGGCGGAATTATTTTTTTTAAGCTCAGTGTTCCAATTCCAGTTTCCTTACTGTAGGAAATTGCTGCCTTCTCCGGCGGCAGCGGCGGCTTAAGGTCGGCAATTTGATACATACTCTTTTTATGAGGATTAGTTTGGAACTCGAACGATCTTTTTCCGTCCGACTCGGTTTTAATAAGCATCTTTGCTTTATCCTCTTCAGATTCGACGAAAATCTGATTAGGTATGGTCAACAGGCAGTGAGCGATGAACTGCACTTTCTGATACAGTGGTTCGACCTCAAACTCGACGATTTCCGTGCTGGCTGGATGCAGCACAACATCGCGCGTTTTATCAATCCCATCGTATTTGCATTCGTCCGACTCAGGATAATCCGCCGTAATCTTGTATTTGCCGGGCATCCTCACGCCGAAATCAGCGATGCCCTTGACGGTTTCCATTGTTAACAGATTGTTCGACTCCGCGTGTAAAGCCTTCACCGTGACCGTCGAATCTTCGAGGAATTTCGGCGCACTTAAATCTTCCACGTCTTGCTTGTAAATGAACTGGACTTTGAGTTTTGCCGGGTTGACGTTGACCAGATTCCAATCTTTTCTGGCGAGCGGCAGGCTTTCTCTTTGAAAGTCCTTTCCCTTTAAAAATTTCAGGCTTTTTGCCTTGCCCAAAAGATGCGTGAATAAAAACAGTCTAACCTGTCTATCGTCGCCAGTGCCGCTCGAAGCCCTCGTATTAACAATGATTACGTCATCCGTTGTAGTTCTCATTGCTATCGGCTGACAATTAGCCGCGACGAATCTCTTGGCTTCTTTGCCGGTATAAACTTTGTCTTTTTCATCCGTTATTTGAACATCGCTCCATTTCATTTTGGAATTTTCTCCCTCTACAATTTTATAACTGAACTGAGTTTGATTTTTATGCTCCGTAATCCTGCTTTAAAGCATCAATGGTTGCCGGGTTGAGTTTCCCGTCCGGCTCGATGTTTTTCGTGAATTGATATTCCTGAACGGCTTCTTCCAATTCTTCGGACATTTTTCCGTTAATCGGTCCGAAATAAAATCCGAGATTCCACAAACGCCCCTGCGCTCCGGTAATTTCATCGGACGGATTTAAATTTCCGAGTTGAAGCTGATAAACTTCCGCGCCTTTTGCCAGCAGCAATTTCCCTTTTTTGGCGTTAGGCGGAATAGAATGTTGAATTCGCCCCTCGTTATCGGTTACGCCCGAAAATTTCAAATCTTCAATCTCCAATTCATATTCTTCATTCGCACGCGGTTCTTCGTCGAGGAGCAGTTGCAGCTTAAATTTCTCAGGCGTATTTTTGCATCTGAATTTGTGGACATTGTTGGTCGGTTCACTGACTTCTTTCAGCCGTTTATCGGGAACAAAAACCACATCGCCCGGCATCAGAATATTCGGGTCTTGTCGTTCTTTCTTTAGTTCGGTATTATTCGGATGATTCCAAATCGTATCCGCGAAAAAGCCGTGTTCAAACGCAATGCTGGAAATACAGTCGCCTTGTTTTACTTGATAGTTTATTGCCATAATGATTGGTTTCACGCCTCCTTATACAAATGCGGGAAGTTGATTTTACAGCTCCTCGGTTCGATTCTGTAAAACTTTGCCGGTTGGTTCAATATATTCTCAACGGGCGCGTCTTTGAATTGTTTGATTTGTTATACATAATCTAATTGCTGCTTTAACGCAATTCGTGATAAGAGATAATCTTCTTTATCAAAGATAAAATACTTGACCGTCATAGGGTGAGTCGTCGAAATAAATTTTCCGCGCAGCAAGCTGCGAAGTATTGAATCGGAAAAATTCCTTTTCTTATTTCCGTAGCAGAGCTACGGGGAATTAAACCGATAAGGAACGATTAACTCATTTTGGAAAATTTATGCCGGAGAGTTGAGGCAATTATATTGATACTTAAGTTAAGGTGTAAAGATATATAACTCGATAAACAACTATTCGATAATTCGCCGACTACCGGAAATAATTTGCAAAATTCGCTGCTTATTGGAATGATTTGTTTTGAAAGAGATTTGATTTATAACTGAGTCAGGTATATTTATATCCAAAGTTTCTTATTATTCAGAAGTTTTTACATAATTCGTTGTTTAATTTTCACATAAACTCTACTATGAAAAATTTATTTATTTCCAACTTGCGCTTTGTTAAATTTATTTGCCCGGTGCTGCTCGCTGTCGTTTTAAGCGGCGCGGCGTTCGGAGCGACCTTTACGGTAACAAAAACCGCCGACACGAACGACAATGTTTGCAATGCGGATTGCTCACTGCGCGAGGCGATAGCCAATGCCAACAGCACGTCTGCCAACGATATTATCGAGTTTGACGCCAATGTTTTTAGCAGCCCGCAGACAATTACTCTGACTGGAAGCGAATTGTCTATCGCCAATAACGGCTCGCTGCTCATCAGCGGAAACGGCGCCGATTTATTGACCATCAGCGGCAACAACCAAAGTCGCGTCATTCGCGTCGAGGGCGCGACCGTGACTATTACCGGCGTTAAAATTACGAACGGAAAAATACTGGGGAACGGCGACGGCGCAGGCATTTTCAATAATCTCGGCACGCTGACGATTAACCAGTCCGTCATCACGCAAAATTCAGGAGCGAGCGGGCAATTTTCCGGCGGCGGCGGCGGTATCTACAATCGCGGCACGATGATCATTAACGGCTCGGTAATCAGCAACAACTTTGCCATCAGTCAGGGCGGCGGCATCAGTAATGACAGCGGCGCGAGCGGAACGACGCCCATCGTAACGATTAACAATTCATTCATTAACGGCAACTCGACGAGCGGCTTGGGCGCCGGTCTCTATAATAATTACGACTGCACGATGAATTTGAATAACTCTGCCGTTTTTGACAATATGGCGAGCAGCGGCGGCGGCGTTTTTAGCGATGGAATCTTAAATTTAACCGGTGTTTTTGTTTCAGGCAATACAGCAGAGCAGAACGGCGGCGGCATCAGCGGCGGCGGACGCGCTTTGCTGACTATTAACGATTCTACGGTTTCTAAAAACTCAGCAATCGTTTCAGGCGGCGGCATAGCGGGAAACGGCGGTTTTAACGGCAGATTAAATATGAATAATTCCAGCGTTACGAACAATACCGCTTCCGGCAACGGCGGCGGCTTCTATTCTTATAGATATTTGGTGACGATAACCCTTTCAACCATTAGCGGCAACGGCGCGATTGATGGAGGCGGAATTTACAACGATGCCGTGTCGGATACGGTGACTGTCAATACTTCAACCGTCAGCGGCAATATGGCAAATAAAAACGGCGGCGGAATTTTCAATACGGGCGGCACTTTCACTTTAGATAAATCAACCGTCAGCGGAAATAATTCGCTAAGTAGCCAGAACAGCGAAGGCGGCGGCGGAATTTATTCGACTTCCAACTTAAACCTCGGTAATTCTACTGTCAGCGGCAATACGACAATCAATCAGGGCGGCGGCATATTCAATCGCGGCACGGCAAACGTCACCAACTCAACCATTAGCAATAATCAAGGCAGCATTGGCGGCGGAATTTACAACTTTGATCTTAGAACGGTTAATGCCAGCAATACGATCATCGCTGATAACACTGTCACCGGCAGCGAAGCACCGGATTTTCGGGGAACTCTGACATCACAAGGATTTAACCTGATTGAAAACACTCAAGGCGCGACGATTGGCGGCACGACAACCGGCAATCTAACCGGACGAAACCCGCAGCTTTTGCCGCTCGGCGACTACGGCGGAGCGACCCAAACGCACGCGCTTCGACCAACCAGTCCGGCAGTTGATAAGGGCAATAATTTCGGAGTTGTCACTGATCAGCGCGGTCTGATTCGACCATTTAATTTTCCCGCCGTTCCCAATGCTGTCGCCGGGAACGGCACTGACATCGGCGCATTCGAACGGCAGACGGCGGACGGCGGCAGCTCGACTCGCTTTGATTTCGACGGCGACGGCAAAGCGGATTTATCGGTCTTTCGCCCCGTCAACGGAACCTGGTATTTGCAGCAGTCGCAAAGCGGATTCACCGGCGTGACGTTCGGAGAAAGCACAGATAAAATTGTCCCGGCTGATTACGACGGCGACGGTAAATTTGATGTGGCTGTGTTCCGCGCCGGCACTTGGTATCTGAACCGCTCGCAGGCAGGATTCACGGGCGTGACTTTCGGCGCGGCAACAGATATTCCGGTTCCGGCTGACTATGACGGCGATGGTAAGGCTGACGTGGCAGTGTTCAGACCAAGTAATGGAGTTTGGTATTTGTTGCAGTCAACCAGCGGATTCACTACCATAACCTTCGGACAAGCGGAAGATACGCCGGTCGCCGGAGATTACGACGGCGACGGACGAGCCGACATCGCGGTTTTTCGCGCCGGAACTTGGTATCTGAATCGCAGCGAACTCGGTTTCACGGGCATTACCTTTGGAACGGCAACGGATAAACCTGTTCCGGCAGATTATGACGGCGACGGTAAAACCGATGTCGCTGTGTTCCGTCCCTCGAACGGCGTATGGTATTTAAACAGAAGCACGCTCGGATTCACAGGTATTGGTTTTGGTTTAGGAACCGACAAACCAGCGCCTGCCGATTACGATGGCGACGGGATAACTGATGTGGCGGTGTTTCGTGACGGCACGTGGTATTTGAATCGTTCGACGCAGGGCTTTACCGGCACGCCGTTCGGTGCGGCAACCGATAAACCCGTACCGAATGCGTTCATACCTTAATCATAAGCGTCGAGCAAGGTCGGTTCTAAATACGAATTTTGACCGAAATGTTTTTGAAGAAAACAGAAAATGTAAACCGCAGTCGAATTTTTCGGCAGCGGTTTTACTTTTGCGTTTGCAGAATCCGATATGCTTCCGAACGCGGCACGCCGAATTCTTTCGCGGCTCGTTTGAGCGCGAGTTTGCGATCAATGCCTTCGTTTTCCAATTCGGCGACGCGCTCGGGTAAAGACAATTGATTTGTGATTTGCGATTTGCGATTTGCGATTTGTTCGCGGTCAATGACCAAAACGATTTCTCCTTTGACATCTACAGAAGAAAATTTCTCGGTCAATTCTTCCAGATTTCCGGGAATAGTTTCTTCGTGTAGTTTTGTGATTTCACGCACGACAACAGCTTTTCGGTTTCCTAAGATTTCCAGACAATCAATCAAACTTTTCGTCAGACGATGCGGCGTTTCGTAAAAGCAGAGTGTCGCCGGAATTGCAATAACTTCCGCCAGACGCCTGCGCCGCTCGTTTTTTTTGGACGGCAAAAATCCGCCGAAAAAAATTGAATCGGTCGGCAAACCGGAAACCACAAGCGCGTTGACAAAAGCGACCGCGCCCGGAATCGCCGTGACCGTCGCGCCAATTTCGTGCGCCTTTTGGACAATTCTCAAAGCCGGGTCGCAAATCGCCGGAGTTCCCGCGTCCGATACGACCGCGATTGATTTTCCCTGCATTAGAACTTCGGCGAGTTCTTCAGTTCTGGCGTGTTCATTGTGTTCGTGATAGCTGACGAGTTTTTTCTTAATACCAAAGTGGTTCAGAAGTTTTCCCGTGTGGCGCGTGTCTTCACAGGCAATCAAGTCAACCGCTTCTAAAGTTTCCAGAGCGCGTTTGGAAATATCGGCGAGATTTCCGATAGGCGTGGCGACGATATAAATAGTTCCGGTCATTTTGTAAAAATGAAAAGGCAGCGCGATTTTATCACGCCGCCTTTGTAATTATGAATTGCCGGTAACTTTAACTTCCGGCTGTTTTATGCTGACAACTTTCTTTCGTCGTCTGACTGACTGCCGATTCGGTTTCCAGCTTATTTTTCATCGGGCAGGAACCGCCGCAGCAATTTCCGCAGCAATCCGCCGCGCTTTTTTCGCCGCTCGCTTTCATCGGACACGCGCCGGTTTTGCAGCAGCAATCGGATTTGTCACAACACGATTCGGTCGAAGCATTTTCCGCCGCAACGGTTTGCGCTCCTTTATTTTTCAACGGGCAATCGTCTTTTTTCGCACAGCACGAAGCCGCTGTAGTTTTGCTCTCATCAGTCGTTTTATTGAAAGCATAAACCGCCATCGCCAGTGCGAGAACGAACACGGCGGTCAATGCCATAAGAATTTTCTTTTTCATTTTTATTTCCTCACAATCTAAAAATTAAGTTAAAGGTTTTGCCAATCAGCAATTGGTTGGCGCTTCTTTAGAAACCTTAATTTTTAAATTCTGAAAACACGATTTCGCAGATGTGTGCCGCCGCGATTACGGACGAAGGACT
This sequence comes from uncultured Pyrinomonadaceae bacterium, assembly GCA_965365505.1. Taxonomy (GTDB): domain Bacteria; phylum Acidobacteriota; class Blastocatellia; order Pyrinomonadales; family Pyrinomonadaceae. The sequence continues at coordinate 4,004 of CBDUBY010000005.1, read as the reverse complement.
GATAAAATTTTGGAGATTTGAAAATTTGCTCGACAATGAAAAAGTTTGGCGCGGCGATTTCGTTTGTTTCCGGGACAACCGCCGGTTCCGGCGACTTTTCCAGTTTTCTGGCTTTGTCGAAAATCTTTGCCGGAAACACGCAGCAATCAAATGTCGGCGGATGTTTCTCGAAAGAATGTTCCGGGTTATTTCCGGCGGTTTTTGTGCAATGACCTTTTTTAGCCAGCGGACAACTTTCAATTTCCGCCGCCTTCGTCGGCATCGTGCCGCAGCAAAACAAAACGACGATTCCGCTCAACCAAAGAATGAGCGCGGCAGTAAAAATTCGTTTTGTGTTATGCCGGAGTTTCATCGCTAGTTATTATAAATCAAAATCGTTTTGCCGTCTAATTTAATTGCCTTAAACATTAAAACGAAAATTCACGATGTCGCCTTCCTGCATAATGTATTCTTTGCCTTCAAGCCTGGTTAAACCTTTTTCCTTCGCCTCTTTCTCCGAACCGGCACTGACCAAATCGTCGTAGGAAACGATTTCGGCGCGAATAAAGCCGCGTTCGATATCCGAGTGAATGACGCTCGCCGCCGCCGGTGCTTTTGTGCCGATGGGAATCGTCCACGCGCGCACTTCCTTTTCGCCCGCCGTCAGATAACTCATTAAACCGAGCATTTTGTAAGCCGATTTAATTAATTTATCAACGCCGCTCGAAGTGACATTCAAATCCGCCAGAAATTCCTTGCGTTCGTCTTCTTCAAGCGCGACGAGTTCGGCTTCGAGTTTCGCGCAGATGACGACGACTTCGGCGTTTTCCTGCGCCGCGTGTTCCTTAACCGTTTTGACGTGCGGATTTTCGTCGGGCGCAAGCAGCGTTTCTTCGTCAACATTCGCCGCATAAATTGTCGGCTTGGCAGTTAAAAGGAAAAAACCTTTGAGAATCAACGCTTCTTCTTTCGATAACTCGACGGCACGCGCCGGGCGACCTTCTTCCAAAACGGGCAAAATTTTATCGAGAACTTCGAGTTCCGATTTAGCAGTTTTGTCGCCCGATTTTGCGCCGCGCTGCGCTTTGTCGCGCCGCTTCTCGACCGACGCTAAATCTGCCAAAGCAAGTTCAAGCTGAATCGTTTCAATATCACGAATCGGGTTGACCGAGCCTTCGACGTGGACGATGTTTTCGTCTTCAAAACAGCGCACGACCTGAATCACCGCGTCGGTTTCGCGGATATTGGCGAGAAATTGATTGCCCAAACCTTCGCCTTTGCTTGCGCCGCGCACCAAACCCGCGATGTCAACAAATTCGACGGTCGCGGGAACGACGCGCTGTGCCTTGTTCATCTTTTCGAGAACCGGAAGGCGTTCGTCCGGCACGGCGACGACACCGACGTTCGGCTCGATAGTGGCAAACGGATAATTCGCCGCGAGCGCGGCTTCCTGCGCGGTCAGCGCGTTAAAAAGTGTAGATTTCCCGACGTTCGGCAATCCGACGATTCCGGCTTGTAACATATAGATTTCAAATTTTAGATTTCAAATTTCAAATTGGTTATTCTACCTTTTGTCGCGAGTTTTGAGAAATCGAAAAATTGTGGCTTAATTTTCACAAAAGAATTTCTCTCCGAACGAATCGCGGACAAATCAAAAATGTTAATTTCTCTGTTACTAATTTTGCTTATAACGGCTGGCGGTTTGAGCCTGACTTACCTCATTGCTGAAGACGAGCCGCTGCTGTGGCGTTTAAGCGTCGGTAATGTTACCGGCTCGGCGATTTTCGGTCTGGTTTGTTTTCTGCTGGCGTGTTTTCTCGGATTTTCCGTGATTACGATTTCCATATCATTTTTGATTAGCCTTGCGCCGCTCGCTTTATTTGCTGAAGAAATAAACCGCGCAAAATTCCGCGCCGATTGGCGAAAGGCGAAAGGGAAATTGGAAGGGGCAACGTTCAAAAAATTTCTGCGGTTCGGTTACTACGCTTTCTTTTTCGTTTTATTCTGTTTGTTTTTTGAACGCGCAATTCTCGAAAACGCCGGCGGAATTTTCACTGGCGCATCGCAGAACTACGGCGATTTGCCGTTTCATCTCGGCGCGATTTATTCGTTCACCGACGGCGGAAATTTCCCGCCCGAAAATCCATCTTATGCCTTCGCCAAATTCTCCTATCCGTTTATGGCGGATTTGATAACGGCGGCTTTCGTAAAATTCGGCGCGAGCGTCCGCGACGCGATGCTCGTCCAAAACGTCCTTCTGGCATTTTCCCTGCTCGTCATTTTGGAACGCTTCGTTTTCAAATTGACCGGCAATAAACTGGCGGGGAAAATCGCGCCGGTGCTTTTGTTTTTCAGCGGCGGACTTGGTTTCCTTTGGTTTTTGAAAGATTACTGGCAAGGCGCACAATCATTTTTCGACTTCATCTGGAATCTGCCGAAAGATTACACGATCAGCGAAAATTTTCGTTGGGGAAATTCTCTGGTCGTGCTGTTTGTGACGCAGCGAAGTTTGCTGCTCGGAATGCCGCTGACGGTTATTGTTTTGCAAAAACTCTGGAAGATTTTTGCCACAGATGAGGAGAGAAGAGGAGAAGAGGAGCAAAGGAGCAAAGGAGCAAAACAATCCGAGCGAGAAACAAGAGAAAATCAAAAACCCGTAAAGGACGAACAAATTCCCTCTTCTCCACTTCTCCTTTTCTCCTCTTCTTCCTTTCTGATCGGCTTGCTCGCCGGAACTTTGCCGCTGATTCACGTTCACAGCCTAATCGTTTTGTTCGTCGTCAGCGCGTTTTTGTTTTTCTTTCGACTAGATAAATGGCGTGAGTGGATTGCGTTCGGCATCGGCGTTGCGGTCATTGCTGTCCCGGAACTGGTTTGGGCGATGACGGGCAGCGCGACGCAGTTGACGAAATTTGTTGACTGGCATTTTGGATGGGACAAACGCGATGCGAATTTTCTTTGGTTCTGGATAAAGAACACGGGAATTTTCATTCCGCTGCTCGGTCTAGGAATTTACCTGATTTACACTCTGAAGTCGTCAAACGGTGACGAGTCGAGAGAAGTAAAACAAGTTCGAGCGGCGATGAGCGAAGAGCGGAAATTAAATCTACTGCTTTTCTCGCTGCCGTTTTTTTTATGCTTTTTTGTATCAAACACGGTCAAGCTCGCACCGTGGGAATGGGACAATATCAAAGTTTTGATTTACTGGTTTGTCGGTTCCTTGCCGATTGTCGCATTTGTTTTGGCGTGGCTTTGGATTCAAAACAAAATTTTCAAAATCGTCGCCGTCGGGTGTTTAATTGTTTTGTCTTTCGCGGGCGCGTTAGATGTTTGGCGAACCGTGTCGCGTGAAACCGAGTATAAAATTTTCGACAAAGACGCGATTGCCGTCGCCGAACAAATCAAACGCAAAACCGCCACGAACGCTTTATTTTTAAACGCGCCGACTTTTAATACGGCAGTCGTTTTGTCGGGCAGGCGTTCGCTGATGCGCTACGACGGGCATCTTTCGTCTTACGGAATTGATTACGGAGAACGCCTCGGCGAACTGAAAAGAATTTACGCGGGCGACGCGACGGCTGAGATGCTTTTGGATAAACACGGCATCGAATACGTTTTAATCAGCCCCGAAGAAAAATCTCTGGCGGTGAACGAAGAATTTTTCCGCCGCTTTCCGGTCGTCGCCGAAGCCGGACAATTTCGCGTTTATCAAATTAAGAAATGAAATCACGAAAGAATTTAGAAGAGGCGAAGAGGAGCAGAGGCGAAGAGGAGAAAGAATTTTCGGCTCTCGAATCTCCGCTTTTGATTAACGAAGACCAAAGAGAACCACAGACCGCAGATTACTCTTGGCTCGCGGGCGCGTTCGCCGTCGTTGCCACGGCGATTTTCTGGCGTTTCTGGCAGTTGGAATTAAAGCCTCTGCACCACGACGAAGGCGTGAACGGACATTTTTTGATCATGCTTTTCCGCGACAATGTTTATAAATACGACCCGGCAAATTATCACGGTCCCGACCTTTATTA
>CBDUBY010000004.1:0-43172 GCA_965365505.1 uncultured Pyrinomonadaceae bacterium | reverse complement strand
AGAGGTCATTGATGACGTTTCAAACTCTGACAAAACTTAATTTACAGACTAATTAATCGGATTTATTTAATTTTCTCGCTCAACTGCTTGATAGTGGCGCGAACTTTATCGGCATCAGGAGCATTTGGAACAAATTCAAGATATTTTTCCAAATGCTCGACGGCTTGCTTATAGTTTCCTTTTTTCCAATAGATGCCGCCTAAATACCGATGAGATTGTGCTAGTTTTTCGTCATCTTTCAAGCTGATAGCTTTTAGAAATTCCTTCTCGGCATAATCGGGATAATCGAGTCCGAGAAGGGCAATGCCCAGATACATATGCGGAGTTGCGGCGTTTTCATCGGCGAGAACAGCTTTTTCCAATTGCTTCTCAGCTTCATACATTTTTCTCTGATTCAGCAGGACAATACCGTAATTGAGTTGAGCAGTGGGATTTTTTTCGTTCAATTGCAACGTTCTGCGAAGTGCTTCTTCCGCTTTTTGCAACTCGCCGTTCTTCAAATATAAAGAACCGAGTTCGCTGTGTGCTTCGGCAAATGGCGGGTATAATCTCACTGCCTCGTTTAGTTTTTCAATCGCTAGTTTCGTATCGTTTTTTCCGACGGCTTCAATGGCTTTTTTGAATTGCTCTAGTGACGCTTTTGGAACTTTTGCGAGCGATGCGCTGACTACAGTGTTTGAACTCGTCGGCGTGCCTTTCGGACGCAGATAGAAAACAGCATTGAAGGTTCGACTCTGCGTTCCGGTAATTTCGCGATCTATATAAATGGTTTCTCTGATTGGGACGAAATCGTTGCCGGTTTCGATGATAACCGTATAATGACCCGGCTCTAATCTATTAAAATAGAACACGCCTTCCGTGTTTGAAAAAGTTGATAAGGTCGCCGAGTTTGTGCTTTCCAGCTGGACGCGAGTGGCGACTGCCGGGCGGTTAGAGGGGAAATTAATGCGTCCTTGTATCGTATGAATGCCGCCTGTTCCGCCTGCCCGCGTTCTATCACCATAACCTTGAGCTTTAACCGCTGTTATTGACAGCAGCAAAAACGTCATAACTGCGGTAAGTTTAAGAAATTGACCTGCCCGCCTTTTCTGAATGTTTCCTGACATAAACCAAAACTCCTTTTCGCCCCAGTAGTGCAAATTACAAAGAAAAGCATGGTTCAAAACAAATGCAGCGATGCTGACTTTCAAACTCCCTGCTCTCTAAAATTTTTTATGTTTAGAGAAAAATTTTACAAAAAAAAATAGGGAAAGTAAATAAATACTTTCCCTATGAGTTTTAGATTATCGTTAAACGATTAGAAGCGGAATTTTGCTCCAATGCGGACTGATGACGGATATTGGAAAACAGTTCCGGTTCCGTAGAACGGATTCGGAACAGCCGGAACTCCCGTGATACCGCTGTTATTCACAGAGGTTTGGGAAACCGAAATAGCACGCTGCACATTCGTGACGTTAAAGAAGTCAGCCATCAATCGAAGTTCGCGTTTTTCGCCGAAAGCAATCGGATAATACACGCCCATATCAAGGTTAAAAGTTGTCGGCGTTCTATTTGAGCCGATTGCGCTTCTGATGCCTTGATTGCCGTTAACCAAACCGTTTGCTTCCGCGTTCGGAATGATTGACGTTCCGCGCGGGTCTCCGAAACCTTCATTATCGCCATAAACATCATGAGCGGTTAAACGGGTGAACGGAGTACCTGATTGAATGTAGAAGTTTCCTGAAACAACTAATTTGAACGGTGTCGCGTAAGTTCCGTTGAATTTGAACTGGTGCGGACGGTCGTTCGGAAGTCTTCCATAACTATTTTCAAGCAAGCTGACCAAATCAAACAACGACGTGATGTTCGGGTCTGACTGTCCGTTATCATTACGGAACAATCCTTCATAGTTTCCAGTCAAACTTGAGAAAACATAAGAAGTGATGAACGAGAAGTTGTTATTAAAACGTCGGGTCGCTTGAAACTCAAGAGCGCGATAATAGCGACGAGCACGACCGAAACAGCCAACAGCAGGATTAGCGCAGGCTAATCTTTCTGTCTGACTTTCACCCGGATTAAACAGGAAGTAATTGTCTCCATCGTCGAATGATCCGTCTTCAATAACGGAACCCTGCGCACGATAGATACCGCGAACGCCGACTACTAAATCTCTTTGAACTTCATATTCAAAGCCGAGGTTTAATTCATTAACAGTTTGCGGTTTCAAATCCGGATCAATCGGTGTCGGGTGCGAACCTAAATTACGGGTCGAAAAACCGGTGGCGATTGTCGCGTTCAAAGGAGCATTCAGACGATTGACATTGAATTGACGGTCTGTCTGTGAATTTTCGCTACCGGCACGAACGTTAACATCAAGCGGAATCGGAGTTTCAACGTAACGCGCATAGTTACCGAAGATTTTGCCTTTACCTTTACCGGTCGGATCCCAGATTAAACCGATACGCGGCTGCAAGTTATCTTTGAAACTATTTAACGAAAGATATTTGACATCGTCATTACCGTAGGCTTGTTGAAAATCCCAGCGAACGCCGACATTTAATTGAACCGTCGGGCTGATTTTAATATCATCCTGAACGTAAAAACTTTCAACGTCGGTACGAGTTTGAGCGAACAATTTAAAGTCACGAACACGAGTACTTAAACGAATCAAAAACGGATTGTTTAAGGCTTCTGATTGAGTGATTGTTCCCGTAATTGCATCAGCCGTAAAGCCAACCGGACGCGAGCCTACCGGTAACGAGTTAAAAGCAGCAGTTGCCGCAGCACTCGGACAAACAACTCCAGTGGGTCGCGTAGTACAAACACTGAAATTATTAGTCACGCGATAACCGTTGACAATATTGTCGGTGGCTCCGGTGTCGGTGCTCGAAATTACGCCAAGCGGATTAGCAAAGGTATTGGCTGGTCCGGTCGAGGTGGTATTAATATCGTATTTGTTTCTATAAAGCTCAACGCCATACTTGATAGTATGTTGCTTAAAGATGTTTTGAAATCTTGCCGCCGCTTCGTAACGGTTACGATCCTGGGTTGAGAACAAACCATAACCCTGGCGCACAAATCCACGTTGAAGCCGTCCGCCCGGAGAGAAGACATAATCAACAAAACCCGTTGCTGTGGAACTTGCCAAAACACCGCTTTGAGTCGGCGTAACAACCGTGCCGTTACTGGCAAGAATTGCAAAGTTATCAGTTACCAGAGCCTGTCCCAAAGTGCTTTGTTCAGGGGTAACGTTATTTCGTTGAAAATGTAATCCAACCGAAAACTCAGCAACAAAATTCTGATTAAAGGTCGAGTTCAAACGGAAGGCATAATTCGTTCCGCCCGTTTCCTGCACGCCTGAAAAAGAATTAGGATCCGCGCCAAAACCGTTACCGCCTAAGAAACCTTCCTGTTTGGTGAAATCACCAAAGGTTGAAAAGTTAAAAGTATTGTTGTCGTTGATGCCGTAAGTAATTTTACCGGCATAAAACGGCGTGGTGATTTCGTTTTCCAAATCGCGGCGGAAAGTCTGCGACAAAAGGAAATTCTTGCGTCGCTGCGGATTGAAAGCACCAAAGAACCAAAGTTTGTCTTTGACAATCGGACCACCGAGGTCGAATCCGAAATCGGCTTCTGAGAAACCGTTCGGAGCAGAACCTTGGAACGGGAAATTTTTTGTATCACGAACAAAACTTTGTCCAGTGAAGTATCCAAAAACATCGCCTCGGAATTCATTACTGCCGCTCTTGGTCACGACGTTAAAAATACCGCCGGTAGCGAGACCGTATTCCGCGCCGAATGCGCCGGTTTTGACTTCTACTTCTTGAACAAATTCAAACGGAAGATTCGCGCCCGAACCGCCGAAAGCCGGGTCGGTCGTGTTTACGCCGTCGAGAATGTAGTTATTTTCGGGACCTGAAGAACCGGCAACCGAAGGGTCACGGTCACGTCCCGAAGCATCGCGCAATCCCGAACGCGTAACGGTCGGAGCAATCGTATAAATCGATTGAACCGTACGTTGTGTCGGGAAGTTGCTGAACTGTTCGGTCGTGACGTTCGTTCCAGCCGTGTTACTGGTTTGGTCAATGTTTGCACCGGCAACGACATCAACAACAGTCGGTGCCGCACCAGCCGCACTCAACGTCACGTTCACAGCACTGCTGCTCGATAAGTTGACTTCGACATTAGCTTGTTCGTATCTGCCGAAACCTTGAATTGCTTCAACAACGACGGTGTATCTTCCCGGCGGTATATTTGACACGCGGAAAACACCATCATTATTGGTCGTCGCTGATTGCGGACGAATCAAATTAGCACCCGACACTACAACGGTAATGCCGGGAACGACAGCACCGGTTGAATCGGATACTGTTCCTTCAATTGTTCCTGTGGTTGAACTTTGCGCCGAAACACTCGCGGGAACGAACGTCAAGCCAAACGCAAAAACAATCGCAGTCAAAACTGTTAGGATAGTTTTCATATTTTTATTCCTCTCTTTAGATATAGCCTAAAATTTTCTAGGAGTTATACTTTTTCGTTAAAGAAGAAACTGTAAAAGTTTCCAATGCGGCATAAGTTTGCAACTATTGTGCCTTTTTAAGGGAAATAATCAAACACCTGTAATTATTGAGTTTAATGGTTTGCCAGGATAATAAAATTGCTGAATAAATCACAAAAAATAATTTAAATCCATATCTTTGAATTTTTGTTTAACGTCCTGTGAACCGGGACAAATTTGAAAAGATTTTTTCGCAAAGACGAATTAAACTTTGCTGACGAACAAGCGGCATTAAAAACTATATAAACCAGCACTTGCCGATTAAAGAACAGGAATAAATTTCTCGTTAACGTTTTGCCAAAGCAAACGCGCTAATTCTTTCCGGTCGCGGTTGTGGACGGGCGTGTCGCCGAAACTGATAATCGCCGTGTATTCACGCACTTGAAAAAGAAACCAGAGATGTTGGGCGAAAGTTTTCTCGTCCCACCAGCTAACCGTTTCGCTGGCTTTCGGCTCATCGGGCGGCGTTGTATAGGTAATCGAAGCGTAATGAACGGGCAAATCCTGACGCGCGGCAAATTCGAGAAACGACGAATTAAACGGCAGAACCGTTTCGCCTTTCGTGCTTGTTCCTTCGGGAAAAACAACTACGCCTTCGCCTTGCTCCAATCGTTTGATAATTTCCGCGCCCGCTCGCGGAATATCGCGCCGGTTGCGGCGGTTAATGTAGATTGCGCCCATATCGCGCACGATTTTTCCAGCCAGAAACCAGTCTTCGATTTCGCCTTTCGCTACGAAAACGCCTTCGACAACGTGGCGGAGCGCGGGAACGTCCGTGTAGCTTAAATGATTGCAGACGAGAAAAAAAGGCGGTTTCGGAGGCGAGCCGACGACTTCGATTTTCATATTTGAGATTCGGACAAAGGATTGCGCCCAAATCCGAAAAATCACCTGTCGCCAGTAGACTTTATTTGGGATAAAAGGCGCGGTGACAAACCAAACGCCATAAACTCCGAGGGTCGAAGCGACAAATAAAATATAACGTGAAATTGCGCGAAGATATTTCATAAGAAACTGCTTGATTATTAACAACCGCTCGCCAACTCTCCGGCATAATTGTATTTAGTTTTTCGGACAAAAACAAAAGACAAGACAATTGCTCGATTGCAGTTGTCTTGTCTTTTAAGTTGAAATAAATATCTTGTCAGCAGGTTTTACGCTGCGAGCTTTAACTCAACCTTTTCATACTTTTCATTCGCTTGTTCTGTTTTTTCAGTTCTCGCTTCCATTGATTTCACGTTGTTGACCAGCGGCTGACTGAGTTTTCCGACGAGCCAGCGGCGATAAATTTCCGCCTCTTCCATTTTGCCTGTCCAGCGGGCTCGGTCGAGCATCGTCAACGCCATTTCCAGCGTGTGATGCTGTCCGGCGCGATCTTGCTGATTGGCAAAATAACGATACGACTCTTCCAGATTTCTTACGCTGCGCTGCGCCGTCATCACGTCACGAAAACCGAGCTTGCCGCGAAAATGTTTTGAATAAATGTTCATCGGATAATTAGTTGACGTATAAAGGTCAAAATAATTATCAATCAAACCGGCTTGGTGAAGCACCGAACCGACATAACTCGGCTTCGCGCCCGAAACCGCCGCAATCGCTTCGACTTCGGTCGTGCCGGAATTATATAAGGACAAAATCATATCCTTCTTGCTTTGAATCGTTGCCGGTTCTTCCATTTCAAACAAATTTCCGTTCGTATTGTTAGTCATTTTTCTCACCTCACTTTACATCATATCAGATGTTTCATCTGTGAAACAAGTTGTCCGAAACGTCAAAAAAAATGTCGTTATTTTCACAATTTAAATCCTTACTTTTCAGTAGTTTATAGACAAGTGAGAATTAATTTGCTTGAATAAGAAAATGATAAGCTATACTTTAAACACAGACGGAAAAGGGGTTAGGAAAAATGGCAAAGAAACCGATTTTTGATATTCAGAAATCAAGGCAAAGCATCGAAACCGGCAAGCGCGGAAAATGGTGGCAGCGACGCGGCTCAAAGTCGAGAGGCTTTAAGTATTTCGATAAAGACGGCAGGGAAATCAAAGACGAGCAGCATTTGGAGCGAATAAAATCGCTCGTCATTCCGCCCGCGTGGAAATACGTGCGAATCGCGCCTTCGACGAGCGGTAATCTGCAAGCTCTCGGGGTAGACACAAACGGACGAATTCAATATCTTTATCATTCAAAATTTAGAGAAAAGCAGGAAAAAAAGAAGTTCCAGAAAATCGAAAAGTTTGGCGAGTATTTGCCGAATTTGCGCAAAATCACCAATGAACATCTCGCGCTCGAAGGTTTTCCGCGTGAAAAGGTTTTAGCCGTGACGATGCGGCTGATAAATTCTCTGTATATCCGCATCGGCACGGAGAAAAGCGTCAAGCAGTATAAAACTTACGGCATTACGACATTGCAAAATCGTCATCTTTCAGTCAAACGCGGCGGCAAACTCGTTTTTGATTTCGTCGGCAAACATCATATTAAACACCGCAAAGTTTTGGTTGACGAAGAACTTGCCGCGATAATGCGTGACTTAAAAACCATCGGCGGCGCGCGGAAACTTTTTAATTATCTGGACGAGAGCGGCAAACCCAAACCGATAAAACCGGGCGATATTAATAATTATTTGAAAACGATAACCGCGCCGGAATTTTCCGCCAAGGACTTTCGCACGTGGGGCGGAACGCTTCTGACGGCGATTGAATTAGCGGAAATCGGCGCGGCGGACGATGAAAAAGCTGCGAAAAAAAATATCTGCAGCGCCATCAAACGAGTCGCCGAACAGCTCGGCAATACGCCGACCGTCTGCCGCGCTTCGTATATTCATCCGGCGGTTTTAAAGTCTTACGAATCGGGCGTGACGCTGGCGGAATTTGAAAAGAAAAAGAAACGCCGCATTAAACTCGCGCAAGACGAATATGAAGCGGAAGAAATTGCGCTGATGAAATTGTTTCAAGCGGAAAACAGTTGAATTTATTTGACCACGCCGCGTTGGGAAGTTTCGATGAACTCAACCAGCAAATCAACTTCCGCGCAGTCTTTGATTCCTTCCTTGATTTTTTCAACGGCTTGCGTCGTATTCAGTTTCGCGGAAAGCAAAAGATGGTAAGCGCGGTGAAGTTTCTCGATTGTTTCTTTGGCATAGCCGCGCCGCCGCATTCCGACGCGGTTTAAGCCGTAGCATTTGGCGTGGTTGCCCTGCGAAATGGCAAAGGGCAACGCGTCTTTGACAATCACCGAATAACCGCCGACAAAGGCTTCGAGACCGATGCGGCAGAATTGATGAACGCCCGAATACGCGCCGATGTTGGCGCGGTCGGCGATTTCGACGTGACCGGCTAAGGTTGCCGCATTCGCCATAATCACTTCGTTTCCGATTTGGCAATCGTGCGCGACGTGCGCCTGCGCCATCAGCAAATTATCGTCGCCGATTTTCGTCAGTCCGCCGCCGCCGTGAGTTCCGCGATGAACGGTGACGAATTCGCGGATGTGATTGCGCTTACCGATTTCGGTTGCCGTCGGTTCGCCTGCATATTTCAAATCCTGCGGCGCGAGTCCAATGGAAACAAACGGGAAAATGCGCGTTTCGTCGCCGATTGTGGTTTTGCCGTCAACAACGACGTGCGATTCGAGATGAACTTTATCGCCTAAAATAACTTCGTCGCCGATAATTGAAAACGCGCCGATATGACAATCTTCGCCGATTTTCGCGCCCGGGCTGACAATGGCGGTTGGATGAATGAATGCAGACATAGAAGGGAAATTTTAAGAATTGGAATTAGCAGAAGTTTCGTTCGAAGAATTTTGGTTTTTAGTTCTTCTTAAAATTAACCAAGTGAACAGTGCCGCGACCGGAATAGATAGGAAAATCCCTAAAATTAAACCGCCGATGACCGAGCCGAGAAAGCCGAAAACCGCATAGCTTCGTTCCTTTTTAATGAATCCCAAAATTAGCGGAACTGCGCCGAATAAAATTCCCAGACCGATATTAAAGAGTGTAATATAAAGGATCGCCTCGTTAGTAGTTAATTTAATTTGTTCCATAATTATTCCGTTTCTCCTTTTTCACGGTCGCCAATGATGCACATAATTTCAGCTTCGGCGGTGATTTGTCCGTCAACGCGGGCGATGCCCTGCATTTTTTGAACTTTACTTCCGATGCGGAGCGCGATGACTTCAAGTTCAAGCGTGTCACCCGGCACAACCGGACGACGGAAGCGCGCTTTATCAATTCCGCTGAAAAACGGGATTTTATTAGCGCGGTCTTCAAACTCACGCAGGGCGAGAATCGCGCCGACCTGCGCCATCGCTTCGATTTGCAAAACGCCGGGCATCACGGGCGCGCCGGGAAAGTGTCCCTGAAAAAAATGCTCGTTGGCGGTGACTTGTTTGATGCCGACGATGCGCGTGCGCGGTTCGAGTTCGATAATTTTATCAACCAGCAAAAACGGATAGCGATGCGGCAAAATCGCTTGAATAGCGCGTGAATCCAAAACAATCATAAGTTAGAAATTCGACTTCGGTATTGAACCAAAACATCATAACTTAAATTGAACGGGGAAAAAAGTTTGCGCCTCGAAAACGCCGAAAGCCGGAAGCCGACGAAAAAAGATTCGCCAGTTTCCGGCTTTCAAAACCTAAAATCGTTGCCGATTTACTTAACCGCTGCCGTCGTCGCAGGACGGGCATTATAAAACGTAATGAATTCTTTCGTCACATCCTGTTTTTCATCCAGGAACAGAAACATTCCGGTTTGGTCTTTAGATACATCGAAAATCATCGTGTAACCGTTCTTTCTCGCGAATTCGGTTAAAGCGTTGCCGATATCGCGGCTAACCGGTCGGACGACGGCATTTTCGCGCCGCTCTAATTTCACTTTATATTTTTCTTCTTCAAATTTAAACGTCCGCGCCAAATCTTCATATTCCTGCACTTTACTCTGATATGACGTTTGAAGTTTAACTTTGTCAACGGCAGCCGGAAGTTGCGGATTTTCGAGTTGTTTTCTCAGGTCGCCGAGTTCCTTTTCCAAAGTCTGGCTTTTATTAACCATTGTTTGCAATGCGGTTTCGTCGGTCTTCAACTCGGCAGCAAGACTGTTCAAAGCATTGACGTATCTGGTGATACCGCCGGTCGTCTGGGCAAAAGCCTGCGTATTAACGATACCGATTTTTCCCGGCGTAGCGGGCGTTGTCTGGGCGAAACCCGAGACTGCGAAAATTGCCGCAAGCGCGAAAACGGCGGCGATTGAACGAAATGTTTTCATTGTTTTCTAATACTCCTTAAACTTGTAAATACTTTTAAAAAGGCTTGAATGCTTTTTGATTTATGACTGCTTAGAATCCGAAATTCTCAAATTTGTTGCTTGCGGTTTTGAAAAACGAGAAAGAAAAAGAATGGTAAATTATCAATACCGGCTTGTCAAACAAGGGATGAGATATGAAAGACGAGAGATGAAAAAATAAAAAAGGATTTGCCTTAATTCTAATTCATCTCTCAACCTTCCATTCTTCTAAAATGTTCTGCCGACCGTAAAGCGGAAACCGTTGCGCTTTCCGGGCAGAAACAAACCGGGAAGCTCTTCGGTAAAACCGATTTTTGCGTTCGGATTGTAATAATAAATCAGCCGAAACGGGACGTTGACAACCGGAACCTGAACGCGCAGTTCCAGACCGACGCTCGAACGAATGTCGCCAAATTTATTGAACGCCGATTCATCAACCCGCAGCAGTGAATTAGTCTGCGCTTCGCCGCGAATAAAAAGCTGCTGGAGATTAACCGGCGGGCTGGTCGGGCAAATCGCCGTTGCACAGAAAAGGTTTCTGAATTCCGCCGTCGTCAGCAACCTGTTATTGAACAGCAGCAAACTCCCGAAACGACCTTCAAGCTGCGGATTGTTTCGCAGCACCAAAGAACTCAGCGTGCCGGCTCCAACAAAAGTATCGTCAGCCAGAAATTCACTATTGATTGTTTGAGTGCCGGTCTTGCGCAGATTGAAAACCGTTCCGACATCGGCAAAAGCGGCTAAAGAAACGGGACCGAAAATCGGAATTCGGTATTCAAAATTTCCGAGCAACTGCGTATCGCCGCCGATGAATTGAAAATTCTGGGAAATCCGCGCCGGATTTGCTCCTGCCGCGCCGGTAAAAAGACCTTGCTGCGCCAATTCGTTTATCAAATCGCTGCTCAAGCCGGTGAACGGCGTCGGCGTGCCGTTGACATTGGTCGCAATCGTGACGTTGCGGCTCGTGACAAAACCGTCATACGGCGCAATCGGACCGATGGCGCGGGTCGTGTAACCGCGCAAATCGTATTCGCTGCCTAAAAAGTAACGCTCGTAAAGCGGAACGCCGCCAATAAATGCCAGCGAGTTAGCGTTTCTGACATTTTCAGAAATGCCGAAGCTGCCGATGGTTCCAGCCTGAATGCGGAAACCGAAAACTTCCGCGTTCGGCGAACGCTTGCGCCGAATCGGAATAAACTGCGTGTATGTGACGCTCGGCTGATACGTGCGAACGTCGCCGCCCAGACCCGACAGCGCGAACGAAGCCGAAATCTGTCTGCCGCGCAAAGTGTCAATTCCGTTTGGCGACGGCTGGCGCGAATCGAAAACGAAAGTCGGCGTGATGCGGCTGGTAATGATATTCGGCTGCGCGAAAATCACCGGCACGCGCTGGGTCGGATCGGCTGATTGATTAACTTCCGGGTCAGTAATCGTCGTCGCCGAAAATTGATAAGTCAAGCCGATGCGCGAAAGGCGCGAGAAAGCGCGTTTCGGCAGAAACTCGGATAGCGGCGCGGTCGCAAAAACCGACGCACCATAAGTTCTTTGCGTGAAAAGATTGCTTTCGTCCGTCAGCAGTTGTCCCTGCGGATTAAAGGCATCTTGAAGCAGACTTTGATTTTGCGACAGAAAAGTTCCTTCGCCGAAAAATTTGTAGCGGCTGGCAAATAATGAAAAGCCGACTGCAATCGGGCGGTCGCGGAAATACGGATTTTGAAATGAAAATTGAAAATTCTGCTGGCGGTTGCCGAAACCGAATTGAAAAGAAAGAACTTCGCCGCGTCCAAGAAGATTATTGGTCGAATACTCAAGCCCGAAGAACGAACCGCCGATGCCCGACACGCCGCCGTTCAAGGAAATTTGTTGTCTGCCTTTTTCCTTGACCTTGACGATTAAATCAACTTCGCCCTCTTCCTCGTCCGTGCGGATTTCTACGTCCTGATCTTTGTCGAGCGGGTCGAAATACTGCGTTTGATTCAGCCGCAGAACCGAAACTTCGAGCGACTGCTGATTATAAATATCGCCTTCGTTGATCAGGAACTCACGCCGCAAAACTTTGTCGCGGGTAAATGTGTTGCCGGTGAATTCAAGCCGCCGCAGACGAAATTGTTTGCCTTCGTCAATCGCGATATTTATATCCACGATGCCTTCGTTCGGATTCGCCGGATTGTCTTTGAATTCAGGATTGAACTCGGCATTATAAAGCACGAAACCCTGATTGCCGTAAACCTTCTTCAGGTTTTCATAAACGCCTTCCTGAAGCCGTTTGCCGTCGGCGATTTCGCCTTTCTGCAAGCCGACGTAACGCAGAATATCCTGTTCTGAAAAAATAGAATTGCCTTCGACTTTAAGCTCGCCGACGCGGAAAATTTTTCCTTCGGTCACGGGAACGATAATTTTCAGCGTATCGTCTTTGGAAGAAAGCACCGGAATCGGCAATGTGCCGAGGAGCGGAACGCCGGTGCGCCGATAGCCCATTCCGACGACTTGCGGCTCGCCGATTCGGGCTTGAAAATAACCCTTCGAGAACATATACGACAGCACGTTTTTCCGCAAATCGTATTGCAGTTTTCGCACGTCGAGAATATCTTGTCCTTTGAAGCGGGTAATCAAGCCGGTTTCTTTAACTAGAAGAAGCTGCCCGCGCAGCTCGCTGTCTTTGAAAATTTCGTTGCCTTCAAACTCGATGTCAACGATGCGCGAGCGATTGCCCTGGTCAACGACAAAAGTAATCGCGGTCGAAGTCGCCGAAACTTCTTCTTCTCTGATTGTCACTTTCGCATTCGGATAACCTTTTGAGGCAAGTTGTTCGCGAAGAATGCGTGTCGCGCTCTGCGCCTTTACCGGATCGAAGACCGATTCTTTGGAGATACCGGCGCGCTGTTCGCGAAAGGCTTTTAAGACTTCGGATTCGGGAACTGCTTTTAGTCCTTCAAACTGCAAGTCGCGGATAATCGGCAGCTCAGCGACTTCAAAAATCACGTTCACGCCGCCGCGCACGCCCGGCTCGGTCAAAACTTTAGTCGCGGTTTTATCGAAGAAACTAAGCGATAAAAGTTCGCGCAAATCGCGTTCGAGAGCCGCCTGACTATAAACATCGCCCGGTCGGGTTTTGATGTAGTAAAGCAAATCTTCGTCGCGCAGACGGCGGTTGCCTTGAATGTCAACCGATTCAATAGTTTGCTGTTGATTCGTCGTTGTTGCGGTTGCCGATAAATTTTTCGCCTTTTCACTGGTTTCGGCTAACGTGGGAGAAGCCGATAGCATAAAACACAATAAAACAAGCCCCAAAAAGCGAAGGATGTGCATAAACCCGATTTCCTTATAATTGCTTAATTCTACGGCTTCCGCTGAAACCGTATGATATTTATTGCTGGTCAAACTCAAAATAATAATTTACTAAACGTATAATCTAAAAGGCTTTTCGCTGATGTAGTTACGCGGACTTTGATTCTCCGGTTTCCGGCTAGGTTGCCTTACGGCGACGCGCACTTGCCAACAAACTTCCGAATTATACAGATAAACAGGCGAAAAGGAAAAAGCGTGAAAGTTGTAAATAAACTTTCACGCTTTTTCCTGCTGAATTGTTATTTAATTCTACACTGACTCGATAAGCGCGTCTTCCATTTCTCCGAGCCCGACGACGCGAAACGTCAGCTTATCGTTTTCGCAAAAGACTTCGACAACGCTTTCCTCGCTGAGTTCGCCCTGAATCAACGCTTCGGATAATTCGTCTTCGACATTTTTCTGCAAAGCTCGGCGCAGCGGACGCGCTCCGTAACTGCGGTCGGCGCAAGTCTTTTTAATCAGCCAGTTTTTCGCTTCAGTCGTTAGGCGAACCTGCAAAGCGCGGCTCGTCAGCATTTCATTCAACTTGCCGATTTGCAAATCAATAATCTGCGTTAAATCCGCGTCGGTCAGTTCGTCGAAAATAATAATTTCGTCGAGGCGATTAATGAATTCCGGCGCAAAGGTTCGCTTGACTTCGCTCATCACCTGTTCTTCCATTTTCTGTCTGGACGAATCCGCGCCCGTCTGAAAACCCAGTGACGCTCGTTTCTGGATAAACCGCGCGCCGATGTTGGAAGTCATTATAAAAATCGCGTTTTTGCAGTCAATCTGATTGCCCTGCGCGTCGGTCAAAACGCCGTCTTCAAAGACCTGCAAAAGCACATTGAACAAATCAGGATGCGCTTTTTCGACTTCATCGAATAAAACCAACGAATAAGGTGCGCGGCGCAACTTCTCGGTCAACTGTCCGCCTTCTTCGTGTCCGACATAGCCGGGCGGTGAGCCGATGAATTTGGCGACCGTGTGTTTTTCCATAAACTCCGACATATCGAACCGAATCAGCGAACGCTCCGAACCAAACAGAAATTCCGCCAAAGTTCTGGCGACTTCGGTTTTCCCAACGCCAGTCGGACCCAAAAATAAAAACGAGCCGACGGGTTTATTCGGATTTTTCAAACCGGCGCGTGAACGCCTGATTGCGCGAGCCAGAGCGGAAATCGCCGGACGCTGTGAAATGATTCGGCGGTGCAGTTCATTCTCGATATTAAGAAGTTTTTTCGCTTCTTCCTGTTTGATTGATTGCAGCGGAACGCCTGTCCAACGGGCGATAACTTCTTCCACGTCGTCGCGTGAAACTTCGACGGCGAAAAATGAATCTTCCAACGTTTTCATTTCAAAAGCGAGCAATTGGTCTTCGTTCGTCATCCGTTTCCAATTTTCGACCGTTTCCTTCCACGACGGTTCAGACTGCGCTTCGCTTTGATAACGAAGTTTGGCTCGTGAACCGGCTTCGTCCAAAACGTCAATTGCTTTGTCGGGCAAAAATCGGTCGGGAATGTAGCGGTTCGTTTGATAAACCGCCGCTTCCAGAGCTTCTTTTGAATAACGGATTTGATGAAACGCTTCGTATCTTTCCGCCAAGCCCTGCACGATTCGCAATGCTTCTTCTTCATTCGGCGGCACGACTTTGACCGATTGAAAACGACGTTCGAGTGCTTTGTCGCGTTCGATTGATTTACGAAATTCGGTTGGCGTCGTCGCGCCGATACATTGAATCTCGCCGCGTGACAGCGCGGGCTTCAAAATATTCGCCGCGTCAAGAGTTCCTTCCGCCGAACCCGCGCCGACGAGCGTGTGCAGTTCATCAATGAAAACGATGTAATTATCGTGTTCCTTGAGTTCCGCCATAATTTTTTTCAGACGTTCTTCAAATTGCCCGCGATATTTCGTTCCGGCGACGATCAGCGATAAATCAAGCGACAAAACGCGCTTTTTCTCAAGAAACGACGGCACGTTTTTTTCGTGAATCCGCTGCGCCAAACCTTCGATAATCGCAGTTTTGCCAACGCCTGCTTCGCCAATCAGCACCGGATTATTTTTCGTTCGCCGGCACAAAATCTCGATAATTCTTTCGACTTCCTGCTCGCGCCCGATGAGCGGATCGAGCTTTCCGTTAGCCGCGTCGGTCGTCAAATCTCTGGTGAATTCGAGCAGATTCGGTGTGTCAGATTTTTCTTTGCTCACCTGCTGCAAATTCGGAAACCCGTTTTGTCTGGCGATTTCCTCGCGCACGTCTTTGAGGCGCAAACCGTATTGATAAAGAATCTCTGCCGCAATCGAATGTTCCTGTCTGACTAAACCTAAAAGAAGATGTTCAGGTCCGATGTGTCGGTTTTTTAAAACCTGGCTTTCTTCGTTGGCGAACGCGAGAATGCGCTTCGTTTCTGCCGCGAGATGCAGTTCGGCGGATTGCGGAATCCGCTCGCGCAAAACGATTCGTTCTTCGACTTCGCGCCGGACGGCTTCAACCGGCAAGGTATTGCGAAACGGGAAATATCTGGCTGGGATGGTTTTGTCCTCGCGCATCAGTCCCAACAAAATATGTTCCGGGGAAATAACCTGCGAGCCGTATTGGAGAGCCTCGTAGCGGGCGAAAAAAATAACGCGCCGCGCTTTTTCCGTGTAGCGTTCAAACATAAATAAATCAACTTCACTCGTCAGCTATAATTTTTAGATAGCCGAAGTGTGAACCGAATTGAGAAAAATTTCAAGATTAAGTTTTTCCGAACTTGGCTAAATATAGTTTCAAACAGATGCGAAATCCAAAATTATTGTTGCCGCAAATTCTCCAGCGGTTTGACGCGGCTCGCCTTGAAAGCCGGATAAACGGTCGCCGCCAAACACACCGCAAAAGCGACAAAAATTATCAGCGCGATTGTTTCCGAATCAGGGCGAAACGGAATGTAACTCAACGAATAAACTTCTTTTGAAATGCTGACGACGCGAAAATAATTTCCTGCCCAGCAAGCAAACAATCCGCAAACTACGCCGCCGAAAATACCGACTAATCCCAAAAGCAAACCCTCGAACAGAAAAATAAAAATCAACTGCCGCGTTTTTGCGCCGCACGTTCTCAAGACCGCAATGTCAAGCCGGCGTTCATTGACGAGCAGCGCGAGCGTCGTCGTGATGTTCAAAGCCGCGATGAAAATTATCAGCGAGATAATCGCCAGCGCGACTTTTCTTTCTAAACTCAGCGCAGCAAACAGCGGCTGATTCGCTTCCTGCCAATCAACGACTTTGAAATCGTCGTTCAATCGTTGCCGAATTTCTTTTGCCGTTTCGTCTGCCTTATAAATATCTTTGACCGCCACGTTCAAAACAGTCGGCGCGAATGCGTTCTGTCCTTTCAATCGAACGTAACTTTCGGGCGAAAGACGAATCCAGGTCGCGTCGTATTCGTAAAGCCCGGTTTGAAAAATTTCCCCGACGAAAACTTTACGATTGCGCGGCGATTCTACATTTTCAATCAAAATAATTTCCGCCGTGTCGCCAATTTTCAAATTCATTTTTTCGGCGAGTTCTTTGCCGATTGAGATATCAATTAATTGGTCTTTAGTCTGTGGTGTTCGGCTTTCGTTTGGAAGTTTCGGCTGATTTTGGATTACTCGCAGAACCGCGTAACTCGTCGTCTGTGTTCCGGCAATAATCGCGCTCTCGAAAACGGTTGCGGAAACTTCCGCGACGTTTGCCGATTTTTCGATATTCGTTTTAATCGTCTGCCAATCAGAAATTTCCGCGCCGCTCGTTTGAAATACGGAAACGTGCGCGGTGCTGGCAAGAATTTTGTCCTGCATTTCGTCGGCGAAACCACGCGCCAATGCCTGCGCCAAAATCAAACTCGCCACGCCCGCCGCGATGCCGACAATCGCCGTCAGCGACGTGAAGCGCGTTAAACTTTTGCGCCGCGCGCGAAAGTAACGGAAAGCGAGCTTCGATTCAAAATTCACCCGTTAATGGTAAATGGTAAAAGAAAAATGGTAAATGAAGAATGATGTGCGGAAGCGGTTTAAAGTTTCGGGTTCGCGGCTTAGTTGGCAATGAATTGGAAAAACACAAGCTAAAGCGCGAACCCGAAACGCCTGACGAACGGCGGATACTCTCATCTCCGCTTTCGTGCAAGATTGATTAATTGAAGGAATTTTCTGTATTCAGCGACATTGAATAAGAGATTAGCGGCAGCGGCGAACTACTACCAGCATTCGTAGAAATGTTTTACGAAGTGAAGCAAATTACTTAATTGTTCAATTGAAAAAGCGGTGCGCCGCTCGGATTGGCGCTCGGATTATTGAAGAATATGCACGACGCTTTCCATAACGCCGTGAACCGATTGCAGAAAGTCGCGGTTAACGGCAAACATTCCGATTCCCGGAATCGCGGCAAGATAAAATTTGGATGAATTTTCCGACCAGAAATTTTTGACGCGGTAAAAATCGCTTTCCGACAGCCAGACCAGATGGCGCACGCGCCACGCGACATCGCCGACTTGTTCGGTCAGCAATGATGCGCCGGGAAACATCGCCGGGCGCGCGTTTTCCGGCGCGATGCGGGCGATTTTGACAATTGCCTGAGCGAGATTCAACGCCGTTTGGCTGCCGCCGATTTGCACGGCATATTCGTCGGCGGCGGCTTCGGCGGTTGTTGCCCAAAGGCGGTCGAGGCGGCGACCGAACGGCAGGATAATTAAATCGCGGCACACGCCGAGAATCAGTCGCTTGAAATTATCGTAAGCGATTAGATGCCCGTATTCGTGAGCAATCGCGGCGCGAAACTCCGCTTCGTCGAGCGTGTCGAAAATTTGCCGGGCGACGAAAATTTTCGGAGAAAAAACGCCGACCACCGCAATCAGCGGAAAATCGTGTTGAATGCAATAGACCGGAATTTTAATGTCGGCAACCGTAATTTGTTCAGCGCGGGCGAGCCACTCGGCGACGAGCCGCCGCGTTTTCCAAAGTTTCCCGCCGACGCGCAAAAAAGCCAGCGCCGCGCCGATTGCCGAAAGCAAAGCGGGCAAAGCTAACTTATAAGTAATAACTTCCTTCGCGTCATACGGCTCAAACAAAAGATACGCGGGCAACAGAAAAGCCAGCACGAAAATCAACGCGCCGACGAGCGGAAACACCCGCAATGCAAAAATAATTTTCGCCTGCTGACCAGCCGACCAATTTTTCGCCCGCGCCGAAATCGCTCGCCAAAAAACGACAGCCGCCGCCGAAGCCGCTAAGTTAAATACGAGCAGCGCGGCGAAACACAAAAAAATTGCCAGCAGAATATACACCTGAGTTTATAGTTTTTCAGAATCCATCTCGCGCCGCTTTTCCTGCACGAGCCGTTCGAGGTCGTCGAGTAAATCTCGGTCACGGTCGCTGACCGCATCAACGATACAAGATAAAATCGGCTCGACCCGCTCGGTCACGGTATCGAGCAAACCGCTTATCACATCTTCGGTCAAACCGCGCTCCAATTCTTCAGGCGAAAAGCGCGCCGCGTATAAAAAAGCGCGCCCGCTTTTGCGTCTGGTCAAAAGTTTCTTTTTATAAAGACGGTCGAGCGTCGTCATCACGGTCGTATAAGCGACGGTTTCGCCGAAAGCCAACTCGACCTGCCGAACGCTGACTTCCTTTTGCTGCCACACTTCTTCGAGAGTGCGGCGTTCGAGCGCGCCGAGCGAAGCCATAATCGCTTCGCGTGGTCGCGTCTGTCCGCGCAGCATAAACCTCGGCATTTTCATATTTGTCGAGTATATGGAAAATAAATTCGCTGTCAATAATCGCGGAGAAATTTTCGCGCCGCGTCGCTAATGAAGGATTTTCGCGGACAACCGAATCGGCGACCGCGCGCGTCAAAAAAATCGGTAAAATACGTTTGCAATAGTTTGGTTAAAATTTGTCGGGCGAAGCGCACCAACCCCTGAACTTCGCCGGACAATATCTCCCACACCGGACGCAAATCAGTTTTCGATTTAACTCATTCAACGAAGGGCTTTGCGCCTTGCTGAGAAACTTCGAACGCAGTCATCAATTTATTTTGAGATTGTTGAAAACGCTGCGTTGTGGAATACTGTTAAAGCGAAATTAGTAGTATAAATGTCCGAAGAAAACGATAAATCAACCGAACAAACCGAAGCGATTGAGCCGCCGGAAAATTTTGCTGAGGAAACCGCCGCGCCCGCTGCTCGTCGAAGATTTTTTAGCCGCCGCAACGTCGCAATCTCGTTCGGACTGATTGGTCTTGCCGTGCTTATTCTCGTGCTGACAACCGTTTTCGTTTATCGCTACGGTTATGTAGACAATTATGTAGAGCGACAGTTCGTCGCTAAAATGAACGAAATCGGCGTGAATTTCGATGCCGACGTTTTTCATCTGACAATTGCGCCGCTCAGATTGGAGTTGAAAAACGCGACGTTTAACGACAAGCTGACGGGCGAGAAATTATTTTTTATCAGAGACGCGAAGCTCGGTTTAACTGTCAAAGATTTATACGCCTGGCAATTGAGCCGCGATATTTCTATTGACACGACCGACATTGACGGCGCGGAAGTTTGGGTGCGGTTTGACGAGAACGGAAATTCTAATTTCGATAACTTAAAATTCGTTGAAGACGAAGCCGGTTCGCGCGTGAATTTCAACTACCAGTCTTTGAAGTTTTCGCTGAAAAACGGTCTGGTTCATTTCGGCGACGCGACGCATAAAATCAACGCCGACGCGAAAAACATTGCGCTGACTTTAGAGCCGGAAAACTATGAAGTTCCCGACGAGCAGAAGCGTTACAAATTCAATTTTGCGTCGAGCGATTCGAATTTTATATACGACGAAAGCGTCGTTCAGCCGGTTGATATTCGCGCAAACGGTATCGTTGACAAACTCGGCGCGGAAATCGCTAATCTGAAATTGACGACGCCGATTGGCGAATCAAATCTCTCGGGAACGCTGACCGATTGGGCGGCACTCAAATATAATCTCAACATCGCTTCGACTGTTGATTTAACGCAGACTTCAAATGTTTTTCCAATCGGAACGCCGCTGCGCGGTGTCGGTAATTTCAGCGGTGTGGTGACGGGCGAAGGCGACCAATACAAAGTCGTCGGCGAAATAAAATCCGACGCGCTCGCCGCTTCCAACATTCGCCTGAAAGCTCTGCAAGTCAACGCGACGGTTGACGGCGACGGTTCGATGTATAACGCCAACGGCAAGGCGATTGCCGAACTGCTGACGTTTGAAGATTTTCAAATTGATTTTCCGCAGCTCGTCGGCAACATTCGCGGCACGGGAACGGATTTCAAATGGGTCGGCGAACTGCAGGCGGCGGCAGCGAAAACGCCTTCGGGAACAATCGCCGGACTGTTTATTTCCGACGCGGTTGCCGAATATAAAGATTCACAATTAGACGCGACTTTGGGAAATCTGCGCGCCGCTAAATTCTCTTCCGAAGACATCGAACTTCAATCTCTTCTAGCCCAAAACGTCAAAATCTCGAACGTCGGCGACACGACCAATGTGAGCGCGCCGAACCTTCGCGCGTCGGTCGTCAATGCCGAAGGCGCAACCTTGCGCGGCGTGAACGCGGGCGACGTGCGCATCACGAATCGCGGCGACCGAACCGATGTCAAAGCGGGAACTGTCCGCGCCGAATCCGTCGAAACCGCCGACGTTAGATTGAGAAATCTGCGGGCGAATAATGTCACCGCGACCGATACGACCGCGAGAACCGATGTCAAACTCGGACAAGTTCAAGCCGACGGTTTGAATGCGAGCGGCGCGGCGATTGGAAACTTAAACGCTTCGGGCGTTGACGTGCAAATCGTCGGCAATGAAACGAAAATTTACTCGAACAATTTACAAGTCGCCAAGGTCGAAACCGACGCGGCGATTTTGGGAAGCGTCAACATCGCGGGCGTTCGTCTCACGATTCGGCAGGGCAGAATCGAAGCGACTTCCGATGGCGACATCAACGCCGGCAACATCGCTTTAACGAATCAGGCGATTGACGGCGGCGGCAATCTCGAAAGCGTTAAAATTTACAAACCCGTTTTCGTGCTTGAACCGTCGGGACGTTACCGCGCCAGCGCGGATTTGAGTTTGGGCGGCGGCGTTCTCGGCAGCGTTCGATTGGGCGCGGCTCGCGCGTCGGTCGTCGCCGAGAACGAACAGGTCGCGCTGAGTGATTTAACGGCGAACGTGATGGACGGCAGCGTGAACGGCGATGCGATAATCGCATTGAACAATCGCCGACGCTCGCAGGTCAACGCCGATTTTACCAATCTCGATTTATCAAAATTGTTAGCTTTACAAGGCGGGCGCGTTGTGCCGATCGCAGGCAGAACGACCGGAAACGTCAATCTCAATTTTGCCGGAACGAATTTCAAAACGGCGAGCGGAACTTTGACGGCGGACTTTGCGGCGAATGCCGGAACGACTGAGCTTGTGCCGGTCAACGGACGTTTGGGACTCAAGGCGACAAACGGACTTTTCGATATTGATTTCGCCAATTTGAACACTGAGAAAAGCCAGCTTAACGCGACGGGCAGTTTCGATTTGAACGGTTTCAATTCAAATTTGGATTTAGCTTTGAATTCGACCGACGCGAGCGAGATTGAGCGAATTATTAAAGTCTTAAACGTCGCGCCCGAACTTGAAACGCAGCTTAATGAGTATCAAGCGAAGTTTGCGGGAAATTTAACTTTCAACGGAACGCTGACGGGAAATCTGAGCGACCCGACCGTTGACGGACGCGCGGCGGTTGATTCGATAATTTTGCGCGGGCGCGATGTCGGTTCGCTGGCGACGAACATTTTAGTTTCGCCCGATTTAATTGAATTGCGTGACGGGAAGTTGCAGGAGCGCGGCGGCGGCAATCTCGCCTTTAACGTCGGCATTCCCGACACCGGCACGAATAACATTTCGGTTCGAGCGACGCTCGATAAAATCAACACGGGAAATTTAATCGCCGCGCTGCCGGTTGATTTTCTGCCCGAAGAATTGCGAAGTTTGCAGGCGCAGACTTCCGGCACGATAAACGTTAGCGGCATTCCCGACAACTTGCAGGGCGAAGCTGATATTTCGTCGGGCGCGGGAACGATTGACGGCGAAAGATTTGACGGCTTTGATGCAAAGGCGACGTTTGCGGGAACGCTCGTCAATCTCGAAAACTTTAACGTCCGATTCGGCGACGGTTCTTTACAGGCGCGGGGAACTTACACGACCGACATAAAGAATTTCAATTTTGATGTTGAAGGCAAAAATATAGATTTCGCGCGCGTTCGCCCGTTTATTCCAAACAATAAAAATCTGCCCGACATCAACGGCACAATCAATTTAACGGCAAAAGCGGTTGGCACAATTGATGATTCGAGAACTTACGACATTAATTTCAGCGGCGCGGCGCAGAATGTTTTCTTTAACGGCAATCAAGTCGGCGCAGTTACGTTCGTCGGCAAAACCGAAAATCAGCAACTCAACGCCAATCTGAGTGTCAACTTTGAAAATCAGCCGCAGACCATCGCGGCGAGCGTCAATTTCGCCGACGAGAATTTACCGTTCCGCGCCGAAACCGTTTTCAACAACACGGAACTCGCGCCGTATTTCGCGCTCGTTCGTCCGGCTGACTCAGGCGACATTGCAATCACGGGCAGAGCCAACGGCAGAATTTTTGTCGAGGGAAATCTTTACAGCACCAAGCCGGACGGAACACGCGGATTTACGACCGACAATTTATCGGGCGCGGCGAATTTCGACCAACTCGCTTTGCAAATCGGCGAAACGCCGCTCGTCGCCAGCGAGCCGGTTTCCGTTCGTTTCAACTCCAAAGAAGTCGTCATCAACAGCGCCAGATTTTCCGGCGGCGGCTCGAACATCGTCGTCGCGGGAACGAAGGCTTTAACGCCCGACGGCATCAACAACTTAACTGTTGACGGCACGGTTAACTTGAGCATTTTCAACGCGCTATCGAAAAACACATTCTTCGCCGGGCTTGCGAATGTTTCGGTGCGCGTAACGGGCGTGAACGCAGAAGCGCGGCTCAACGGTCAGGCTGAATTGCAAAACGCTTCGGTCGCGGCGTTTGTCGGCTCTGACCGACTTTCGCTTGACCGCATCAGAGGCAGCATTTTATTTACGTCCGACCAGGCGCAGATTGAGCGTTTGACCGGATTTCTGGGCGGCGGTCGCGTCACGGCAAATGGCGGCGCGTCAATCAAAGGTTTAGAGCTGCAAAGTTTTCGCTTTGAAGTGTCAGGACGAAATTTCACTGCGCCCGTGTCGAATCTGATTACGACGGGCGACGCCGACATCGAGTTCAGCGGCGTGCGGCGCGAAGGCGTTTTGGACACGCTGATTGCCGGAACTATAATCGCCAAACGCGCGATTTACACCGAAGATATTGACCTTGCAGATTTTATCAGCGGACGGCGCGAAGGCTCGCTTTCGCAAGGTTCTTCCGGCGGTTCTTCTTTTCTCGGCGTTCCTAAACTGGACATTAGACTCGAAGGGCGCGACGCGCTGGTGGTTCGCAACAATCTGGCTGATTTAACTGCGTCGGCTTCTTTGCGCTTGACGGGCGATGTTGAATTTCCGCAGGTGTCGGGCAGAATTACCGCTAATAGCGGCACGATTTTCTTTCGCAAGGAACGCTACGAAGTTCAGCGGGGAACTCTGGAATTTCCGCCAAACACAAATATCGAACCGTTTATCAATCTGCAAGCCGAAGCCGAAATCAACGGCTATCAGGTCATCGTCAGTCTGGTTGGCGAATTGACGAACACGGAAAACTTAAACGCCGCCGTTCGCTCAAGTCCGGCGCTGCCGCAAGCCGACGTCATCTCTTTGATTACGACGGGAAATCTGGCGAATACCGACACGGGAATTCCGACGCTGGCGCAATCGGGCATCAATACGGCGGCGGAAATTTTAACCGACGAGCTGATTAACAATCCTCTGAGCAAGGCGACCGACAAACTTTTCGGCTTGAACCGATTCGAGATTGACCCGATTATTTCCGGTCAACGGCTGAATCCGTCGGCGCGTCTAACCGTCGGCAGACAGATAAACCGCAACCTTCTTGTCACCTATTCGACTAATCTCTCAGAAGACCAGAATCAGGTTTTAGCTCTTGAATACCGCGTATCGAACCGTCTGTCGTTTGTCGCGCAATACGAACAGCGTTCACTGTCGAACGTAACGCGCCAGAATAATAATTTTAGTTTTGAAATCCGGTTGAGAAAAAGATTTTAAGAGTAGGAAATTTTGAACCACAGAAACGCAGAGACACAGGGAAGAATAGTGAAAAAGGGGAAAGGTGAAAAAGTGAAAAGGGTTGGCGAGTCAAGATTTTCGCTTTTTGCTTTTTCTTCTTTTCGCCGGTTTGCCTTTTTGAAAATCTCATTGTCTTTATGTTTCTGTAGTTTATTTTTCGTTCTTTCGGTCTTCAGTCAAAGCATTTACGAAGACCGCCAAATTTCTAATATCACCGTTACTTTTGAAGGAACAGATCGCGGCGTTTCCGCCGCGCAGCAATTCGAGCTGGTGATTCGGAACGCGCTCGGCGAAACTTATTCCGCCGTCAAAGTTCGCGACGCGCTTGACGCGCTTTATAAAACAAAGGAAATCGTTTCAGCAAAAGTCGAGGCGAATGTTGCCGGACAAGCCGGAGTTAATTTGCGTTTCATTATTAAGCGCAAAACCAAAGCTGAAAAGGTCGTCGTCAACATCGGCAATACGGTTGGCGACAAAGTGACCGAACAGCAGTTGCTTTTAAAGTTAAATCTTTTGAATCCGGGAACGGCGATTACCGACCAGACGCTTCGCAATAATGCCGATTTGATTTTAGTCTACTTGCGTGAGCGCGGATTTTTCAACGCCGAAGTCACTTACACCCAGCAGCCGACGAAAAGCGAAACCGAAGTGACTGTGACGTTTCAGGTTACGCCGAACGCGCAGGCGACCGTCGAAAATTTTACGGTCAATATCGAAGGCTTCAACGCGACGAAAATCAGAGGGAAATTAAAATTGAAGCCGGGCGAATTTTACAGCCGTGAACTGCTGAACGAAGATGTCGAGCGCATCCGCAAAGCACTGCGCGAAGAAAATTTTCTTGCGCCTGAGCTCGAAGACGCGCGAGTGGTTTTCGACCCGGACAAAAATACGGTCAGCCTCGAAGTTACAGGCAAAGTCGGCGCGACCGTCAACGTCACGGTTGACGCGGGCGAAGAGAAAATCGGCGACAAGAAATTGACCGAACTGCTCGCCATCAAGCGCGAGGGAACTTTGGATTATGCTTCGATTATCGAAGGCGAGCGGCGGTTGAGAAATTATTTTCAGGAACAGGGATTCTTCTTTGCCGAAGTGCAGGCGATTTGTTCCGTTAAGCCTGAATTCACCGAAACCGAAGCAACCGTAACGACCAACGAAACGAATGTTTTGTGCGGCGCGCTCAGCGGCGCGGAATTGATGAGCCGCACGGTTGACGTGACGTATCGCGCTGATTTGAACCGGCAATTAAAGCTCGTTGACATCCGGCTCGAAGGCACGGACGAATTCAGAATTGACGAAGTGCAGAGCGTTCTCGAATCGCAGGAAGCGAACGTCTTCGGCTTTATTCCCTTCTTCGGTTACGGGCGCGGCTACACGAGCAGCGAACTGATTGAAGACGACCGCTTGACGATGAAATCTCTTTTGCGCGAACTCGGATTCCGCAGAAACGAAGTCACCGTTCGGCAGGGCGTTTCGCCGAACGGCGAAGATTTAATTTTAACTTTCGTCGTTGAAGAAGGAATTCCGACGCGCATTGATTCGACGGAAATCGCGGGTAACACATCGTTCACCGACGACGTTTTGCAAGCCGAATTGCCGGGTCTGATCGGCAAAAATTTCTCGCGCGCCAGAGCCAGAAACGGCGTGCGCGAACTGCAAAATTTCTATTCGCAAGCCGGTTTCTACGACGCGAAGGTCAGATATGATTTAGTCGAACTCGGAACTGACGCAAATCAGGAATTAGTGAAAATCGTTTATACGGTCGAGAACGAAGGCAAAAAGGTTTTCATCAACCGCATTCTCATCAACGGTAACGAGCGGACGAAACGCGAAGCGATTTTAAAGACAATAAATTTGCGCGACGGTGAAGTTCTGCGGGCGACCGACATTTTCACGAGCGAGCAGAATCTTTACTCGACTGACGCTTTTTCGCTTGTAGAAATCAAACCCGAACCGGCGGGCGAACGCGCCGACGGCAATCGGCTGTCGGACATTATCATTAACATCGAAGAACAAAAGCCGCGCCTGATTACCTACGGCGGCGGTTTTTCGACCGACATCGGCGCGAACGGATTTTTCGATATTCGCCATTTCAATCTTTTCGGCAAACTTCTGCAAGGCGGCGCGAGAATCCGCGCCAGCCGCGTTCAGCAAAACGCGCAGATTGATTTTATCAACCCCAGATTTTTGAATGACGGCAGAAATCCCGACAGCACGATTCGTTTTGCGCCGCTGACTTTCTCGGCGCGGTATGAACGCGATTCGACTGTCACCAGATTTTTTCGCTCGACCTTTGATCAGGGAACTTTCGGCATCGTCCAGCGCGTTGACGCGGAAGGCAATCCGATTGACGAGTTCGGCGCGGAAACCAGCGACCCGACTATTAACCGCTTGACCTTTTCGGCGGAAACCAGCCGCACCATCAGCCGCAGCAAGCGCAGCATTTTATTTGCGCGTTATAAATTTGAAGACGTGCGAATTTACAATTTTGAAAGTCTTTTGATTAAAGATTTGCTGCGTCCTGATTCGAGAATCAGAACATCAGGCTTCGGCACGAATTTCGTTTTCGACACCAGGGAAAATTGTTCGGTGAAAAACACGATTCTCGACATTATCAGAAAAGGCGATCCGGGCGAACCGTGTCGCTACAATCCGGGCGACCCGACGCGCGGCAATTATCTGACGGCGGAATACACTGTTTCGCTTCCGGCTTTGGGCGCGAATATCGGCTATCATAAATTTCAAGGCAGTTTTAATTCTTATTACACCGCGTCGTTTCTGCGCGACACAACTTTCGCCGGTCGCGCCGTTCTCGGTTTGGCGAGTGTTTTTTCGAGCGGCAACCGATTTTCGTCAGCGCAGTTTCTCGACCTCGAAGGAGTTCTGCCGATTAGCGAAAGATTTTTTGCCGGCGGCTCTTCAACTTTAAGAGGGTTTGAATTCGAGCAAGCCGGTCCGCGCGTCGTCGTCGTGCCGCAGGGACTTTTCCGCAATAGCGAAGGCGAGCCGGTTTTTCTGACACCGTTCAGCGTTCCGTTCGGCGGTAACGCTTTGGCGATTGTGAATTTCGAGGCGAGAATTCCGCTGACAAAATCAATCCGCGCCGTGCCGTTCTACGACGGCGGCAACGTCTTTAGCCGCGTCAAGGATATTTTCAATCCGCCCGACGTTCCGGCTGGCGATGTCTTTCGCCAGAATCTGCGTTCCGTCTGGTCGCATACCGTCGGCTTGGGGTTGCGAGTCAAAGCCCCGATTGGCGGCGAAATCGGCGTTGATTATGGTTTTCTTCTGAACCCGCCGCAGTTTTTGATTCCGCAGCCTGACGGCACAAACAGTATTTTCCGAGTTCGGCAGGGACAACTTCATTTCCGCTTTTCGCAGGCTTTTTAATCCGCTGCAAATCACAATTACAAAACGACGCGAAAATCAATGAAATTTCACGTCGTTTCTATTGTTTCGCAGTTTCTATTTTTCCTGTTTTTTGTCGGATGTGATGATGAGCTTGCGGCGCGCCTGAACCTGCAAATCGGGACGACGCGAGGAAACTTCGATGTTGCGGACTTCGCCGTTCGGTGCGTCGGCGAGCGCGCGTTTCGGCGTGTAGGTGACGACGTAGCTCGAATCAATTATGCGGGCGATGAGCGCAGTTTTCTCCAGCATTTCCTCGTTCGATTCGGAGAGAATGATTTCGCCGTTGGTGTCTTTGGCGAGTTCGGTCAGATATTTTTCGCCGTCGAGCAATGCCGTTTTTCGTTCGCGCATTTTTTTCAGAAACGCGCGGTCGGTGTTAATCGTTACGCCTGCTGACGCGAGGGCGACATCGCGCACACCGTTCGGTAACTGCGCTTTGATTTCAGGCTGCATTACCTGAATTTTCGGAGCTTTGGACATGCCTTTCGTGCGCGGTTCGATATCAGTCAACTCCATTTTCGTATAACTGAAAACGTGAACATTGATGTCGGTCGCCAGCAGATTACGCATCGCCGCGTCGCGTTCCGCGAGATTATTGAGCGTGTCCGTGCCGTCGGTGATTAAAACCAGATGACGATTATCGAGCGGCGTTTTCTGCAAAAAGCTGGTCGCCGTATCGAGCGCGTTGATGAAAACCGAACGCTTTCCGAAGTTCGCTTTCGTGCCGATAATTTTCAACGCTTCCTCGCGGCTCGTCCATTCGGCGATAATCTCAACTTTATCGTGATATTGCATAATCGCCACGGAATCTTCCGCCGCAAGCTGGTTGATTAAACTTCGCGCAGTATTTTTCGTTTGCTCGAAACCCTTTTTCGCGCGCAACTCGCCGCCCGTGTCCATCACGATCAAAACATTTGCCGGAACGCGACGCAGACTGTCCGCTTGGTGCAGCCGCGCGTCTTCCATAATCACCAAATCTTCCGCTCTCACGCCCGGGAAAAATTTCCCGCTGCGGTCAACGGCGGAGACGTTTAATTTTATTTCTTCGGTGAAAATTCTCTCCGTTTCGTCCGCTTGAGTCTGAGTTTCCTGCGCGTTTGAAACGGCAAATAGAAAAAGCAGCGTAAAGATAATTTTAATCGGCGATGAAAGCATATAAACTCCTCGAAAAATCCGTCGGTTTTGCGGAGTTTGATGCGAGGGAAAAACTATAAGTTGTAGTCGCGCCCGTCGGCTACTTGATTCGCACGACGCGATTTTCGACGCGCGGCGCGATTGTTTTGTCCGGCGCATTTCTAATTGACTGTTCTAAAACGTCCGAATCTTTTTGCGCGGCATCGGCTTTGATTAAAACTTTCGCGTCCTTGAACATCGTATAACCGTCGCCGCCGCGCGAAACGATAAAATCCGAAGTCGCTAAAGTGTAATTTTTCTTCAAATCGAGCGGCGCGCCGCCGATTAGAATTTCCGTCACGCGATTGCCCGCCGGTTTCGACGTATCAAACTTAAAACTCATTCCCGAAATTTGCGGAAAACGTCCCGGTTCGTTGTCTTCCGCGCTGCGGGCAACGCCGTGTTCGAGAACTTCGCGCAAAGTCGCGCCGGAAATTTCCACCTTCACAATCGGGTTGTTAAACGGCAAAATCGAAAGCACGTCGCGCATTGTCAAAACGCCTGGATTGTATAGCAAATCGGCGCGAATGGAACCGCCGTTCACGAGCGCGACATCCGCATTTGCCGCGCCGCGATACGCATCGGCAACGAAATTTCCGATGTTCGTTTCTTTTGTTCGATTGGACAGTGAAAGCGCGTCGAGGCTGACGCTCGTCCGCCCGACTGGTTCGGCTAACTTCTGCAAAAGAGTTTTGTATTTATCGAAAACGGCGGCGAATTCCGGCGCGTCGGCAGTTTTATCGGTAACAGGAATAATTTCCCAATCAATGCTTTCGAGGCGTTTCGAGTTGCGGCTGAAATTCAGATTGAATCTGCCAAGTTCGCGCGCGTCGGCGGTCATCTTAAAAATCGGCGTGCCGTTTGCCGAAGACTGAAGCAGCGTGTGTTCGTGTCCGCCGAGAATCAAATCAAAATCGGCGCACTTTGCCAATTCCTTATCCTGATTCATAAAAAGATGCGTCAACCCGACGACGGCGTTCGCGCCCTTTTCGCGCATTTGCGGCACGAGTTTTTTCGCTGTTTCGCAAAAATTACGCACCTCCAAACTGGCTTCCATCGAAGAAGTTTCTTTGGTTTCCGGCAGCAGCAAACCGATGATGCCGATTTTCACGCTGTCAAATTCACGAATAACGAACGGCGGCGTGTCGGCGAAAATTTTATTGGTTTTCGTGTCGAATACATTCGCACCCAACCATTGAAATTGCGATTCCTTCATCCGCGCAAGCAGTTCAGCCGTTTTAATATCGAACTCGTGATTGCCGAAAACTGCGTAATCAATGCCGACCGCGTTCCACGCATCAATCATCTGCGCGCCCTTGTAAGTTCGGGTTTCGACCGAAGGCGAAAGCGTGTCGCCGCCGAGCGTGAAAATCGTATTCGGATTTTCTGATTTGATTTGCTTTTTCAAAGTCAAAAGCCGCGCCAAGCCGCCGCGCGTTCCGTCTTCGACTGGCGTAAATTGATAAACGTCGTTGACGTGCAGAATCGTTACTTTGATTTGCTTTTCCTGAGCGAAAACAAAAGCAACTGACAGAATCGTTAAAATCGTCGCAAAGAATAAGTTTTTCATCGCTTCTATATTTACAAATGAGTTCGGGCTTCCCAAAGTTCGGGAAAGAATTTTTTCGAGAGCGTTGTCCGCAAATAACCTGCGCCTTCCGAGCCGCCCGTGCCACGCTTCATTCCGAGCATTCGTTCGACCATCAAAACATGATTGTATCGCCACAGCGAAATGTTTTCGTCGTGTTCGATAAGCAAATCCTGCATTATAAAAAAGTCGGCGTGTTTTTCCGGGTGCTTCAGAATTTCGACAATCGTTCGAACTTTTTCTTCGTTTGTGGCGACAGCGAAATCTTTTCTGCCAAGCAGATTCCAGAATTCGTCGGCGAGGCTCGGCTGATTGAATCTTTTCGATAGTCTTTCAAAAGCAAAATTGTCGTGAGCGAAATGATTCATCATTTTTTCGTCCTTTGCGCCGGAGACGAATTCGATTTCGCGGAACTGCGTTGATTGAAAACCGCTCGCCGGATTTAATTTATCGCGAAATTCCAGAAATCCGATTTGCGCCATCGTTTCTAAAATATGAATCTGGCTGACGACGACTTTGCCGATTGCCGCGACGGTTTTTAATGAATGATTGGCGCGAAAGGTGCGGTCTTCGCGCAGCCAGCCGATGCTCGCGTCAATCTCGTGCAGGATTTGTTTGAACCATAGTTCGTAGGTTTGATGAATGATGATGAACAGCAGTTCGTCGTGGCTGACAGGCTCGGATAATGCGTTTTGTAAATTGATAAGTTCGGAAACTTTTAAGTATTCGTTGTAGGTAAGCAGGGAATTTGCGCCGTAATCGTTCATAGCTTTTTTGTTTGATTATATCAAACGTTGCTCATAAGTTTGATGTCAATTTTGCGATAATTGTCCGGCACATTACAAAAAACTTAAAACTAATCTTGACAGTCGATTTTTTATCGGTTAAATTCTCTTTCGTTCTATAAAAAAACAACACAAAACAATCCCCTAAAAAATCTTGCAGTTTAAGATTTTCTACTTGTTAGAAAATGATTTTGCGTTACATTTTCTGTTGATTCGCGTGAGGGCTGCACCCTAAAGCGGCGAGTAGTTTTGTTTTCTGTTTGCTTAAAAACGCCGGTCGGCAAGAACGAAATCAACTTGCGCCTCATTCGTGAGGTCTAAATTTAAATTAAATTCACTGAAGTTTGTAGGAGGAATTAGAGGAAATGTCAAAAACTAACGGTAAGGTCAAATGGTTTAACAATGCGAAAGGTTACGGATTCATCGAGCAGCCCGGCGAGCAGGATGTCTTCGTTCATTACAGCGCGATTTCCGGCGACGGTTATAAAACTTTAACGCAAGGGCAGGATGTCGAGTTTGAAGTCAGCAACGGTCCGAAAGGTCCGCAGGCGGAAAACGTGATGCGGGTCGAATGACGAGTTAAGCTGATTTTGACCGCCGACGGTTTGTGAAAAGAGCCGCACGGCGTTTATCAATAAACGAGAAAAGCGACTTTCCCGGGAAAGTCGCTTTTCTCGTTTAACCGATTTCTTCGCCGCGCTTTTTTAACATTCTGCGCCACAGTTCGCGGTAAGACGTAAAACGCGACACGACCGTGTTGAATTGATAACGCTGCGCATAAGTTAAGTTGCGGTCGTCGGCAAGCCGTTTGAGATTCGCATC
Organism: uncultured Pyrinomonadaceae bacterium; assembly: GCA_965365505.1. Lineage (GTDB taxonomy): Bacteria > Acidobacteriota > Blastocatellia > Pyrinomonadales > Pyrinomonadaceae. The sequence continues at coordinate 10,981 of CBDUBY010000004.1, read as the reverse complement.
GAGCCGCGCGCGGGCTTCGAGCGGCGGACGCTTTGAGCCGCCGCTGAAATAAATATCAAAATCAATTTTCAGCTTGCGAACTTCGTCTTCGAGCCGTGTGATTTGCTGGTCGAGCGCGGCTGATTCTTCGTATTTATTATTTGATTGACGGTATAATTTGTTTCCTAAAGTTGCCATTATATCTTACGAATTTGAAAACCTCTCCAATATAGTAAAATCTGTAAAACGGGAACTATTCCTCGTTTTCTTTTGCTTTTCAGTTAAAATAATTTAATGAGCAAATCAGACAAAAGCGAAATTTTGCGGCTGCTGCCGTCAGTTGACGCGCTGCTTCAAACCGAAGCCGCCGCGAAAATTCGGCGGCACGCGGGCGCGAAACACTTAACCGTGTTGGCTCGCGCGGCGACCGACGTGCTGCGTAGAGAAATGTCGGGCGAGCGAAACGGCGATGCGAATTATTCACGAGAAGATTTGTTAAAAGAATCGGAAAGTCGGCTGGAGAAAATTTGGGAAAATGAAAATTTTTACGGCTTGCGCCGTGTTATCAACGCAACGGGCGTAATCATCCACACTAATTTAGGACGCGCGCCGCTTTCGGAAAATGCAATCAAGGCATTAACCGAAAACGCAGCGCGATATTGCACGCTCGAATACGATTTGAAAACCGGCGGTCGCGGAAGACGCGGCGCGCAAGCGGAAAATCTGCTGTGCCGATTGACCGGCGCGGAAGACGCGCTGATTGTCAACAACTGCTCGGCGGCGGCTTTTTTAGTGCTGACCGTGCTGGCGCGAGGCGGCGAAGCGATAGTTTCGCGCGGCGAATTGGTTGAAATCGGCGGCGATTTTCGCGTGCCTGACGTGATGGAACAATCAGGCGCGATTCTGCGAGAAGTCGGCACGACGAACCGCACAAAGATTTCCGATTACGAACGTGCCGTTTCAGAAAACACGAAATTAATCGCTCGCGTTCATCCGTCAAATTTTCGTATCGTCGGCTTCACTCACGCGCCGCAACTATCTGAACTTGCGGAACTCGCGCGCGAGAAAGATATTTTGCTTTACGAAGATGCCGGTTCGGGCGCGATGTTTGATTTGAGCGAGTATGAATTGACGGACGAACCGATTATCAGCGATTCGATTCGAGCGGGCGCGGATGTCGTAACCTTCAGCGGCGACAAACTGCTCGGCGGCGTGCAGTCGGGTTTGATTGTCGGGCGCAACGCGGTTATCGAACGAATCAGAAAACATCCGCTTTATCGCGCGCTTCGGGTTGATAAATTGATTTACGCCGCGCTCGAAGCGACGCTCGAATCTTTTCGGCGCGAATCCGCTTTAGAGGAAATTCCCGCGTTGAAAATGCTTTCGGTGACCGATGCGGAACTCAAAACACGCGCCTTGAAATTTGCTGAAAAGTTAGATCAAGCAGAAGGTAGAAACTTAGAGATTGAAATTACCGAAGGAAATTCGGTTGTCGGCGGCGGCTCTGCACCGATGGTTCAGCCCGCGACGACTTTACTCGCGCTCAAACATCGTGAAATGTCGGCGGCGAAATTAGAAGAAGTTTTGCGATTGTCCGAACCGCCTGTTATCACGCGAATTTTAGAAGATAAAGTTTTGATTGATCTGCGGACGGTTTCCGTAAGCGAGGAAGTTGAGATTTTAAAAACTTTGGAAAACATTTAACCACGAAGCAGCACGAAAAAATTGATTTGTTTCGTGCTGCTTCGTGGTTTTAAAGATTAGCCGTTTTTCTGCGCGAAGTTTTTCATAAACTCGACGAGCGTTTCAACGCCTTCTTTTGGAAACGCATTGTAAATCGAAGCGCGAATGCCGCCGACCGAGCGATGTCCCTTCAATCCATCAAGTCCTTGTGCGGTCGCTTCCACCGTAAATTGTTTTTCGAGTTCTTCCGACGGCAAACGATAGGTGACGTTCATCAAAGAACGCGCCGACTTTTCGGCGTGTCCGCTATAGAAACCGTCGCTTGCGTCAATCGCGTCGTATAAAAGCTGCGCCTTTTCTTCGTTTTTCTTTTCCATTGCCGTGAGTCCGCCGTGACCTTTGATGTGTTCGCAAACCAGATTAATAATGTAAATTCCCCAAGTATTCGGCGTGTTGAGCATCGAATCGTTTTCCGCCAAGAGACGATAATCAAGCATTGAATGTTGGTTTTCGGGAACTGCCGCAATCAAATCATCGCGGATAATCACCAATGTCACGCCGCTCGGTCCGATGTTCTTTTGCGCTCCGCAATAAATGAGCGCGTGTTTTTCGACATCAATCGGTTTCGAGAGAATGTTTGATGAAGCATCGCAGATGACAGGCAGCCCTTTGCCGTCCAAATCATATTTAAACTCAACGCCTTCGATAGTTTCGTTGGAAGTGTAATGAACGTATTTCGCGTTTTCACTGAAATTCAATTCGTCCTGCGTCGGCACGCTTTTGAAATTTGAATCGGCGGTTGAAAAAATCGTGTTCACTGTGCCGCAGCGTTTCGCCTCCTTAATTGCTTTTTTGCCCCAGCTTCCAGTGACGATATAATCTGCCGATTCGTTCGCGCTTAGAAAGTTCAGCGGAATCATCGAAAATTGCAAAGTCGCGCCGCCTTGCAGAAATAAGATTTTGTAATTGTCGGGAACATTCAAAAGCTCGCGGATGCCGTTTTTTGCGCCTTCCAAAATCGGCTCGAAATGTTTCGAGCGGTGGCTGACTTCCATCACGCTCATCCCGATTCCGTTTAGCGAAGTCATCTCGCTTTGCGCCTGTTCTAAAACCTCCAGCGGCAAAACCGCCGGTCCTGCGCTGAAGTTGTAAATTCTATCGGTCATTAAAATCTCCTATTGAAATTGTGTCGAATAATAAAAATTTAACATAACACAGCGAAAAACTTTTATGAATCCGAGTAAATCAGGTTTTTCGTTTCAAAATTTTCGACGACTTGAGTTAAAATACAGAATAATTAACAACTCTTCTTTTTTCGGAGTCATCTTAGAGAGGCGTTTCTCGATACACTTTAAACAGACAATTTTACGGAGGATTTTCAAATGTTTCGCAAGAATTATTACACATTTATTTTAGCAGTCGCTTTGTTTTTAACCGGCAGCGTCGCGGCTTTTGCCCAATCGGGAATGGTTCGCGGAACCGTTATGTTGAAAAAAGCCGACGGCACGACCGCGCCGCTCGCCGATGTCGTGATTGACGTTTACCGAACTGACATTAAGGGTAGATTGCCTGAGGCGAAAACTAATAAAAAAGGTGAATTTACCATCCTCGGTTTTCAATTTGGAGCCAGATACGCTTTAGCGGTCAGCGCACCGAATATCGCACCCGATATTTTCCCCGAGGTTAAAGCGGGCGATGAAAGAATTATGCTGACCGTCGTCGAAGGGAAAGGCAATCGAATGACGGAAGATGAAGCCAGACAAATTCTCGCGAATGTGCCGAAAACCGCAGCGGCGGCGGTTGAGATGACGGCGGAACAGAAAAAAGAGCAGGAAGAACTTCTCAGAAAGAACGCCGAAATCGAAAAGCAGAATAAAAACGTGGAGAACATCAACGCCATTACCAGAAAAGCGGTCGAAGAAGGTAACAAAGCCTTTAGCCAGGGCGACTTTTCCACGGCGGTTGCTCGCTATGATGAAGGCATTAACGCTGACCCGGACTTTGCTCCGTCCGCAGTCATTTTTTTGAACAACAAAGCGACGGCTTTAGTCAGTCGGGCAAGCAGCACATACAATGCGGCAGCCAAAGCTGACCCGGTGAATTTTAGAAACAGTCTCGATCCGGTGAAAAATGATTTGAACGAAGCGGTCGTTGCTTCGAACCGCACACTGGCATTGCTGAAAGCCGATACGACGACTGATCCTGTAGTGCAGAAAAAATACGCTGTTGAAAAAACCAGAGCTTACGAGAATTTGGTTAAAAGCTACGGTCGGATGTTGCTGATGGGCATTGACTTTACAAAAGGTAAAGAAGCCGTAGCAGCTTTAAATGAATATTTGGCACTCGAAACAAACGTCGAACAGAAAAGCGCAGTGCAGGCAAATCTTGCCAACGCGCTCAGTCGTGCGGGAGATTTGGCGAACGCGATTCCAATTTTCCGCCGCGTTTTAGAAGTTTCGCCGGACAATGTTGATGCGCTCGGCGGTCTCGGCTTGGCTCTCGTCGGTCAGGGATCGAGTGAAACGCCGATGAATATGGTGGTGTTGCAGGAGGGCTTGAATCTGATGCAGCGTTTCAGCGACAGCGCACCTGATACTCACCCGATGAAAGCAGATGTTAAAGCGGCGGTTGATTATCTGAAGACTCAGCAACTTACGCCGCAGAAAACTACTAAACCCGCGAAAAAGAAAACTTAGAAATTTTCAATTCGATGATCGAAAGGCTGCACTTATATTGAGTGCAGCCTTTTTTCGTCTGCCTAAATTCGCCGAATAAATTTATCGTTCTCGTGAAAAGAATTCTTGACACTATAAAGTTAAACATCTATTATCAATACAAACGATGTTTACCATCGTTCGACGCGCAATCTCAAATACAGCAAAACCTGTAGAATCCCATCACGTAAATTTGCGCTTTCGCACCACTTATACAAAAGGAAAATTTAACGAATGTCAGCAAAACTTGGGGAAATCCTTGTCCGTGAAAATCTAATTTCTTCGCAGCAACTGCGTGAGGCGTTGGAATATCAGCGAATTAACGGCGGACGTTTGGGGTCAAATTTGGCTATTCTCGGAATTATCTCCGATGATGTGATAACCGCTGTTTTGTCGCGTCAATACGGCGTTCCGTCCATCAATTTAGAACTTTTTCAGATTGAAGAAGATACCATTCGTCTTATTTCTCAGGAGGTCGCGCTCAAGTATTCGGTTCTGCCGATCAGTAAAGTCGGCGCGACTTTGACGATGGCAATGGCTGATCCGACAAATGTCTTTGCGATGGACGACATCAAATTTATGACCGGCTTGAACGTCGAGCCGGTGATTGCTTCGGAAGCCTCCTTGGTCGTCGCCATCGGAAAGTATTACAGCGCGGCTAATCAGATTGAAGTTTTTGATACGACCGCCGTTAGCGGGCTTGAAAGATTTACGCCGAGCGTCGGTAAAAACGTTGGCGGCAAAGTTGCTAACGGCAACGGCAACGGAAAAAACGGAAGCGGGAAAAACGCTAACGGGAAAAATAGCAACGGCGCGAACGGCAATGGCGCGGTGATTGACCAGCGATTGGTCGAATCGGATTTGAATGTTTCGCTCGACCGCTTTGAGTTTGACGCGAACGAAGGCGAAGACTTTGAAGTTCTCGAAGACAACGACGAAATTGATCTCGCCCAACTCGCCATTGCGAGCGAAGACGCGCCGGTCGTGCGCCTCGTCAATGTTTTGTTGGTTGATTCTTTGCGGCGCGGCGCATCCGACATTCACGTCGAACCTTACGAAAAAGATTTCCGTATTCGTTTCCGCATAGACGGCGTTTTGTATGATGTGATGCACCCGCCGATGAAGATGCGCGACGCGCTCATCTCGCGCCTTAAAATTATGTCGAAGCTCGACATTTCGGAAAAACGCCTGCCGCAGGACGGACGCATTAAAATCAAAGTCAAAATTGACAATCGTTCGCGTGAACTAGATTTCCGCGTGTCGAGTCTGCCGACGCTGTTCGGCGAAAAAGTCGTGCTTCGTCTGCTCGATAAAGACAAACTGATGCTCGATATGACCAAACTCGGTTTCGAGGAAAAGAGTTTGGAGATTTTTCAGCGCAACATCAATAAACCTTACGGAATGGTCTTGGTCACGGGTCCGACGGGTTCGGGTAAAACTAATACGCTCTACTCCGCGCTTCAGGCACTCAACACTTCGGAAACGAATATTATGACGGCGGAAGACCCGGTTGAATTTAACTTGCCGGGCATCAACCAAGTGCAGATGAAGGAACAAATCGGATTGAACTTCGCCGCTGCGCTTCGTTCATTTTTGCGCCAGGATCCGAACATCGTTCTGGTCGGCGAAATCCGTGACTTTGAAACGGCGGAAATCGCCATCAAAGCCGCGCTTACCGGACACCTTGTTTTATCAACGCTGCACACGAACGACGCGCCTTCGACGATTTCCCGAATGGTCAATATGGGCATCGAGCCGTTTCTGGTCGCTACATCGGTCAACATTATTCAGGCGCAGCGGCTCATCAGAAAAATTTGCGCCGACTGCAAAGAAGAAGTTAAGTTGCCCGTCGAAGCCTTTACCGAAATCGGATTCTCGAAAGAAGAAGCTCCGAACCTCAAGGCTTACAAAGGCAAAGGCTGCCAAACGTGCAACGGCACAGGCTATAAAGGCAGAATCGGGCTTTACGAAGTGATGGAAATTACGGACGAGCTGCGCGAGCTGATTATCATTGGCGCGAGCGCAATCGAACTCCGCCGAAAAGCCATCGAACTCGGAATGATAACTCTGCGCGGTTCGGGTCTGCAAAAACTGCGCGACGGAATTACGACGATTGAAGAAGTCGTCAAAGAAACGGTTTTGTAAGAAAAAGGAGAATTTATGATTTACAGGGCAATCGCATTATCTTTGGCAATTGTGGTCGGGCTAGGAACGATTTTGCCGCTCGCCACATTGTCGGTTGAAGCCGGTTCGCACAACAAAAAACGGGCGAAACAGAAAGGCAAAAAATACAAAAAATACTCGAAAAAATGGTGGCGCGCTTATCGGCAAAGAACTAACCGGCAGAAAGCATCAACCGCCAGAAAGCGCAGTCTGCGGCTGCGCCAGATTCGCGTCGCCAACCAGATGAACGCATCCGAAAACGGCGCGGTGAATCAAGTCAAAGTTTCCGCCACGGGCAAGAAAATGACGACCGGCGCAGATGACGCTCAAGTGATGCTGCCGTCGGGCGAACCCGCGCCGAAAAATTGGAAACGCGCCCAGTCTTCGACGAGCGAAACACAGTTTCGCGTGGACGACGAAAGCGGCTCGAATATCGGTTCGGCGGCATTTTCGGTTGTTGGAACCGCAGTCGTCACAGACGGCGACAACGCCCAGAGCAAAACTGTCGGCGGCGTTTCGACTTCGGCTTTGCGGCGCACGGTGATTGACCGGATGATCAAAGAAGAAGGCTGGGTCGTCAACGATTACCAGAAACAAATCGGCGGTCAAAAAGTTTATGTCGTCGTCGCCCAATCGCCGGGCGCGGGCGGCACGGTTCAATCGCGGCTGTTTTATTTTACCGAGGTTGACGGACGCATTTACAGTCTGGCGACGAACGCGCCGAAAGACAATTCGCAGCGCATCGAACAGGAATCGGAAAAAGCCATCAATTCACTTCGCCGTAAATCGAACGTCGTTCAACAGGCAGAACTGAAATAATCTTGGAAGTCCGCTTAAACTTGGAAGCCAAAAACTCTTCCCAAAACTTCCAGGACTAAAGCGGACTTCCTAGACTTCCCAACCTTCCCAAACTTACTAAACTTCCCGGACTTAACGATATGACCATTGACCAGCAAGCCACAACCGACCAAATTACGCTGCCCGACCTTCTTCGTCGTATGACCGATTTAGGCGGCTCGGATTTACATTTAACAACGAATTCGCCGCCGCAGGTGCGCGTTCACGGGCATCTCAGCCCGCTTGACGGTTTCAGCGCGTTTTCGCCGAGCGATACGAAACGGCTCGCGTATTCGGTTTTGACCGACGCGCAGAAACATCGTTTCGAGGAAAATCTGGAGCTCGATTTTTCGTTCGGCTTAAAAGGAATGTCGCGTTTCCGCGCCAATCTTTTCAATCAAAAGGGCGCGGTCGGCTGCGTGTTTCGCGCGATTCCTTATGAAATAAAATCGTTCAAGGATTTGGGTTTGCCGCAGGTCGTGTCCGATATGTGCAAAAAACCGCGCGGTTTGATTTTAGTCACCGGTCCGACCGGTTCAGGCAAATCAACGACGCTTGCTTCGATGATTGATAAAATCAATGTTGACCGCCACGAGCATATTTTAACCATCGAAGACCCGATTGAATTTCTACACAATCACAAAAACTGCGTCGTCAACCAGCGCGAAGTGAACGCCGACACACACGGTTTCGCCGATGCTTTGCGAACCGCTCTGCGTCAAGACCCTGACGTGGTTCTCGTCGGTGAAATGCGCGATTTGGAAACTATCGAAATGGCTCTCAGAATCGCCGAAACCGGACATTTAACTTTCGCTACTCTGCACACGAATTCCGCCGCTTCGACCATTAACCGTATCATTGACGTTTTCCCCGCCGGACAGCAATCGCAAATCCGCACGCAACTTTCGATGGTTCTCGAAGGCATTATGTGTCAGGCTCTGCTGCCGAAAGCAAGCGGCGACGGGCGCGTGATGGCTCTCGAAATACTCGTGCCGAACGCCGCTATTCGCAACCTCGTCCGCGAAGACAAAATTCACCAGATTTATTCGACGATGCAGACCGGACAGGACAAATTCGGAATGCAGACATTCAATCAGGCACTCGCCACGCTCTATCACAAACGCCAAATCACGATGGAAGTAGCGATGGCGCGAACGTCGAACGCCGACGAATTAAGAGATTTGATTGACCGCGGCTCAGGCTTAAACGATGCCTACAGCGGACAAGGAAAACCGCCGATGCCGAACGGCAACGCCAGCCCTTACGCCCAAGGTCGCCCAATCGGGCAGCGCCCGCCGGTTCGATAACTCAGTTTAGAAAGTTCGGTAAGTTAAAGTGTTCTCCGAATTTCCCGGACTTCTTAAACTTTTCAAATTAATTAGAGGAGCAAAGTAAAGAAATGCCAACATACGCCTTTAAAGGTCGCAACCGCTTAAACGAAATGGTATCAGGCGAAAAGACCGCCGCCACGCAAGACGAACTTCGCGCTCTGCTGCGCCGCGAGCAAATCGTGATGACGCAAGCCTCGGAAAAGGGGCGCGACATCAGTTTGCCGAAATTAGGACGCGGCAAAAAAGTCAAAGCCAAAGAATTAGCCATTTTCACGCGCCAGTTTTCCGTGATGATTGATGCCGGTTTGCCGCTCGTTTCGTGTATCGAGATTTTAGCGGAACAGCAGAAAAATGTTTTCTTCAAACAGGTTCTTCATCAAGTCCGTCAGCACGTCGAAGAAGGCGCGACGCTTTCCGCCGCGCTCGAAAAACATCCGAAAGTTTTCGATTCGCTTTTCACACACATGGTCGAAGCAGGCGAAACGGGCGGCGTGCTTGATTTGATTTTGCAGCGGCTCGCCACCCTGATTGAAAAAGTCGTCAAACTGAAACGCAGCATCATTTCGGCTTCGATTTACCCGTCAGCCGTCGTCCTCGTGGCAATCGGCGCGGTCGCCGTGATTATGGTCGTCGTCATTCCGCAATTCGAGCAAATTTTTCTCGGTTTGCTCGGACCCGGCGAAGCCTTGCCGCTGCCGACGCGCATCGTGATGGCAATCAGTCACTTTCTCGCCGGTTGGGGCGGTTTGAGTTTATTACTGTTAATTATCGGCACGACGGTCGGTACCACTTTTTATTATCGAACGCCGAAAGGTCGCTGGAATTTGGACAACCTGATGTTGAAACTCCCGATTTTCGGCAGCATTCTGCGTAAAATCGCCGTCGCCCGCTTCTCGCGCATTCTCTCGACTTTGCTTTCGTCGGGCGTGCCGATATTGCAGTCGCTGGAAATCACAGCGAAAACAGCCGGGAACGTCATCATCGAAGACGCGATTTTAAAGGTTCGCGCCGGAGTCGAACGCGGCGAAAGTTTCGTCGAACCGCTCAAAGCGAGCAATGTATTTCCGCACATGGTCAGCCAGATGGTCGGAGTCGGCGAACAAACCGGCGCGCTCGACGCGATGCTCAGCAAAATCGCCGATTTCTACGAAGACGAAGTTGATTCGGCAATCGCCGATTTGCTCGGCTTAATCGAACCCGTTTTGATCGCCTTCCTCGGCGTCACTATCGGCTCAATCGTTATCTCGATGTATATGCCGCTCTTCACTCTTATCGGCAAACTCGCGGGCGGACCGAAATAATTCCGGCGCGTTCTTGAGTTAAGCGAAATTGAACTGCTTCGGCAGAGTAAAATCAAAGAAAAGAGAGTTGGTTGATGAAACTGGCTCTCTTTTTTTACTAGCGCACTCCAAAATAATAAAAGGAGGCTCCGAAAAAAGTCGCCTTTTATCATCGGCTGATAACCGTTTGTTTCGACTCAAAGCCATTAATCGGCGAAAAACAGCAGTTGATAAAAAACAAGTGTCCTTCGCCGCTACTCGACCATAAAATCATATATTTCCCAGGCGACACTATTTTACTCGCGGCGAAATATTATGAAATTCGGACGAATCATTTTTTTAACATTTGTTCTTTTAAGTCTTTTGCCCGCGGCATTTGGGCAGAATAGCGGCACGATTCGCGGCAGAATTACCAGCGATGTCAATCAATCGGCGGTCGGCGGCGTGTCGGTGGAAATCACGCAACTGCGGCGCACGAGCGAGACCGACGAGAACGGCGTGTATGAATTCGCCGACATTCCGCCGGGCAGATACACGCTCGTCACGCACATCGAAGGCTTTTCCGACCGGGCGCAAACCGTCGTTTTAGCCGCGGGCGGAGTCGCGGCAGCGGACTTTAGTTTGAGTTTGACGGCTCTGCGCGAAGAAGTGACCATCACGGCGACGGGCGCGGAAGAATCGGTTTTCGAATCTTTCCAATCGGTCAATTCAGTCGGTTCAACGCGCCTGCGCGAACAGGCGAACACCGGCATCGGCGAAGTTTTGGAACGCGAAGCCGGTGTCAGCAAACGGGCGTTCGGTCCCGGCTCGTCGCGTCCTTCGATTCGCGGATTTGAAGGCGATAGAGTGCTTGTTTTGCAGGACGGAATTCGTAACGGTTCGGTCGGTTCGCAATCCGGCGATCACGGCGAGCCGGTTGACACTTTGAATCTCGAACGCCTCGAAGTCATCAAAGGTCCGGCAACTTTGCTTTACGGTTCGTCCGCCATCGGCG
>CBDUBY010000003.1:0-46872 GCA_965365505.1 uncultured Pyrinomonadaceae bacterium | reverse complement strand
GAATCGCCGTCACCTTCCAGCGCACATTGGCGCGGTCGTCCGATTCCTTGAAACCGTCGAGCGGGACGAAAACGGGAATCGTGTCGTTCGAGTTGAGCGTCGGGTGCTGCAGCGGCACGACCATAGTTTTCTTTTCTTTGATAACTTTGTTCTGCGTATCAACCACGCCGACGTTAATTTCCAGACCGTTGATAACGCGGTTGCCCTTGTTGCGGATATAACCATGAATCGCCATCTGGATTGTGCCGATGGCGATTTTTGATTGGCTGGTGCGTTCGGTGTCGGTCGTCACGATGATGTTACTTGTATAATTGTCGAATTCGGGCGAACCGGGATAAACCGAGCCAGCCATCAATTCCTGCTGCTGTTCTTCGCGGGTCGGCGTGAAAGTCATTATCCCAACCACGCCCAGGACGACGACGGCGACCGCCGCCAATATCGCCGCCAGCATAATTTTATTTACGCCGCGTTTTTTTGTTTTGTTGTCGTTCAAAAATGTGTCCATATAATTTCCGATGTCAGATTTCGCCTGGCTATTAGATTCCTATTTTCGCAAAAAGTTCCCTTTAAGTTATCATTTTATTCACCGAGCAGAAAACTTTCTCGAATTAGAAATCTGATGCCGAATCCGCAACAATCGCTCACTGCTGACCGAAGAGCAAAGACTCAAGACCGCGTTCTTCCCGAATTTGTCGAGGTCGCGCTGCCGCTGCCTTTGCGCCAGACGTTTACGTATCGCTTGCCGGTCGGCTTGCAGGAAAATATCAAACTCGGAGCGCGGCTGGTCGTTCCTTTCGGCAAGCGGCAGTTGACCGGCTATGCGGTTGCGCTGCACGCGAAACTCAGCGAAGAATTGGAAATCGAAGAGGAAACACTCAAAGACGCGCTCGAATTAATTGATGCCGAGCCGCTTTTGACCGAAGAAATTATTCGCCTGACGCAATGGTCGGCGGATTATTATGCCGCTTCGTGGGGCGACGTGCTGAAAGCCTCTTTGCCTGCCGGAATTAACGCGACCGTCGAGCAGATTTATTCGATAACGACCTGCGGGCGCGACGAGCTTTTGAAAATCGGCGAAGCGAAATCACTGAAAGCGCAAATCTTAAAATTTTTAGGCGAACACGGCGAAACTTCGGGGCGCGAATTATCGAAACGCTTTGGCGCAACTCAATCGCAGCGCGCCGTCCGCGAGCTAATCAAGGAAACGCGGGTAAGCGTCTTATTGAGAACTTTAACCGCACAGGTCAAACCGAAACGCCGCAAAGCCGTCCGACTGCTGCCGCCGGAATCGCACACGCCGAATCAAAAGCCTTTCACGGAAGCGCAGGGAAAAATCATTGAAACGCTGTTGAGTTTGAACGGCGAAATGAGTTTCACCGATTTGATTGAACAAACAAAAGCCAGCGCGTCGGCAATAAATACGCTGGCAAAACACGGCGTGGTCGAAGTTTTCGTACAGGAAGTTCGCCGCGACCCGCTCGATAAAGTTGATTTGCCGGAATTGCTGAATCTGACTTTGACCGACGAGCAGACGACGGCTTTGGCAGAAATCAAAATCGCCCTTGACGCAGCGCAATACAAAGCGTTTCTATTGCACGGCGTGACCGGCAGCGGCAAAACGGAGATTTATATCCGCGCGATGCAGATTGTTTTAGACAAAGGAAAATCTGCACTGATGCTCGTGCCGGAAATCGCTTTAACGCCGGTTTTTTCCCGTCGGCTTCGCGCAGTGTTCGGCAACGAAGTGGCGATTCTTCACTCGAACCTTTCGACCGGCGAACGTTTCGACGAATGGCGCAGACTCAGAAGCGGCGCGGCGCGAATTGCCATCGGAACGCGCTCGGCGGTATTTGCGCCGCTCAAAAATATCGGCTTAATTATCGTTGACGAAGAACACGATTCGTCCTATCGCCAGCACGAATCGCCGTTTTATCACGGGCGCGACGTGGCAATCGTCCGCGCCAATTATGCAAACGCCGTCGTCGTTCTCGGCTCGGCAACGCCCGCGCTCGAATCTTTTCACAACGCTCACAACGGCAAATATCTATACCTCGCCTTGCCGAATCGCGTCGGCAGTCGCCCGTTGGCGACCGCTGAATTGGTTGATATGCGCGGCGTTCTTAAAACCGCGGGCAATACTGATTCGATTTTCTCGCCGCGTTTGGTCGAGGCGATTGAGGAAACGCATTCCAGAAAAGAGCAGTCAATAATTTTGCTCAACCGGCGCGGCTTTTCGCAATTCGTTCTGTGCCGTTCGTGCGGCGAAACGATTCGCTGCAACAACTGCGACATTACTTTGACGTTTCACAAACGCGAGGGAAAATTGGTTTGTCATTACTGCAACCACCGCGAACGAACGCCGCACAAATGCCCGTCGTGCGAGAGTAAGTTTTTGTTTTTTATGGGCGAAGGCACGGAACAAATCGAAGATATGCTGCGGCGCAAATTTTCGGCTCTCAGAATTGCCCGCGTTGACCGCGACACGACCGGACGCAGGAAAATGTTCGAGGAAACTTTAATGCAGTTCTCGCGCGGCGAAATTGATATGCTCGTCGGCACGCAGATGCTCGCCAAGGGTCACGATTTTCCGAACGTCACACTGGTCGGCGTAATTTCGGTTGACGCGGGATTAGCTCTGCCGGATTTTCGTGCTGCCGAAAGAACTTTTCAGCTTTTAACCCAAGTCGCCGGTCGCGCCGGTCGCGGCACACTTGCCGGTCGCGTTTTGATTCAGACTTTTTATCCGGAACATTACGCCTTGCGCCACGCTTCGACGCAGAACTACGATAATTTTTACGCCGAAGAAATTCGTTTTCGCCAAAATCTCAATTATCCGCCGTTCGTCGCGCTCGCTTCGATTTTAATAAAACATCCGAATTACAATTACTGTTTCGACAACGCGCAGATTTTGCGCGAATGTTTGAATGCAGCGAACTCGGAAAAGAATTGTATAGTTTTAGGTCCCGCGCCCGCGCCGCTCGCCAGGTTGAAGAACGAACACCGTTTGCAGATTTTAGTTAAGGCGAGAAACCGTGCGAAGCTGCGCGAAACTTTAAATTTCGCTTTACACGCGGCAGAGGAAAAGTTTTGCGATTTGCGGATTGTGTATGTCGAGATTGATCCGGTGAATCTATTATAAATTAAAAAGGGCAAACCAGATTTGGTTCTGCCCTTCTGCATTTTGATTTTTACTCTTTTTTAGTTGACTGCCTGCGATTTTACTTCGGTTTGCACGAATTTTATTTGCGCGTAAAGTTCTGCCAAAGAAACCTTGCAGTTCAGCGACTCAATGGATACGACATCCTCGCGGCTGTCGTAGATGCGGTAAATCCATTGCTTGGGATTTTGCTTGAAATAATGTTCGACGCGCATTTCGTCTTCCTTAATCAAAAGATATTCTCTTATGCTTTCGAGGGCGAGATAACATTCGAGCTTCTCGGTTTTGTCCTGAAAACTCGTATTTTTTGAGTATATTTCAAACGCGACCGTCGGGTTGATTAGCGTGTCGAAATTATTATCGGTGAACGAAGGCACGCCGTTGACAATGACCACATTTGGATAAGAGATATGTTTCGAACTCAGTTTCACGCGCATTCCGTTAACGTAAATTTCGCACTTCTGTCCCTGTAGACGACTGCCGATGGCAATCGTCGCGTTGACGGCGATCAAATTATTGGCGCGGTTAGAAACGGAACTGGCTAAAATTTTGCCGTCAAAAAATTCGCTTTTCCCTGCGCTGCGGCGTTCCATCAACTGATACTCCTCAGCCGTATATTTTTTTTCGCTTTGGGTTGCGGTGTTTTTATCGTTCATAATGTTTCTTTTTTAAAAATCTGATTTTTTGTATTCTGGTCAGGCTAACTTAGGAAAAACGAGCCGACCCATACGGATTATGCTAAGTTTTATACTGCAACTTTAAACTATAAATGATGAAACTGGCAACAATATCAGAAAAAACTTTCGCCCGTATCGAACGCGGCGACGCCGATTTGGAATTGAGCGGCGCGGCAGGTCTCGACATCGCCAAACACGGAGAAATCACATTCCTGGCGAACCCGAAATACACGCCGCAAATAAAGCAAACCAAAGCGAGCGCGATTTTCCTGAACGAAACCGAGCAAATAGAACGCTTGGATATCGCCGTGCTACGGGCGAATGACCCGTATCTGGCTTACACGAGAGCATTGCGTTTGTTCAATCCTGAGCCGAAATTCCCCTCGTTTATTCATCCGCTCGCCTCGATTGACGAAACTGCGCAGGTTGCATCGGATGTTTCAATTGACGCTTTCGTTTCAATCGGAAAAAACTGCGTCATTGAATCGGGCGTGAAGATTTTCCCGAACGCGACGATTTACGATAACGTGAAAATCGGCGCAAACTCTGTGATTCATTCGGGCGCGGCGATTCGTGAAAGTTGCGAAGTCGGCGCAAA
Organism: uncultured Pyrinomonadaceae bacterium; assembly: GCA_965365505.1. Taxonomy (GTDB): domain Bacteria; phylum Acidobacteriota; class Blastocatellia; order Pyrinomonadales; family Pyrinomonadaceae. Next base: position 42,440 of record CBDUBY010000003.1, on the reverse strand, counting down.
CTGCATTATTCACAACAATGCGACCGTCGGTTCGGACGGTTTCGGTTACGCGAAAGATGAAAACAAGAGTTGGCTGAAAATTCCGCAAACCGGCAATGTAGTTTTGGAAGACGATGTGGAAGTCGGCGCAAATTCGGCGATTGATTGCGCGTCGGTCGGCGAAACACGAATAAAACGCGGCGCAAAGATTGATAATTTAGTTCAAATCGGACATTCCTGCACCGTTGCTGAAGACGCTTTGATTTGCGCTCAAACCGGATTAGCCGGAAGTTCGATTATCGGCAAGCGCGTAATTTTAGCCGGACAAGTCGGCATCGCCGGACACTTAAAAGTCGGCGACGATGTGGTCGTGACGGCAAAATCCGCAACGAGCCACGATGTCGAAAACGGGAAAATAATTTCCGGCGTTCCGGCGTTCGACAACCGCGACTGGCTGCGCTCTATTGCCGCTTTCCGGCGTTTGGGCGAGATGGCGCGAACCGTCCGCGATTTGGCGAAGCGCGTCACCGATTTGGAAGACGGTAAACGTTGATCATGCCAAACACTCCGTCCGTCTCGCCCGCGACGACTGCGCTGCCGAATGAATCAAGCACGATTGTATAAACCGCGTCGCTGCCGCCGCTGCCATATAAATTCGCATTTGACTGCCAAACGCATTGTCGAGCGGCACGTCAGGATTGTAGCGAACCGCGCCGAAATTCGTTTTAGAGCCGATTGGTAATCGGCACGGCGAGTTGTCGGGCACCGATTCTAATCAGTGCCCGACATACGGCTGCTTTTTACAGTTTCTCAGCTAATCAAGTAGGGCAAGGTCCTCCGCCTGTACACCTTTGAATTTTCGGCACGAGCATCCCGATGAGTATGGCAATGATGGCGATGACGACCAGCTCAGTGTTTTCGGATTCGATGGTAATTGACGCCTTGCCCAGATTGTCGTCGAGCGAGTCGGCGACGATGTTGACGCGCATTCCGATTAGTTCGGGACTGCGCGAGGCGACGATAACGCCTCGCAGCGTGTATTGTTTGCCGCGCCGCTGCACCGAGTTGATTTGAAACTGCGAGTTGACTTGCGGGTGAACGTCATCTCGAATTGTGCCTAAACCTATGCCGGTTGGAACGTCCGCCCTCACGTCAAAGGTGAAACACGCCTGTCCGTAAATACCCGACAAACCGCGATTCCACGCGCAGCCGTGCAGATAAATCGGCTGCGGATCGTTGTTCGAGTTCGCCGCTTCGGTTTCGTCCGTTTGCGCCTGAGCCGTGGCGGACAGCGTTGCGGCAGCCAGCATCGCGCCGCCCGCCTTCAAAAAACTTCTTCTATTGGTTGTATTTTCTTTTTTCATTTTTGTTCCTCCTGACAGACTGCCGCATTTGGATTTGACGGGCAGATCATTTTTCTGAGCGCGTCAATTTGCCGCTGCTGTGTTTCGATTTGTTTTTGTTGTTCTTTGACCGCATTGATTAGAATGACTATCAGACTGTTTTCATTGACCTCCTGAATCTCACCTTGTTCGCTGCGCGTCACGATTTGCGGCGCGATGGCGGCAACATCTTCGGCGTTTAACCCGATGCCGCTAATTTCGTCGGTCTTCCATTTAAAGGAAACGGGTTTCAGACGTTTGACAATATCCAGTCCGCCTGTGAACGGCTGAATATCCGTTTTGTTTTCGGAGGACGCAAACGAATTAATACAGGAAGTTAGTCCGTTTCCGCCGTCGCCGCCAAACGAGGTTAATCGAAAACATACAGGAGAGAATCCTGCCGCAATATCTACCCCTAACCGGCGAAAGACCAGATTTTGTGCCACGACTGCCGCAAAAGGAACGCCGTAGGTTCTCAAACCGCCGGACGTATCTAACAGTCCCGGAATTTTGACTTCTTGCAAATTCGTTCCAAGAACAATCGTGTTGCTTGCCGAAACGCTCACATTGTTGCCGATGCCTATCGAATTAGTAACCTGCGTTGCCGCATTGACGGTGCCTGATGTATTTCCGATAAAAATGTTGTTGTTGCCCGTCGAACTGTTTCTGCCCGCGCCAAAGCCGATAAAAACATTGCCGCTGCCGGTCGTGTTGGTGTTGCCTGCCGACGAACCGAGAGCCGAATTGTTCGCACCCGTCGTGTTGTTGCCGCCCGCACTTGAGCCGAAAAACGCATTGGAAAAGCCCGTCGTATTATCAAATCCGGCGAGATTGCCAAAAAACGAATTGCTGCTGCCCGTCGTATTGACACGACCCGCGCTAGAGCCGAAAAACGAGTTGCTGCCCGCCGTGTTGCTAAAACCCGCATTAGCACCGAAAAACGAATTACTACTTCCCGTCGCGTTGCTGCGACCCGCATTAGAGCCGAAAAACGAATTGGAAAAACTCGTGTTGGCAATACCCGTGTTGAGTCCCGCAAACAAATTATCTTGTCCGGGATTACTTAACACGCGATTGCCGCCGATATTGTATTGAGCCGAGGTGTTCACCGCGCTGCTGAAAGTTTTGGCTCCGGCGACGGTTTGCGCGGCGGTCAAATCAACAAAATTCTGCGTCGTCGAACCCGTTCCGCCTTTGGAAATCTCCACAACTCCGCTCAGATTCGCCGTGTTTAGATTCGTTAATCCCGAACCGTCGCCGTTGTTCTGCAAATAATTTGCCGCCGTTACGCCGCCCAACTGATTGGCGTTAGTCGCCGTCGATGCCATCGTCGCCGCGTCCGCCGTCGCCGCACTCAACGCCCGCGTTCCGAACGGAACGCCGGCAACGCGCTGGCGCGGAGTCAAAATTGTAAAAGTCGCTTCCGTCGGCTTTTTGACCCGGACTTCCAGAAAACGCTCGGTTCCGGCGGCGAACGGCATAGAGCCGAAATCAAGCTGCACGGTGAAAAGTCCGGCGGTGATATTGATTCCAGTCAGCGTCAGCGTCGAGCCTTGCTGCGTTCCGGCGGCATCAAACACAGCGAATTCAAAATCAAAGCTGCCGTTGGCGACTGTCGAAGCGTCGGCTAATCTTCCCTGATAAGTGAACGCGGTGGTTTGCGCCCGTGCCGTGCCTACGGCGGCGAAAAAGGCGACGAAACAGATTATCGTCATTAACAAAAGTTTGTGTTTCATTTTATTTTTTCTCCTTGCAAACGGCGGCATTGGGTTTTAGAGCGCAGACGATTTGCTTTAATTCGGCGATTTGTTTCTGCTGGCGTTCGAGTTCGATTTGCTGTCGTTCGATTTGAGCTTGCTGCTCGTTGACGGCGTTGACCAATACCGTGCTGATTTGCTTGTATTTCACGCCTTCGATTTCGCCTTTGTCATTGGTCGTCGTCAGCAGCGGCTCGATTCGGTTGACTTCTTCGGCGGCGAAACCAACGTCCTCAATACCGCTTTGTGTCCAGTCGAAAGCAATCGGTCGAAGGCGGCGGACGATGTTCAATCCGCCCGTAAAATCTCGGACATTCTTTTTGTAGCGCAAACTGGACGAGCAGGTCGAAAGCTCGAAGTTGGCGTTGCGGCAAACGTCCGTGCCGCCTGCCGCGCCGAGTCCGTAAACGCGAACCTTATCCGCGCCGTTGGTTCTACCGAGCAAAATCGTGTTGCTCGTTGACACAACAGCGTCCGCGCCGATGGCGGTGGCGTAATTAAGATTAAATAAGCCGACATCGGCATCGCTTCCAATGATGGTGTTGTTGCTGCCTATCCCGTTTGACAATCCCGCGCTCTCGCCGAAAAACGAGTTACCAAAGCCCGTCGAGTTGCCATAACCTGCGCCTGTGCCGAAAAACGAGTTACTGCCGCCCGTTGTGTTGACATTGCCCGCCACTAAGCCGAAAAACGAGTTTTGCTCGCCAGTCGTGTTTCTCAAGCCTGCTTCACTGCCGAAGAACGCATTCCCGTTGCCCGACGAGTTGGCATTGCCCGCTTGCCTGCCAAAAAATGCGTTTCTTTCTCCTGTCGTGTTGAAGATTCCCGCATTCTCGCCGAAAAACGAGTTGTTGAAGCCCGTCGTGTTTCTGATTCCCGCGTTTCTGCCAAAAAACGAATTGTTCGCGCCTGTCGTGTTAGAAAAACCTGCGTCCTTGCCAAAAAACGAGTTGCCGCCGCTGGTCGTGTTTTTGACACCCGCGCCCGTGCCGAAAAACGAATTATCGCTACCCGTCGTGTTGATGAAGCCCGCGCTCGCGCCGAAAAATGCGTTTCCACTGCCCGCCGTGTTGCTGACACCGGCGGCGCGTCCAAAAAACGAGTTGTCGAAGCCAGTTGTGTTGTATAAGCCCGCGCTCGTGCCGAAAAACGAATTGTTGTTGCCCGTCGTGGTGTTGCCGCCCGCGTCCACGCCGTAAAATGAGTTTTCGATACCGGTCGTGTTGTTCAAGCCCGCATTTCTGCCGAAAAACGAATTGTAGCTGCCGGTCGTGTTATTTTGTCCGGCACGCCTGCCGAAAAACGAGTTGTCGCTGCCCGTCGTATTTGATAAACCCGCGTCAATGCCTGCGAACACATTATTTGTTCCTCCGACGCTCAACACGCGATTGCCGCCGATGTTGTATTGCGCCGTCGTGTTCACCGCGCTGCTGAAAGTTTTCGCGCCCGCGACAATTTGCGCGGCGGTCAAATCAACAAAGTTCTGCGCCGTCGAACCCGTTCCGCCGTTAGTGATTGAGATGACTCCGCTCAGACTCGCCGCGTTCAAGTTCGTCAATCCCGAACCGTTGCCATTCGTCTGCAAATAATTTGCCGCCGCCACGCCGCCCAACTGATTGGCATTAGTCGCGTTGGTTGCATTGGTCGCGTTGTCCGCCGTCGCTGCGCTCAAAGTCCGAATTGCGTAAGGCGAAGCTGTTACAGGCTGGCGCGGAAGCAACTGCTGATAACCGCCCGTGCTGCTTCCGGCTCTGAGGCGGATTTCCAAAAAGCGATTCGCTCCCGGAAACGCCGCCTGGGTGAAATCCAACTGCACGGTGAAAATGCCATTTGTTACCGTCACATCGTTGACATTCAGCGTCACGGGCGACGGCTGCGGCTGCTGAGTGCCGCCGGTCAAAGCGTCGAACAGGGCAAACTCAAAATCATACGTGCCGTTTGCCGGCATCGCAGCGTCGGTTAATTTGCCCTGATAAGTGAATGAGCCGGTTTGCGCGTGAACATTCGTCAAGTTCGCCGCGAGAATGAAAAGAAAAAGCGCGAAAGTTGATTGCATTGTCATACTAAAATTCCTACGGATGAATTTCTCCTGATATTGATTTTTACGAATTGTTTTTGATTACCCGAATCGGCACGGCGTTTCGCGCTGCCAGGTTTTCGATTAATTTTTTCAAATCCGCGCCTTTGATAGTGCCTTGCAGGTCAACGAAGATTTCCCTTTCAGTAACTCCGTTGTTTCTGCGGTCTTCAAAAATCGCTTCGATTTTTTCGGACAAAACGCTCAAATCGGCAATCGTGCCGGTTTCGATTTTGTTCAGTTTGAGCTTTCCGTTCCCGTTTATTTCAACGACTAGCAGCAGTGGATTTGTCTTTTGTATTTCGGCTTCAGGCAGCGCTTCACTTCGCTCGACGAAAGTAACCGGATAATAATTTGTCGAACTCCGGCAACCGGAAAGCAAAAGACAGACTGCAATCATCAATAGGGGAATTTTTTTCATTTTGTTTCTCCCAGAGCATTGCGGCGGATTTTCCTGCGGTTTCAGGTTTCGAGTTAAATCTTGACGACTTGAAACTTTTGGCGGAATTTAAAACTTTCGCTTAAGGTTCAGGTCGTTGATGTCCTCAGCCTTGCTACTTTTGCATTTAAATTTCAAAACCTATCCTTAAAGTCGGTTGTCGTAAAAACAGCTTGATGAGGATCAATCTGTTTCCAGCCGCCTGAAGGATAAAAGGCATAAACATTTCCCTCATATTCGTCAATATGGTTATGTATTGCGGTTGTCCTAAGTCTCCAAGTTCCCCAAATTCCGACTTCTTGATCTTCATCAGAAGCAATAACCATACAACCGCTATTGACGGCAATCTGTTTGCATAATGCGTTTCCGTCTGTGCCGTTTGCGGCTTGACAAGCTACTAACCAAATCGTCCCGAGATTTTTCCCTTTTAAGCGCAAAAATTCGCTCACATTATCACTCTTAATCCCGACATATTCCCGTCCGCCAATATCAATTTCACCGCCGCCTTCTTTTCCGTGCGAATTGATGACAATGTTTTGAAGCCTGTCTCCAAAATGCTTTTTAGCTTCGTTGTTCACCAGCAGAATCTCGTCCACCAGCCTTCCTGCCGACATTCCTTCGCGTCCCTCCATCCATTTCCACATTCGGTAATTCGGACCCGGAACATCAACCGAATTAAACGCAAAAGACGGACTTTTCATTTCAATCATAAAATTCTCCTCGCTTTATTTAATTTAGCGACGGCAAGATATTTCCACACATTTTGATTCGTGCTATCATTCGCGTATCGCCGATATTGAACAAAAGAATAAAATTTGTGTGCCGCCAAAGTCCTGTAAAAACTATGGAATTTTGATGGAAGATTTGTGAAAGGCTAATAAATGTCCACGAAAACGATACAGTTTTATGAATTTGCGAATTTTCGCCTCGACTCGTCGCGTAAAATCCTGCTGCGCGACGGTCTGCCCGTCGCGCTCACGCCGAAGGTTTTCGACACGCTCGAAATTTTGATTGAAAATGCCGGATTGCTGCTCGAAAAAAACGAGTTGATGGAGAAAATCTGGCGCGACCGTTTTGTCGAAGAAAGCAATCTGACATCGAATATTAAAATGCTTCGCAAGGCTCTCGGCGACGATGCCGCGCAGCCCAGATTTATCGAAACCGTGCCGCGTCGCGGTTATCGCTTTATCCACGAAGTCACGGATGTTATTCAGGAAGAGGCTTTAAACAACGGCGCGGCGGACAAGTTTCCCGCGCCGCTCGATAGAGAACCGGTCGCTTTGCCCGCCTTCAAAAAATTTCTGCTGCCGGTCGCCGCCGTCTTTCTGAGCAGCGCGGTTTTTATGTTTTTTTGGTATGGGCGAACCAAGGGTATGGAAACGAACGCGCCCATTTTGTCCGCGCCATTCGGTCTGGAAAAACTTTCGACCAACGGAAAAGTATTTCGCACCGTCATTTCGCTCGACGGCAAAAATGTGATTTATACGAACGGTTCGGGCGGCGACAAACAAAGCGTTTGGCTGCGGCAGATCGAATCGTCAAACAACGTGGAAATAATTCCGCCGTCCGACGATCTTTATTACGGGCTGGCACTTTCGCCCGACGGCAATTTTCTTTATTTCAACCGCCGTCCGAAAGACGCGACGCAGCAGGACATTTACCGCGTTTCGATTTTCGGCGGCATTCCTCAAAAAATCATCAGCGACACCGAAGGCTGGATGAGCATCGCGCCCGACGGCGGCAAGATTTCGTATGTTCGCTGCCCGCGCACCGAGGAGGAGAATTGCTCTCTGCTGATTGCCGACGCGATAAACGGTAAAAATGAAAGAAAGCTCGTATCGCGCCCGCGCCCGATTCGGATCGGTGACAATGAAATTTCACCCGACGGACGTTCGGTAGTCTTTGCCGTCGGGCAATCACAGAATCAGGCAAACGAATTCGGTTTGTCGGAAGTTGACATCGAAAGCGGTCAGGAGCGCGAATTAACGACGGAGAAATTTTTTAATATCAGACATCTGGCGTGGCTGCCCGAGAAAAATAATTTGCTTTTCACGGCATCGAGAATTCCTAATAAAAATTATCGTATCTGGCAGTTTTCGCCGGCGACGGGCGAGCTTCAGCCGCTGACCAAAGATTCGGAAAACTATGCTGAATTGAGTTTAGACAAAGAAGCGAAACATTTGATTTCTACACAGGTCAGGCAAGATTTTCGCCTGTTTCTTTGGAGCGTTGAAAATCCATCAAACGGACAAATTTTGGCGGACGCCACGCACGCCGCTTTCGCGCCGGATGGCAAGATTATCTTTACTTCGATGATGACCGGCAACGACGATATTTGGAGCATCAACGCTGACGGCAGCAACCGGCGACAGCTATCCAATGACGCGGCGGACGATAGAACCTCGGTCGTTTCGCCCGACAATAATTGGATATTTTTCACTTCGAATCGGACGGGCGATGCCCAGATTTGGCGAATGAACGCGGACGGCAGCAATCAGACACAAATCCCGACTAAAGAAGGCGGTTATTCGCTTTTCGTTTCGCCCGACGGCAAATGGCTTTACTATCGCTCGGCTCTGGAAAAAATGTTTCGGCGCGTTTCAACCAAAGGCGGCGAAGATGAATCGGTTTTTGATAAAAAAATAGACTGCGACAAATGTTTCGCCGTTTCGCCCGACGGTTCGCAATTCGCCAATTTCGACCGGCAGGGCGAGAAAAAAATCATCTCGATTTTTTCGCTCGCCGACGGACGATTGCTGCGTTCCATTGCGCGTGCAGACGAAAAAGCCGTCGAACTTTTTCTGGAATGGTCAAAAGACGGAAAGAATCTGGTCTACGTTTTGGCGGATAACGATTATGAAAACAACTGCGTCTGGCTTCAACCGCTGGATGGAGGAAAACCGCAGAAGATTGCCGCGCTGAGCGATGAAGGAGTAAATTCCTTCGCGCTCGCGCCCGACGGAAAAAGTTTCGCCGTCGCGCAAGGCGGTTGGCGGCACGACGCAGTGTTATTAAAAGGTTTGCGCTAACCAATGTTGCCACCAAATCCGCCGCATCGCGCATTTCCCAGGATATTAAATTAGCGGTTCATAGATTCAGTGCCGACTGCGAAACACGGCATTGAATCAATGAACCGCTGATTTTATGAATTATTCAGGGTCGTTCGGATTATTAAACAACACGCCGAGTTTCAAACTGCCGTGACCGAATTGCGGAAATCCCTGTGTATTGCGGTCGCCCGGGTCGAGATTCGACGCCGTGTCGTCGGGCGGAAAGACAATGAGCGAATTGAGAAAATCAATCACTTTGCTTTTTCCGTTCGGCGATAAATTGGCGAACGCATTACGCGCCGTTTGCGCCTCGCCGCCGTGCCGCATAATGACTTCCTTCAAAGTGATGCTGCGCCCGTCGTGTCCATACGGCGGAGTCGAGCCGACACCCCAAAGCGGCGTGGTCATAAACTGCGTGCGAATCGTGCCGTCGTAATCGCGCTCGTGAAAATTTGGTCCGAGGTCGTGACGTTTGAAGTCGGTGAAAATGTTTTCAACTCGGAACGGTCGAAGCAGCGGTTTCTTCAATGCCGGATAACCGCTCGCATCTGTGACGGAATTAAACAGCGGCGTAGCGGTCGCAAACAGATTATTGAAAATACCGCGCTGCTCGTCATAGACGGTTTCGACATCGGCGACGCGGCGGTCGCGCTGAATTCGCAAATCCGGTATATGGCAAGTCGCGCAGCCGATTTGTTCAAACAGCTCACGCCCGCGCGCCGTTTGTTCGGTTTGCTCGTATGTGCCGGGCTTGAAATAATTCAGCAGGTAAAATTCCATATGGTCAACGAGGCTCGCCGGAATCTCGTTCGTCACGCCGTCGTTGTCTACGTCCTCCGCCGGGTTGTCAGTCGGCGGGTCTTTGACGAAATCCTTCGACCCGTCAAGAACCATTCCGCCCGCCGTGACGTATCGCCCGCCGTTGTGCGCCGCTTTCAATTGCGGGTCAACCGTCTGCATTCCCATCTCGTCGTTGAACGCGCCGACAACGAACTCGTGAATCGAGGTCGTTTCGCCGTGATGAAAAAATGGCTTCACGCGCAAATCCGCGTCAACGCCTTTGATTTGCGTCGTGTCAACAGTGCCGTTTGAACGCGCCGTTATGCGCCCATAATTTATTCCTTTGCTGTTTAATTGACGGCTAACGTTTTGATTAGACTGTTGTGCTTGCACAATCGCGCCAGCGCGAATCGCCCGCAATTCGGTCGTGATTTCGTCCGCCAGCATTTCCTTGAGTCCGAGACCGAACAAATGCGGCGCGTCGCGGCTGTCGGGGCGAGTCACCACGTCGCCGCCGAAACCCGCCGAACCGCGCGGTCGCCCGTGACACGCCGCGCAGCTATCAGCCAAGCCCGCGCTCAAAGCTAGTTCACGATCCAAATCGCCTACGCTGTCGCGTGTTGTCGGACCTAAACCCTGAATACGTAAAAACTTTCTTTGAAAAATCTGCCGCCCGCGCCTGATGGAACGAAACGGGTCGCGGGCGATGATAAACGCCGACGAATCGGGCGTGTTCGCATCGCCGCGTCCGGTGCCGATTTGCTGCAACAGAGATTTAGCAATGCCCGCGCCCGCCGTGTTTGGATTCTGCGTCCGGTCAATAAGCTGAGCCATTGACGGAACGCCGAAAAAAACGGCGACGACAATCAGGAATAAAAAAACGATGCTGAATTTAAATTTACGGATTGACTTCATACTTCACCTTCCTTTTTTGAATGTTTAACCGTTGCCGGTTGATTTTCAGATAACGAGAAACGAATGCTTCGCTAACCGATGCGAATGGCTTTAGAACTTGCGCGCGGACACTGCGATTTTCGCGCCTGATAAGTCGGAACATCACGGCAGCCGTAACTTTGAACTTTTTCGAAGTGAGATGATCATTCCCCAGTCAGAAAATCTGAAAAAGCTCATCTGTGAAGAATTAACTCGCCTGAGTTTTATTTTAGTAGTAATTTGCGGATGCGATTGATAATGGTTCGAGAATATACCCGATTTTCGAATCTGTCCACTACAATCGGCAAATTGAATGCAGCCGAACAAATTGCCTAATGAATTCAACGGGCGAAAAATCAGGGCGTGAGGCTCGCGCCCTGATTTTTCGGTTGCTAATGTTTTTAGAACGACGCGGTGAAATCCAGTTCGCTCAATTCTTCGGTTACAGTGACGACTTGAGTGCGAAATCGAAAACGCTTCGAGCGAACTTCAAAAATGTAAATCTGTCCCGCTTCGACTTCTTCAAACAAATAATCGCCGAACATACTCGTCCGCGTCGAGCGCCTATTACCCGAAGAATCAGTAATTAAAATTGTCGCATTCATCAAACCTCTGCCGGTCGGCGTGAAAACTCTGCCCGAAACCGTGACGCTCGCGGCGGTCGGCGCGGCTGGCGCGGCGACGACGAACGGTGACAAGCTCGTCACCGTCGCGCAAATTTTTCGCGACGGAAAATCGCGCGAACTCGTGCGGTCAATTAGCTCGCCGCCTTCGTTGTGAAAAACGACCAGACTGTCGAATAACGTTTCGTCATTGACGTTCGGCACGTCGAAACAAATTTCAATGTCGCCCGCAAATTGCGCCGACGTGCGAACGTCATAAGCGATTGGCGGAGAAAAAAATTGAAAATTCGGCGGCAAAACTCCGGCGGAAGCGGGCGCAATCGGCGTGGCGACCGTGTTGCCCGCGCCCGTGACGTTTGAAAATATTAAATTCACTCCGCCGACCAGCGTTGTATTGACGCTGCCGACGACGCGCTGCCACGAAGGACTTTCCGCGTTTGAAGATTGAAAAGTAAAAGTCAATCTTTGCGCCACGCCGCCGAAAAGCGGTTTTGAGTAAATTTCACGATAATCGCCAAGGCTTCTTTCTCTTGAAAAAGCTATCCTCGTGCCGTCGGGCGAATAAACGGGCGTTCGTTTGTCAAAATCGTCGCCGGTCAGCGCGACGAGTTCAATGCCCGCCGCCGTCATTCGCCAAATTTCGTTGCCCTCGCCGCCGCGATTGCTCGTGAAAACGATGTGCGCGCCGTCCGGCGACCACGACGGCTCAATGTTGTAAATTTTCTCGCCGCTGGAAGTCAACTGCTGCGGCAACGAACCGTCCGCGTTCATCACGAAAATTTCAACGCCGTCGGTATAAACGATTTTCGTTCCGTCCGGCGAAAATGAAGCGTCACGAGCAATCACTTCAACCGGCGTTAATCTCGTTTGGTTCGAGCCGTCGGCGTTCATCGTATAAACTCCGATGTCCGATGAATTTACCAACCGTTCAAAAACAATTCGCGCGCCGTCAGGCGAAAAACGCGCCCGATATTCACTCCAATCATTGCCAATCAGTTGCGTATTGGTTGAACCGTCGGCGGTCATCAGGAAAATTTCCTGGTCGAATCCGATGTCGTTTGAAGGGTCTCGATTGTATAAAACCTTTGTGCCGTCGGGCGACCACGACGGAAACGCGCCGCCGGGCGGAAGCTGCGCCTGATTCGTTCCGTCCGCGTCTACTGCGAAAGCCGAACCGAAAATTTCATACGCGATTCTGCCGTTTTCAGCCGGCGAAACATCGGTCGGCGCGGCGTTTGGACAAAAATCGCCCGTCCGACCGAAAGGCGCGGGCGTGCAAAGCTGCGTGCCGTTTTGAAAATTGATTGTCAGATTCGACTGCACATTAATCAAAACCTGATAAGCCGGATTAAAGTTATAACCGTCTTTATAAACGCTCGCCGCATAGCTGAAGCCTTGCAAAGCATTCAGCGAATAATTGCCGTTCGCGTCGGTTGTCGCCGATTCGACGAGGCTCGAATTATAAATCAAAAAGACGGTCGCGTCCGGCAGATTCGCGCCGTTCGCTTTCACATTGCCGCTGACGGTGTGAAATGTTCCGCCGCCGTTCAAACTGAAAAATGCTTGAGCCGGCGAACCCGGATTGTTTTTTCCGTCGTCAACCGTGAAATTGACCTGCGCGAAAATTGTCGCCGCCGCGCCAAAAACGATTAGCCAGCAAACCAGGACGAGCCGCATATTTTTTCGTTTAGAGTTAAGTTCGTCTTTTATCATTTTCATAATTTCACCTCGTGACCGAATCGCTACCATTGTTCCGTTCCGACAAAATTCAAATCGTCTAACTGCTCGACGACGCTGATGATTTGCGTCGCATTGGCAAAAACAAATCGCTTGCCGGAAACAGACAAAATATAAGTTTCGCCGACCGGAACATCATCGAATTGATACGCGCCGAACGCGCCGGTCAGCATCGAACGCATCACGCCGCTTTGGTCGCTCAATGTCACGCGAATGTTCCTGATTCCCTTGCCGCTCGCGGTCGTCACGCGCCCACCGACGGAAACGAGCGCGGCAGTCGGCGCGGGCGGCGGCGTAAAGAAACCGCCGAACACTGTGAATTCACCGCCGCTGGCATTACCCGCTACCGATTGTCCGATTGCGCCTTCGACGGTGAACGCGCCGCCCGTCGTCTTGCCGCCCGCCGCGATGACGGATTTTTCGATGGTGAACGCGCCGCCCGCTTGCGCCGCCGCGCTCGCTGCGAGTAAAAATAATAATGAAATTACTTGAAAAAATCTAATTTTCATTTTTCCTCCTGACAAACTTCCGCTTGCGGATTCGTCGCGCAGACGAGTTTTACAAGCGCGTTAATTTGTTTCTGTTGCGTCTCGATTTGCGCTTGCTGCTCTTTGATTGCGTTGACGAGAACGACGTTCAAGCCTTCCGTTTTGACATCGCGGATTTCGCCTTTTTCGTCGCGGTTGATTAGCTGCGGTTCGACGGCGGCAACGTCTTCGGCGTTCAAGCCGATACTTGATTCGCCGTTTTCCTTCCATTTGAAACTAACCGGATTAAGACGTTTGACGATTGCCAGACCGCCGGAAAACGTTTTGATCGCGGCTTTCAGGCTGCCGCGTCCCGTGCCGTTGGCGCAGTAGCCGACGATACCGTAAGAGATTTCACCGCCGGAACTTCCCGCAAAACATATCGGCGATTGCGTGTAAACTGCGTTGGCGATGGTTTTGAGATAAAGTCTGTTCGCCGCCAGACCGTAACCGTAGGTCGTTGTGTAAACGCTTTCAAACGCGGGGTTTTGCGTGCTGGTGTCGTTTCTGCCGGCGAAGACTGTTATATTTCCCCGAAGGATGGTGTTCTGATCATATTTGCCTAATTGAATCGTATTGCTCGTCGCCACCGTCACATTGTTGCCGATGGCTATCGAATTATTTAGCTGCGTGTTGACGCTGGCGTTTGAAGTGAACGCGCCGATGAAAATGTTATCGTCGCCGAATGTGTTGTTATATCCGGCATTAACGCCGATAAAAGTGTTTCGATCTCCCGAAGTATTGTTTCTTCCCGTAGTGGAACCGAAAAAGGAATTATAAAAGCCAATCGTGTTGCCTTTGCCGGCTTCCCAACCGAAAAACGAATTTTCGCCGCCCGAACTGTTTCCGCGTCCGGCATCGAATCCGACAAATGAATTGTTCGCGCCGGTGTTAAAGCCCGCTCCGGCAGTTCCGACTCCGACAAATAAATTGTTCGTTCCGGCATTGCTCAAAATACGGCTGCCGCCGAGATTGTATTGCGTCATGACATTCAAAGCATTTGTGCTGAACGTGCCGGGAATCTGCACGGCATCCGCGCTTCTGCCCAAAACAATGGTGTTGTTTGTATTAACAACCGCGCCCGCGCCGATGGCGGTGGCGTAGATTAAATTCACCGCGCCAACATCGGCGGACGCGCCGATAACCGTATTGTTGCTGCCGGTGGTGTTAAAATCACCCGCGCGCGAGCCGAAAAAGGAATTCGACAAGCCGATTGTGCTTTGCTGTCCCGCGCCGCTGCCGAAAAATGAATTATTGTTTCCCGTTGTGTTTTGAGTTCCCGTGCCGACTCCGAAAAACGAATTCTGCAAGCCTTCCGTATTATTGAAACCGGCTGAACCGCCGACGAACACATTGCTCGAACCGGTCGTGTTTCTGAATCCCGTATCTTTGCCGACAAAAGTATTACCAAAGCCGGTCGTCATCGCCACGCCGCTTGAAAGTCCGAGATAGACGTTTCCCGAATTTCCTGCGCCGCCCGCTAAAAACCGCTGATTGTTTATATTAAACTGAGCCGCATTAAAAATCCCCGCCGTTCCTGTGCCGCCGATGTTGAAATTAACGCCCGATTGAGTCGTCGTCCCGTTTTGTACAGAATAATTCGCACCCAAGCGCGGGTCGCCTTCGAGAATAAAATCTTCGAGCGGCATATTGTTAAAATACGCCGTGTTATACGATTGAAACGCATACGGCGCACTCGTTATTTTCTGGCGCGGTGCGAGCGTCGTGTAATTCGTTTCGCCCGTTCGTCTGACGGCGATTTCCACGAAACGGTCGGCACCGTTAAATTGACCGTAACCGAAATTGACTTTCACCGTGAAAATACCGCCGCTCGAAGGCGCGACGTTCGCCTGTGAAACGGTTGCCAGCGGCGCGGCGCAACTCGCCGTTTCCGAAGCGCACAGACGAAACACGAAATCGTAAGCCGCCGCCTGCCCGCCCACGTCGTTCAATTTTCCCTGATATGTAAATTCGGGCGTCTGCGCGGTGATAGACGTAACTAGAATAGCGATTAAGCCGATGCCGAAAACCATTGTTCTTAAAAACATTTGTGCATTTATACTGATCTTTCTCATAATTCACTCCTTTGTTTACTCCAACCTTATTGGAATGTCACAATTTCCGCCTTAATCTCGACAGACATCTTTGCCAAGATTAAGTTTTAGGGTTTGATAATCATCACGTTGAACCTGACGGTTATGGTTTCAACAAATTGATCTGAGACAATCACCCATTTATTTAAATGTGATTCACAACCTGTTCCTACAGAAGTGGCGTAGTAGATGTTATATGTAATCTCTGTTCCAAGCGGATCTAGGGAAACCGGCGTGACAAAAACAATTGCGTTCGGATCGTTATTCGAATACGGATTGTCTATGACGGTTCGCCGTCCCTGCCCGCAGGTGTTAGTAGCGTTTTTCTCAATTTTGAATACAGCCGTTTGCGTATTAAAACCGGCACCGGTCACTTTTATCGCGCCGTTGTTAATTTCGAGCGCGGTGCTGCTCGTACCGTTTCCGTTGACTGAAAGTTTCGCGTTCGGCGAGGCATCGCCGATGCCGACGTTGCCGTTCTGCAAGATATTAAATCTGCCGCCCGCCACATTTGTCGCGTCAACTTGAAACGCGCCGTTGGCGGCGAACGAAGCGACCGTGCCGCCCGTCGTGTTTGTGCGGACGCGCAAGCCGGTGTTGCCCGCGTCATTGACTTCTAATTTGGCGGTTGGCGCATTGTTGCCAATGCCGACATTGCCGTTTTCCAAAACGGTGAATCTGCCGCCCGCGACGCTCGTCGTGTCAACCTGAAACGCGCCGTTGCCGCCGAACGAACCGACTGTGCCGCCGGTCGTGTTCGTCTGCACGCGCAAGCCGGTATTTGCCGGGTCAATGATTTGCAGCTTAAAGGCTGGCGCGGTCGTGCCGATGCCGACGTTCGTGTTTGAAGTCGCACCGTTCACACCGTTGATGCTGCCCAAAACAAGCGAATTGCTTTGCGTGACAAATGCGCCCGCGCCAATGGCGGAAGCGAACAACAGATTGCTCGCGCCGACATTTGCGTCCTTGCCGATGAGCGTGTTGTTGGCACCCGTTGCGTTGGATGTCCCCGCATTGTAGCCAAAAAATGTGTTGTTGCCGCCCGTTGTGTTTAATGCGCCTGCGCTAACACCGAAAAATGCGTTGCGGTCGCCCTGCGTGTTGAATCCGCCCGCGCCGCTGCCGAAAAACGAATTTAGCCTTCCGCTTGTATTTAACGATCCTGCAAAGCCGCCGAAAAACGAGTTTGACGCGCCAGTGTTAATTTCACCCGCGCCCGCGCCGAAAAATGAACCGTTATTGCCGGTGTTCAATCGTCCGCTGTTCGTTCCGAAAAAAGAATTGGAACTGCCCGCGTTCGACGCGCCGGAATTTCTTCCTGCGAACAAATTATCCGTTCCCGCCGCGCCGCCCAAGATTCGCTCGCCGCCGAGATTAAACTGCGTCGCGGCATTGAGAATTGCCGCCGTTCCCGTGCCGCCGATGTTGAAATTCACGCCCGTCTGCGTCGTCGTCGTATTATTTACATAATTATTCGGCGAAAGTCGCGGATCGCCCTCTAATATGAAATCTTCGAGCGGCATATTGTTGAAATACGCCGTGTTATATGATTGAAACGCATACGGCGCGCTCGTAATTTTCTGGCGCGGCGTGAGTGTCGTGTAAGTCGTTTCGCCCGAACGCCTGACGCGGATTTCCAAAAATCTGTCCGCGCCGTTGAAAAAACCGTAGCCGAAATTTATCTTCGTCGTAAAAATTCCGCTGCTTGAAACCGGAATATTCGTTTGGAAATCGCTCGCCAGCGGCGCGGAACAATCACCGGCTAGAGTGGCGCACAAACGAAACTCGAAATCATAATTCCCGGAGGACATTCCCGCATCGCTCAGTTTTCCCTGATAAGTAAACTCGGTTGTCTGCGCGAAGATTGATGCGGCGAAAATGATATTGAGCAGCAGAAAAGTTAAACCAAACCGCATTTTTGTTAGTTTGCTAAAATTCATATTGGTGATTTTCATAATTTCCTTTGTGTCAGAATGCCTTTGCCATCGGTTGCCGAATCATCGCCTGCCGCCGAAAGCATTTTAGATTTTGTCCTGCAAAAAACTTTCTCAAGTTTTTGATTGATGTCAGTGAAAAAGGAACTTTGCGCTTTCAAGGTTTCAGCTACCAATGTTCCTTTCCCACAAAATTTAAATCGTCGAGTTGCTCATTAACGCTGACGATTTGCGTCGGGTTCTCGAACGCGAATCGTTTGCCCGACACGCTCAAAATATAATTTTCGCCGACCGGAACGTCGTCGAACCGATACGCGCCGAACGCGCCGGTAATGGTCGAACGCGCCGTACCGCTCGCGTCGGTCAAGGTTACGGAAATGTTTCTGATTCCCTTGCCGCTCTGGGTCGTCACGCGCCCGCCGACGGAAACCGTCGCCGCGGTAGGGTCAGCGTTGCCCAGCAGTCTGACGATGCCGAATAATCCGTTCGAGATTCCGGCGATGACAGCGCGATTTGACGAATCAATCGCAATCGCATTCGCCGCGTCGCTGCCGTTAATATTAATCGTGACTTTGCCGCCGCTGCCGTAAAGCGGGTTGTTCGGACTAACTGTCGAGCCAAAGTCCGAGGCGAACAGCGAAGCGTCGAGCGAGCCGTCAGGGTTATAGCGGACAACGGCGAAATCAGTGTCGGTGCCGTTATCGCTCGTTCCGGCAACGAGAATTTTGCCGTCCGCTTGAACCGCCAAACCGTTGCCCGTATCCGCGCCCGCGCCGATTGGCGTGGTCGTTTTGCCGTCCGTGTCAAACGTTGTGTCGAGCATACCGTCGGAATTGTATCGGACGACGGCGAAATCGTAATTTCCACCCATATAAGCGGAACCGGCGACGACGATTTTTCCCGAGTGCAAGGTCAGTGCGTTGGCGGTATCGTCGTTCAGTCCGACCGGTGTGATTAATTTGCCGTCAAAGCTGAACGATGTGTCGAGTGAGCCGTCCGGATTATAACGCGCGACGGCAAAGTCGCCGGTCGAACCGACGCGCGCAGTTCCGACGACGACGATGCGATTGTCCGTTTGAATTGCGAGTTCGTTGATCACATCGTCGCCCGTGCCGATGGGCGTGATCGCTTTGCCATTCGTGCCGAACGTGGTATCGAGTGCGCCCGTCGGCAGAAAGCGGGCGACGGCAAAATCAGCGCTGAAGTTTCCGCCCGACCCAACATAAGCGAAACCGGCGACGATGATACCGCCGTCCGATTGAATACCCACCGTGTGCGCTCTCGCGCCGGAACCGTTACCTATCGTCACCGATGCCGCGCCGTCGCCGCTAAACGATGTGTCGGGCGAGCCGTCGGCACTAAAGCGATAAACCAGAAATTCATCGGGCTGATCCAAACCGGCTGAGGTCGCGTAAGCGACGGCGACGATTTTGCCGTCGGCTTGCATCGCGGCATCGGTGATGTAGTTACTGTTCGGAGGATCGGGCGAGTAGATTTGCGCTTTTCCGTCGGTGTCGAAAGTTGTATCGAACGTGCCGTCCGAATTAAATCGAGCCACCGCGAAATCTCCGGCGACAACGATTTTGCCGTCCGGCTGAACCAGTGTGCTCTGCGCCGCGAAAGCGAGCGATCTGTTGCCGATGTCTTCGGCGCGTTTGCCGTCGCCGCTGAACGTCGTGTCGAGTGTGCCGTTCGCGTTTAAGCGAGCTGTTGCGAAATCGCCGCCGGAACTTCCCGTAAAGCCGGCGACGACGATGCGGTTATCCGACGGCTGAATCAGCATCGCTTCGTTAGAGATGAGAGCGGTGTCGGCAACTCCGCCGCTGCCGAAAGCGGTGTCAACCGCGCCATTCAGAAATAGGCGCATCACGCCGAAACTACCCGCGATTAAAATCCTGTCCGCCACGCCGGAGCTAGTCCGAACTCTGACTGATGCTGTGCTGCCGTCGTCGTTGTTATTGAAGGTTAATCTTCCGTTCGTGCCGATGGTCGTGTCAGGCGCGCCGTTCGCCGCGTCGCGGCTCCAGAGAAACACTTTATTATAGAAGTCGTTCTTACCGGCGACAATGATTCGGTTGTCGTCGGCATTGGTCGAAAGAAACGCCAGCGACGAAGCAGTCGTGCCGCTTTCGCCGTCGAGATTTACTAAGCCGTCGCCGTCAAACGATGCATCGAGCGAACCGTTGGAGTTGAAACGAGCGAGCGCCGCGTTCGCGCCGTTGTATCCGACAGCGACGATTTTGCTGCTTTGTAATCCGATTGAACTAATCCAGGAAAAGCCAACAGTCGTCGCTTTTCCGTCCGCGTCAAAAGTCGTGTCGAGCGAGCCGTTCGTGTTATAACGCACGAGCGCGGCATTCTCACCCGAAAAACCGGCGGCAATGATTCGACCGTCGGTTTGAACGGCGACGGCATTGGCGTAATCGTTGCCGGAACCGAAATCAGTGAACACAATTCCGTTGCTGTCAAACGTCGTGTCGGGCGAACCGTCGGCGTTAAATTTAGCAATCATAAACGCCGAATTTAAAGGCTGTGAGCTGATAATCGTGTAGCCCGCCGCCACAATTTTCGTCGCGCCGCTCTCGGTGAAAACGGCGATTGCCCTTGCGCCGCCGTTGATTGATGAGAGGAGAATTTTTCCGCCGCTGCCAAACGTCGTATCGAGCGTGCCGTTCGTGTTATATCGGACGAGCGAAAAATTATTCCAAAGTTGATTCTCGCTCGTTCCGGCGACAATCAATTTTCCGTCCGACTGCCGGGCGACGGCGTAACCTAAATCTGTGCCGCCGCCGACCAATGTGCGGATTTTACCCGTGCCAAACGTCGGATCGAGGTCGCCCGGCGCGGCAAGCATTTCCGCCGCCGCTGCGATAACGAAAATCAAAGCTATCGAAAGCCGAAATGAATGTCGCCAAAATGCATAAGTGGATTTTTTCATAATTTCTATCCGCCTTAAGACTGAGTTTTGATTTTGTTTCTTTTCATAATCAACAAAATCAATCCGACGATTGCCGGAACAAACGATATGACTAGAACCGCCGCGCCCGCGATAATGCCGATGGCGGCTTCGCTCGGACTCACATTGCGCGTCATCTGCGGCAGCAGCAGCGAAATGATGGCGACCGCGCCGCCGAGCAAAATACCAAGAATTCCCAAAATCAAAAATACTTTTCCCATAATTTTTCACCTTCTCCATTGCAAAATTTATTTCGACTCCATAAATCTCGAAGGCTTCGGAAACAAACGCCAATTTCCGTTGACGTGCGTCAAACCCTCGAAAGCCATTCCCGTCGTTTCGCCCGGTTTGACGAATTTAAAGGCGTAAATCGTTAGGTTCGATTTTAAGTTGCCGGTTTCGGCGAGCGTCGCTACGCCGGTCGGAAATTCCGACGCTTCGCCCTTCGAGTCGCGCAAATCTTCGGTCGTCGCCGAAAACAATTTCAGTTCGGTCTGACCTTCCTTCGGCGCGACGACCGCATCGCCGCTCGACCAGAGTTTGTCGAAATAAGTTTCCGCGCGGGCGGCGGTCGCTTCGTCGGCGTAAAAGGCGCGGTAATCTTCTTTGGTCGGGCGAAGTTCCATCGTCATCTTTTTCCGGTCGGCATCGGGCTTCATAAATTCCTGAAGCAACGCCTTCGCGCCGTCTTTCGTTCCCGGAAATTTCGCCGCCGCTGGTTGACTGCCGCAGCCCGTCAAACCGACGGCGACGAACGCCGCCAACACTAAAATCAAAACTGTATGCTTTTTCATAATTTTTTCTCGCATAATTTTTTTATTTTTTCTTTAGATTATTTTCAGAGGCTCGCCGCACTACTGCCCTGGCAAACGGTTCACCGCCGATAATTCGCTGCGTCTTTGCCGAACCGCTTCATCGAGCGCGCTGACGGCGCGATATGATTCGGCGACGACGGCGAAAAAGACAAACGGTAAGGCGAGCAGCGGTATACACAAAATCGCGCCGAGCATTATCAAACTCGGATAAGCGACGAACCACCGACGCGCGAGCGGCGCGACCGGCAGTGCGTAGCGGTCAATATAATTGTTATATTCAATCGGAAAACTCGCCCACGCCCGGAAAATCCAATAAATGTTAAAGAGCGGAATAAACGAATAGCCGACCGCTTTGCCGACCGTCACGCGCGTTTGCCCGTCCTGAATCGCGCACCACATCCGGCGCAGCAACAGGCAGTTATAAACCGTATGCACAACGGCGAACTGTCCGGCGGCGTAAATCCCGATTCGCCACGCGTGCGCCGTGTCGTCGCTCGTCTCGACCGCGCCCGAAAAATACATCGCGCCTAAAGCAGTCGCCGTCAGCAGACACAGCGCGAAACTCGCCGTGTAGATTCCGACATACATTTTTTTCGACTTCAACATTCGTTCGCTCCTCCTCTTTTCTAGCGGCGAATAAATTTCTTTGGGACGTCCGAAACTTGTGCTAATCTTGGATAAAACTTTTGCTTGGCACGAATCTAAATCTTTCTCACGGAAATAGTCTTGAGAAACGTCTGAGAATTGGCTAAGATTCTTAATAGAAAGTTATTAGAGAAGCTATGTCGCTGGAAACACAACACTTTTACGATTTTGGAGATTTCCGCCTTGATTCGGCTGAAAGGGTTTTACTGCGCGACGGCAAGTTTATTCCCGTCACGCCGAAGGTCTTTGAAACGCTTTGCGTGCTGGTCGAGAATGCCGGACGGATAATCGAAAAGGATGAATTGATGCAGCGCATCTGGCAGGAACGATTCGTCGAGGAAAGCAATTTGACGTTTAATATCGGAATGCTGCGCAAGGCTCTGGGCGACGATGCGAGCAAGCCGAAATTTATCGAAACCGTGCCGCGTCGCGGTTATCGCTTTATCCACGAAGTCAAGCGAACGGCAGGCGAGATTAAAACGAACGGCGATTTCACAATTCATTCTGCAAACGGATTCGCGGCGGAGAACGACCAGACTGTAAAATCGAACGGCGTGAACAAGCTGAACGGCAATTCACTAAACGGTGATTCTCTGAATGAAACTTTTGTAATTGAAACGCCGCCCGCCGAAGTTTCTTCGCCGAATCGCCCGCGCAGCGTTTTTTATTCGATACTCGCGGCGACACTTATCATCGGCGTTGGCGCGTATGCCTTTTTTCTAATGCGAAAGCAGCCAACTTTTTACGAAAGATTCGGCAGTGCGAATAATTCGGGGCTTTTGAGCGTTGAGAAATTGAGCGATACGGGCAGTTTGATCGGGATGAACATTTCGCCCGACGGAAAACTGCTCGTTTATAACTTGCAGGAAAACGGCAGAAACACGATTTGGCTGCGCCAATTAACCAGCGGTGTCAGCGTTCCGCTGCTCTCGGCGGCAGCGGACGAGAGCATTGTCAGCACCAGTTTTTCTGACAATGGCGAATACGTTTTATATACGCACCAGCGCAAAGGCGAGCCGTTAAATTTGAGCCGCGTTTCGACGCTCGGCGGCGCGCCGACGCGCATTCTTCAGGGGCTGCACAGCGGTTTCAGTTTTTCGCCCGATGAAAAACAAATCGCCTTCGGACGCAACGACGAACAGGGCAGCCGCCTGATGATTAGCAACACTGACGGAAGCGGCGAACGAGAGCTTTTCCTGAGTGCCAAACCGCGCTATATGTTCGGCATCAACTGGTCGCCCAACGGGAAATCAATCGCTTACTGCATCGGCAGCGGACGTTACGGCGGCTCAACGTCAAATTACGGCATTTACGAATATGACCTCGAAACCGGCGCGCACAAATCGTTGACTGAAATCAAATGGAACAATCTCGACAGCCTGATGTGGTTGCCCGATAAAAGCGGACTGCTCATCACCGGACGGCAAAAACTCGAAAGCGTTGATCAAATCTGGCGCGTGTCCTACCCGGACGGACAAGCCGCGCCGGTAACGGACGATTCCTCTGACCTCACCATTCGCAGCGCGTCGGCTGATTTCACCCGCATTCTGGCATCGCAGGCGACTTTGACATCAAATGTCTGGGTCGCGCCGAGAAATGATTTGTCGAACATCCGAGCTATCGGCAAATCCGTTTTCGACGTGGCGTGGACTGGCGACGGCAAAATAATTTTCCCGTCTAAGGAATCAATCAAAACCGACATTTGGATGACCACCGCCGACGGCGCTGACCGGCGGCAATTAACCGCCGGCGAACCGCTTGAACGCAGTCCTGAAGTTTCGCCCGACGGACGATTTATCGTTTATGTTTCGACGCAGAACGGGCAGCAAAACATCTGGCGAATGGACGCGCTCAGCGGCGCGAATCAAATCGCCCTAACGAGCGGCGAAGGCGAAACTTTTCCCGTCTTCACGCCCGACGGACAATGGGTTGTCTATACTTCAAATAAAGATAAAAGTTTGTGGCGCGTTCCAATCGGAGGCGGCGCGGCGCAGCAGCTTTCCGCCGCAAGCCATCGCCGCGTCGGAATCTCGCCCGACGGAACCAGGATTGCTCACATCGCGCGCGTTGATAATAAACCGAAACTTTTCATCGAATCGTTTCCCGAATGCGCTCCGGTTCAGCAATTTGATGTGGGCGTCTTTAGCGAAGCAGCACTTATCAGAATAGTTTGGACGCAGGACGGCAGATCGGTGATTTATTTCATCAACGACGCGGCGTTCACCGGCAATCTCTGGCAGCAGCCGCTCGACGGCGGCGCGGCGCAAAAGCTGACGAATTTCACATCGGAACGAATTTTGGACTTTGCCGTTTCGCCCGACGAAAGCCAGATCGCCTTCGTGCGCGGCGATTGGAACTTCGACGCGGTTTTGCTGAAGGGATTTAAATAACGATAGTCGGGTTAACAAATCAACCCGCGAAACACGCCAAAAACACGAAATAATTTAACTAAACACTAATCCTAAACATTTCGCTCGCGTCTCGTCCGCGTTTTCGGGGGCTAATTTTTCTTCAGGTTATTTTTTCCTCGATGATAACTCCGATATTGTTAAAATCGTAAATTTCCTCATAATTTTCTTGCCATCTTTTGTGATTTTTAATTTGAAACTGCCTGCCCCGTTTCGCGGCTAAAGTTTCGGGGTGAAATTTAGCTCGTCTAAATTTTCGGTAATTGTAACGATTTGCGTAGCGAATCGAAGCCGCTTTGAGCGAGTTTCAAAAATATAAGTCTGCCCGGTTTCAACTTCTTCAAACCGGAAATAGCCGAGCATATCTGTTTCCGCCGTTCGAGTATTTCCATTAGCATCGGTCATCGAAACAATAGCAGCAGCGCCTCTGCCCGGCGCGAAAACTCTGCCCGACACGCTGACGCTCGCCGCCGTCGGCGCGAAACCGCACGCCTGATAAATAACATCATTGAAATCGTCGGCGAAATAAAGACAGTTTCCCGTTTGTCCATCGCGCCTTGCGCCAAAATCCAAATCCGTCACGCCGCGAGCGTTGAAGTTGTCCGCGCCGTCGTTGTAATTGTTGCCGATGCCGTTGATGAAAGTCGTCGAAACCGAAGATGAATTGCCGCTTGCCGATGTGCGGAGAATCACGCTCGAACCGGCAGAGCAATTGCCGCCCGCCGTGAAAACGTCTCCGTTTATCGGGTTGACCGCGCCGTTCGAGTGAATGTAGCCCGAACCGAGTGTGCGAATGTTTGAGCCGGTCAGATAACTGAAATTAAACGGCGAGCCGTCCGCGTGTCCGGTCGTGTCAATTTCAAACTCGCGCGGATTTCTTGTCTTTGGCGCGTCCGAATAGACAACGTAGTCGCCGTCGGGTTGAATGCCGAACCGGTCACCGAAGTTCGCCGCTGCGTCGTCTGCGTAACTTCCCAGAAACATCGCGCCGATTCCCGCCGAAACGCGATAGAAACTATTCGGCGAACCGTAACGCATCAGAATTAAATTGCCCGCCGCGTCCGCTTCCAAGCCGTAACGCTCGGTGTCGAAACCGACATCCGAATTGAAGACGGAAAGCGCGCCGCCCGCCGGATTGATGCGATAAATTTTGCGGTCGGTGCCGACGGTGTAGAGCATTCCATCAACAGGATTGAACTCCAGATTAACCAGAGCGCGGTGCGGAATCGAATACGTTCCGACGAGCGTCGTCGCGTTGTTCGGCGCGATTCGCAGCAATTCGAAGCTGGTTTGAACGGGCTGCGTTCCGCAGTTGTTCGTCAAGCTGGACGGCGGCTCGATGTAATTGTTGTCGGTCGCCACATAAATCGTGCCATCCGTCGGCGAAGCAGCGATTCCGGCGAGATGCCGGTTTCTGAGCGAGCCGGGAATACTAACGATGCCGAGCGTGTAGCCCGCCGTTTGTAATTGTGGTTCGCCGTTGTCGTCGACGTTCAAAACAGCCGCGCTCGTTCCCAAAGTCGCGCCACCCGTCGGATTCGATAACACGAGATTGATTGACTCGCTACCTTCCGTTAAAAGATCGTCCCTGACGAAAACGCTAAACGTGCGCTCGGTTACGCCGGGCGCGAATGTCAGCGTGCCGCTCGCCGCGATATAATCGGGTCCGACTGTCGCCGTGCCGTCCGACGTGGCGTAATTAACCGTGACCGTAGAATTTATTGTTTGTAAATCGCGCCAGACTCTTATAATCGTCGCGCCGCCGGATTCGTTGGTGGAAAAACTGTTTGCGCTGAAAGATAAATTACTGCCCGAACCGCCGCCGGGCGCGCCGCCCGCCACGAAAATCAAATCCCGGTTGTCGTTCAGATTCGAAATATTGAAAAGCGATGGATTAAAAACCGTTCCCGCTTTAGAAGCCGAAACAGTATAAGCCCGATTCGGTAAAGCGTCGAGAAAAACGAATCTGCCGCTCGCATCGGTCAGCGTCGTCGCGGAACTCAAACCGCTTAACGCAATCGTCGCGCTCTGGACAGATGCACCCGTGACGTCAACCGTTTTTCCGGTTATCGCAAAGTTACCGAGTTTGGCGACAAACGCATCGTTGGCTCCAGCCCATTCGGTCTGAAAAGCGTTCGCCGTAGTCGGAAACCCCGCACTGTTTGTGAAACCCGCGACATACACATTATTCGCCGAATCAAGGGCGATGCCATTGGCTGTATCCACGCTGCTTCCGCCGAGAAATGTGGAATAACTCAAGCCGCTTCCCGCCGGATTCAGTTTCGACACGACCGCATCAACGAATCCGCTTCCGATAGGATCAAAAGCATTCGACGTTGTTGGAAAATCTGAGCCGCCCGAACCGACGATATAAGCTGCGCCGAAAGTATCTACAACAATGTCATTACCGTTCTCAGTAGAGTTTCCGCTTATGTATGTCGAATACGACAACGATCCGCCGGCAGCGGAAATTTTGGTGACAAAAATATCGAAATTGCCGCTGCCGCCATACGTCTGGTCATAAGCACCGAACGTAATCGAAAAGTCCGCACTAGCCGTATTGCCGGTTACATAGACATTTCCCAACTGATCGAGCGCGACCGCGTTACCGAGATCGTTACTTGTCCCTCCAAGAAATGTCGAAAATACCAAACCGTTTCCCGCTGAATTAAATTTCGCCACGAATGCGTCAATGCTGCCGCCGAAAGTTGTATCATACGCTCCGGCAGTGGTCGGCAAAACGGTCGTTCCGCCATTAGTTGAGCCAGTGATAACTGCGTTTCCCACATTATCGATCGCAACTCCTTGGCTAAAATCCGAAGCATCGCCGCCCAACAAAGTCGAATAGATTAGAGCCGTGCCGCTCGAATTCAATTTGCTCACGTATACGTCAAAACTGCCGCCGTTGTAAGAAGTGTCATACGCGCCGGCAGTAGTCGGGAAAGCAGAATCATTTGTGTAGCCGGTGACGAATGCGTTTCCTGTTGAATCAACTGCAATATCCAATCCGAGTTCATAGCCGGAATTGCCGATAAATGTCGAGTAAATGAGTTGGTTTCCCGTCGCGTTGAGTTTGACAACCACCACATCGAACGTGCCGCCCGTTACAGCCGTATCAAATGCGCCGGGAGTAGTCGGAAAATTGACGCTGCGTGTATCTCCCGCCAGAAAAACGCTGCCGGTCGCATCTACCGCAACCGAAAAACATTCGTCGCTGTCGTTGCCGCCGAGGTAAGTCGAATAAATCAGACTGCTTCCATCCGCGCTCATTTTCGTTACAAAAATATCACTGCCGCCGCCGTTAAAGGTTGTGTCATAGACGCCGCTCGTCGTCGGGAATAAATCTGCATTTGTAACACCGGCGACGTAAACATTGCCCGCCGCGTCAACTTTAATGTCGCTGCCGTTATCACTACCCGCGCCGCCGAGAAAAGTTGAAAAAGCGAGATTGCCGAGCGCAGGGTCAATCACCAGTGGTCTCGTGCGGTCGTATTCGCCGACGCGAAAACGCACACTCGTCGCGCCCGACTTCTCATAACCGCTCTCGATTTCTCGCTTCGAGTTATTTGATTCCTGGTAAGAAAATGGTTTGGTTTGTTTGATTGTTCCGGCAACAGTGTGAATCAGCAGTTCGCCCGTCGTTTGATCAATCTCAACCTGGTTCGCGCCCGTAAAATCAAGTTCAATAATTGAGGCATCGGCGTTCGGCGCGACGATAAAATCATACTCGCTTTTGTTTTCCGCATTGCCGTAAAATTCCAAATCAATGTCGGGATAAACTTCCCGATAACGCACCCGCGAAAACGTCGGCACGTCGGTCAGCCACCCGGACGAATCATTACCTTTAAAATAATTCGCTTTGGTGGCTAATTCGTCTGCGCCGGAAATTTGCGCCGCCGGATTCGCACCGACGAACTGCATCCGCAAGGCGAAAGCCTTTGAATTTTCGCTTTTAGATTTTGAATTTTGGATTCGATCTTCGATTTCCGACTCTCGACTCTCGACTCTCCGCTGTTGATTGTCTTCAGCCATCGGCAAAACATAAACCGCCTCCGAAGCGGCTAGAAACAGCGTGTAGCCGCCCGCGCCGCGCGAGATGAACTTCGCTTGCTCGTCAATCTGCCCGCGATTCGCTTCAAAATAAATATTTGATTTTTTCGCTTTCGAGGACGGCGCGGATGTTTGCTTGTCCGCCGCACCGAGCGAGCGTCCGTGTAAAACGAATGACATTAAAAATGCCCCGGCAATTAACAAAGCCGCCGCCACGCGAAATGTTTGGTAAAGACTGTTTTTCATTTTATTTTCTCCTGACAAATTTCCGCTTCCCGGTTCGCCGCACAGACGGCTTTTTTCAGCGCATCAATTTGCTGCTGCTGTTTTTCGAGTTGTTCCTGTTGTGTTTCGATTAGATTCTTCTGTGTTTCAATTTGCAACTGCTGTTCTTTGAAAGCGTTGATGAACAGCGCGCTTAAACCGGTTTCCTTCACGTCTTCGACTTCGCCTTTATCGTTGCGCGTGACCAGATTCGGTTCGACTTCGGCGACCGCTTCGGCGTTCAAGCCGATGTCCTGCGTGCCGTCCGATTTCCATTTGAATTGCGTCGGCTTCAAGCGTTTGATAACATTCAGCCCGCCGGAAAACGGCTGTGAATTGTCTTTGTAGCGTTCGGATGAAAAAGACGATATACAGTTTGTGATGACGTTCGCCGCCACGCCGTCGCCCGCCGCCCGCCAGCAAAGATGAAATCCCGAAGCCGACTGCGCGAATGAACGGATATAAAGATTCGGCGCAACGACGCCGCCGCCCGCAGCGGTGTTGACCACGCGCATATTGAAATTTCCGCCGCCAAGGTCGCCGGCATTTAACAGTCCGGGAATCCGCGTCGTTTCCGCCGTCGTGCCGAGAACTATGGTGTTGGCGGTCGAAACCGTCGCATTAGTTCCAATCGCCATTGAATTGCTGGCTGAAACGGTTGCGTTCGCGCCAATCGCTAATGAGTTGCTGGCTGAAACGGTCGCATTTGTACCAATCACCACCGAATTATTGACCTGTGTGTTAATACTCGTATTTCCGGCGGATTTGCCGATAAAAATGTTGCCGCCGCCGGTTTCGTTAAAAGCACCGGCGAGCGAGCCGAGAAAGACATTATTGCTTCCCGTCGTATGGAACAGCGCGACACCGCCGCCGACAAAGGTATTTTCGTTGCCCGTCGTATTTAAGCGTCCCGCGTTGTCCCCAATGAAAG
The DNA here is from genome assembly GCA_965365505.1 of uncultured Pyrinomonadaceae bacterium. Classification (GTDB taxonomy): domain Bacteria; phylum Acidobacteriota; class Blastocatellia; order Pyrinomonadales; family Pyrinomonadaceae. Next base: position 13,060 of record CBDUBY010000003.1, on the reverse strand, counting down.
TGTTTGTGTTGCCGGTATTACTTCCGCCTGCGTATCTGCCGACAAATAAATTGCTCGAACCGCCGACGCTCAGGATGCGATCGCTGCCGATATTAAACTGCGTCGCCGCGCTGAAAACATTCGCCGTGCCGGTTCCGCCGATATTAAAACTTACGCCTGGCTGCGGCGCGGTCGTGTTCTGCACGTAATTACCGGCGTTCAGGCGCGGGTCTGTAGTCAATACAAATTGATTCGCCGCCACATTGCCGAGCTTGAGCGCATTTGCCGCCGTCGCCGCTTGAATCGAATACGGAGCGGACGTGATTTTCTGAGACGGTTCAAGAGTTGTGTAGACGGTTTCGGTCGGACGCTTGACGCGGATTTGTAAAAATCTGTCCGCGCCGTTGAACTCGCCCGGCGCGAAATTCAGTTTGACGGTGAACACGCCGCCGGAAACCGCTACGCCGGGTTTCAGATTGCTGTCCAGAACGCTCTCGCAATCTTCCGTATTGCATAGGTTGAACTCGAAATCATAAGTCGCCGAAGTCATTCCCGTCACATCGAGTTTCCCTTGATAGGTGAACTCGGCGGTTTGAGCAAAAACCGCGCCTGCGCTAACGGTGAAATAAACTGCCAAATAAAAAAAATGCTTCAGGAATTTCATAAGTTTTTCTCCACTTCTCACTGCTGCCAGTCTCGAAAATAGTTCCGATCCGTTCGTCGGTCGTGTTAGAATCTACGTTATCGAAGTTTTAATTTGAAGCGTATTTTTTTTTGCCGGAAAAGTCCTTTGTCTTCGATGAGTTATCAATTAGGAATTTATTTGGAAACGATTTGATTTTTATTGGCTGACATTATGACGCTGCAAAAGCACAGATTTGAGTTCGGTGAATTCACGCTCGACGGGCGTGAAAAATCGCTCGCCTGCGCCGGCAAACCGGTCACGGTCACGCCGAAAGCCTTCGAGCTGCTGCTCGTGCTGATTGAAAATCACGGGCATCTGGTCGAGAAGGACGAATTGATGCGGCGGGTCTGGACAGAAAGTTATGTCGAGGAAGGCAATCTGGCTTATACGATTAGACTTTTGCGAAAGGCTCTCAATGACGATTCGCAAAATCCGCGTTTTATCGAAACCGTTCCGCGCCGCGGCTATCGTTTTATACATCAAGTCCAGATTCCTGAACAGGAACGGGTAAATGGGCAAACGGGTGAACAAGCGAATGAAATTGCGCTGTCCGATTCTCCTTCGACTCTCCAACCGTTTATCCCTTTGCAAAGCAGCGCGCCGCCCGTCAAAAAAACTTCTGTGGTGCTGCTCGCCGCCGCAGTTCTGCTGATCGCCGTCGTCGCGCTCGGCGGCTGGTATGCGCGAAACAGTCGGGCAGCAGTTGACGCGCCCGTTTTGTCCGCGCCGTTCAGCGTCGAAAAGCTCTCGACCGATGGAAAGGTTTTAAACGCCGTCGTTTCGTCGGACGGAAAAAATGTCGTTTATACGAACGGTTTTAAAGACAAGCAAAGCGTCTGGCTGCGGCAGCTCGAAACCTCGAACCACGTCGAAATTATTCCGCCGTCCGACGATTTTTATTATGGGCTGGCGTTTTCGCCCGACGGTAATTTTATTTATTTCACCCGCAAACCGAAAAATGTCGAGCGGCAAGCCGACATTTACCGCGTTTCGATTTTCGGCGGCGTTCCGCAGCAAATTGTCAGCGAAGCGCAAGGCTGGATTAGCGTCGCGCCTGACGGCAGACGGATTTCCTTCGTCCGCTGTCCGCGTTTGGAAAATGAAAACTGCTCGCTTTGGATTGCCGACGCGCTCGATGGAAAAAACGAACGAAAGCTGGTTTCGCGCCCGCGTCCAATGCGAATCGGCGATCACGAATTTTCCCCTGACGGACAATCCATCGCTTTCGTCGCCGGACAATCAAGCAGCGGCGCGAACGAATTTAGTTTATCTGAAATTGACCTGGCAACCGGCACCGAACGCGAATTGACCGCGCAGAAATTTTTCAACGTCAAAAGTCTGGCGTGGCTGCCGAATAAAAGCGGCTGGCTCGTGACCGCTTCAAGAATTCCAGACAAGACTTTTCGCATCTGGCAAGTTTCCGCTTCAACGGGCGACGCTGCGCCTTTGACCAAAGATTCGGAAAGTTATGCGAATTTGAGTTTGAACCGGGACGCGAATTTGTTGGTTTCCACGCAGGTCAAGGAAGAATTTTATCTTCAGCTTTTGAGCGCGGAAGATTCTTCCGCCGCGCCGCGAGTTATAGTCAAAGCCTCGACGGTCGCCTTTGCGCCCGACGGCAAAATCATTTTCTCATCCGCGATGACGGGCAACAACGAGATTTGGAGCATTAATGCCGACGGCAGCGGACAGCGGCAGTTGACCAGCGACGCGGCGGAAGATATTCGGGCAGCGGTTTCCCCCGACGGCGATTCGATATTTTTCTCGTCAAATCGCACGGGCGAGCATCACGTTTGGCGAATGAACCACGACGGCAGCACTCAAAAGCAGGTAACGACGGGCGAAGGCGGTTTTCCGCTGCTGGTTTCGCCCGATGGCAAATGGCTGTATTACAATTCGGCTTTGCAAAAAACGCTGCGGCGCGTTTCGATTGAAGACGGCGCGGAACAAACGGTTTTAGACAAAACGAATAATAACTACGCCGTTTCGCCCGACGGCTCGTCTGTCGCTTACGCCGAACGGCAAGGCGCGGAAATAGTCTTAAAAATCGTTTCGCTCGCCGACGGGCAAATCATCAAATCTTTCAAAGCGGCAGACGGAAAAAATCAATTAAATCAACTCGCCTGGTCGCCGGACGGAAACTCTCTGGCATACATTTTAGCGGATGCCGATTTCAAAAATAACCGTTTGTGGCGGCAATCGCTCGGCGGCGAACCCGCGCAGCCAATCGCTGATTTAGGCGATGAGGAAATTTATGAACTGTCCGGCTTCGCCGTTTCGCCCGACGGGAAAAATTACGCCGTCGTGCAGGGCGGCTGGAAACACGACGCGGTTCTGCTGCGAGGTTTGAAGTAAAGCGATTTTTCGCATAACTTTTTCACTCTATTTCTCCCGGCAAATTTCCGCCGCGCGGTTCGCCGCGCAGACGACTTTTACCAGCGCATCAATTTGTTGCTGTTGTTTTTCGAGTTGTTCCCGCTGCGTTTCGATAAGATTTTTCTGCGCCTCAATCTGCGTCTGCTGCTCCTTAATCGCGTTGATCAAAACTACGCTCAAACCGTTTTCCTTTACGTCTTCGATTTCGCCTTGCGCGTTGCGCGTGACGAGCTGCGGCGCGACTTCGGCAACATCTTCAGCGTTCAAGCCAACATCGCTGGTCCCGTTTTCCTTCCATTTGAAAGCGACCGGATTGAGCCGCTTAATGACGTTCAGACCAGATAAAAACGGCTGCGCGTCCGATTTATTTCTCTCCGACGCAAAAGAGCCGGTGCAGCGCACTAAAGCATAACCGCCGGTTCCGCCGATGGTCTGAATTCGGGCGCAGATATGAATCGGCGAAGCCAGAAATGTGTCTATGCCGCTTAAAAAAAGATTCGGCGTAAAAAGCCCTCTGAAATTTCCCGTGTCAATCGTTTGCGCGGCGTATGTGTTCACGCTCGCGCCAAGCACGTTCGGACCGCCAGCCATCAATATGTTGCCCGTCGGCGTCCCCGTAAAAATCCGTCCCGCCTGAGTGACGAACTCGACGCTGCCGGTAGCCGAAGTGAGAAAGACATTTTTATCGCCTTCACTGCCGTCGCCGACGTAGCCGATTTCCGTCCCGTTACTGTCAAGAAAAGTAATATAAGCGAGGTTGGCATTGCCGGGAACCGAACCTTGAAGGCGAATCCCTTCGACAACGCCTTTGATATGAAGTTTCGCGGCGGGCGCGGTCGTGCCGATACCGACATTGACATTCAAACGACCCAGAACGAGCGAATTGCTCTGCGTGACTTGCGCGCCCTCGCCGATAGCGGTCGAAAAGCTGACGCCCGAGTTGACCTGCGTGAACGCGCCCAGCAGCGTGTTATTAATTCCGGTCGGGTTGGCAGTGTTGAAATTGGCACTGTTGCCGATGAACGTATTGTTGCTGCCGCTGACGTTCGTCGAACCGGCGTCTTTGCCGAAAAACGAATTTCCGTTGGCGAGAGTATTACTGCCGGCAAGATCGCCGAAAAACGAATTGAAATTGCCGGAAATGTTGCCGCTGCCCGCTCCGCGACCGAAAAAGGAATTTGACGCGCCGCCCGCGTTGCTCGCGCCCGCGTTCACACCGGCAAACAGATTGTTCAGCCCTGCGCTGCTCAAAATGCGGTTGCCGCCGAGATTAAACTGCTGCGCCGCGTTTAGGACGTTCGCCGTGCCGGTACCGGTGACGTTGAAATTAACGCCTAGCTGCGGCGTGTCCGAATTTTGAATGTAATTGCTGCTGCCGGGCAAAGGCATTCGCGCATCCGACAACCGCGCGTCATTTGTTCGGACGTATTGATTCGCCGCGACACCGCCAAGCTGAAGCGAATTCGTCGCCGTCGTCGCGTTTGACGCACGAATCGAATACGGCGCGGAATCTAACTTCTGGCGCGGCGCGAGCGTCGTGTAATTATTCTGCCCAGCCGGACTGATGCTGATTTCGAGCCACTTGTCCGCGCCGTCGAACGCAGCCGCGCCGAAATCGAGTGACACGGTAAAAATTCCTGCTGTTGTTGTCACATTTGTTTTCGTCTGCGTCACGCCGATTTGATTGCCCGCGCTCGAAGCGTCGAACAATTTAAATTGCATATCATACGTCGCGCTTGCCGGTGTTCCGCTCTCGTTTAATTTTCCCTGATAGGTAAAAACTGAACTTTGCGCGAAAGCCGCAACCGCCGCCGTTAAAACGAAAACTATCGAAAGCCATCCGTTTCTCATTTTGAATTTTTCCCGCCGATTTTTCACTTTTGCCTTTTTACTTTTTACTTCCCACATTTCCTTTACTCCTTGCAAACCTCCGTCTGCGGATTCAATTGACAGACTAATTTTTTGAGCGCGTCAATCTGCCGCTGCTGCGCTTCGATTTGTTTTTGCTGTTCTTTGAAAGCATTGATAAACAGAACGTCGAGGCTGCCTTTTTTGAGATCTTCGATTTTTCCGTCTTCACCGCGCGTGACCAGATTCGGTTCGACTTCGGCGACATCTTCCGCGTTTAAGCCGAAATCCGGCGCGCCGTCCGCCTTCCATTTGAACCGGATTGGATTCAGCTGTTTGATGATGTCAAGACCGCCCGCGAACGGCTGTGCGTCAATCTTATTTTCGCGTGACGCGAAACTCGTCGTGCAGCTTGTCAGTCCCCAACCGCCGTCGCCGCCAACCGAAACCGACCTGATGCAAAGATGCACCGGCGAGCCTAAAATATCCGCACCTAACCGGCGAAAAATCAAGTTTTGGGCAATCAAACCGGAAAAACCGACGCTAAATGTCGCCGCCGTGCCGTTACTGGTATTCGGATTAGCTGTTCCCGCCTGCATAATGACTCTTCCCGGAAAAATTGTGGTTTGAGCGACATTGCCGAGCGCAATCGTGTTGCTGGTTGATATACCAAGACCATTCCCTATAACGATTGAATTATCAACTTGTGTTCCGGCGTTGGCAACGCCCGTGTTCACACCGATAAAGATATTATTAGAGCCGGTCGTATTGTTGCGTCCGGCATCGGTTCCCAAAAAAGTATTTTGGAAACCGGTCGTATTCGCAGAACCCGTCCTCGAACCGAAAAATGAATTTATATAGCCGGTTTCGTTGTTAGAACCCGCTGCATTCCCGAAAAAAACATTTAAGTTACCAGTCGTATTGTTTCCACCGGCACTATCACCCATAAATACATTTCTGTCGCCGGTCGTATTGCTTGCGCCCGCGCCAAGACCGACAAATATTGAATCGCCGTTGACGTAGCTTTGGCTTTTGATAATATCTTCGCCCTTGAATTGGATAACAAAATTATCCGGGCTGGCGATGTTGCGGACATTGAGAATTCCGGGAATTGTCACCCGGTCTGCCGTCCGCCCAAGAACAACCGTATTACTTAAACTAACCGTCGCATCGGCTCCGATTGCCGTCGCGTATTGAAGATTCGGCGCGGTGATGTTGGCAAATGCTCCGACTGCTGTATTAAACATTCCCGATGTATTGCCGACGCCGGTCGCGTCGCCGACAAAAACATTCGCCGTCCCGGTCAGGTTTTCATATCCGGCGAGCCGTCCGACAAATACGTTAGAAGAGCCGGTTGTATTCTTGAAACCGGATTGAAATCCGAGAAAAGAATTAACGCCGCCCGTCGTATTCGCTGAACCTGCTAAATAACCGACGAAAGAATTTCCCGAACCGCCTAAATTGTTTTCGCCGCTATTCGACCCGAAAAAGACGTTGTTGCCTCCGTCGGTATTTTTCTGCCCGGCGGCAAAGCCAAAAAATGCATTGGAAACTCCGGTCGTAAGAGCGATTCCCGCATTTACGCCGCCGAAAAAATTATTTGTGCCGGGCGCGCTCAAGACCTTTGAGCCGTTTATTTCAAAATAACTCGCCGCATTAAATCTGTCCGCCGTGCCGCGCCCGCCGATGTTAAAGTTGACGGTTGGCTGCGCCGTGTTTGAATTTTGAATGTAATCATTACTGCCGGGCAAAGGCAGCCGTGCGTCCGACAACCGCGCGTCACTGGTCTGCACGTATTGGTCAGCCGCGATGCCGCCGAGTTGAAATGAATTATCGGCGGTCGCCGCTTTTAGCGATTGAATCGAATACGGCGCGGAAGTTAATTTCTGGCGCGGCGCGAGCGTTGTGTAATTATTTTGCCCAGCCGGACTGATGCTGATTTCAAGCCATCTGTCGCTGCCGTCGTTAAACGGGGTCGTGCCGAAATCAAGTTCGACGGTAAAAATTCCGCCAACCGTCGGCACGTTCGTCTGCGTTTTCGAGCCGACCAGATTGCCCGCTGCCGCCGCGTCAAACAATTTGAACCGCATATCATAATTTGCGCTCGCCGGTGTGCCGTTTTCATTCAATTTTCCCTGATAAGTAAAACCGCTCGTCTGTGCGAAAACCGATGCGGCAACCGCAAAGCCGAATGCCAATGTTTGAAGAACCAAAAGTAACCCTGAAATTGTCAGCCTGCCTGAACAAATTATTTCTTTTAATCTTTTCATTTCTTTCTCCGATTTGCGATTCGACAAGCGGCGAAAATTCTTTTCGGCGCGCCCGCGTTCGTGCTATCATTCCGACTAACTAGAGTTATGATAAACAGCTAATCGCTTTTCGCCCGCTAAAGTCTTTAGAAGCAGGTTAAAAAGTTATTAGAAAGTTATGAGAAGCGGCTTATGTTTCGAAACGGCAACAGGTTATACAAATTCGGAGCGTTTAATTTCAACGCCGACGAAAATGTTTTGCGCCTCGGCGATAAACCCGTGTCGCTCACGCCGAAGATGCTTGAACTGCTCCGCGTGCTAATCGAAAATCAGGGGCAAATCGTCGAAAAGGACGATTTGATGCGGCAGGTTTGGGCAAACAGTTTTGTCGAAGAAGGCAACCTGACTTTTACCATTCGCCAGCTCAGAAAAGTTTTCGACGACGACGCCCGCCGACCTGTTTTTATCGAAACCGTGCCGCGCCGCGGCTATCGTTTTATCCACGAAGTGCAGATTTTTGAAGATCAAAGAGCGTGTGAGCAGACGAAAGAAACGCCGCCTGATTTTTCTTTATCAATGCTTCCGCTCATTCCTTCACAAATCAGCGCGTCGTCCACCAGAAAAATCTCTTTCTCTCTTCTCGCCGCCGCATTTCTGCTCGTCACGGCGCTCGGCGGCTGGTATGCGCGAAGCAGCAGCCGAACCAGCGTTGACGCGCCCGTTTTATCCGCGCCGTTCGCCGTCGAAAAACTTTCGACCAGCGGCAAAGTCGAGATTGCCGTCATCTCGCCCGACGGCAGAACGGTTGCCTATCAAAACATCGCCAGCAGCGGCAGGCAGAGCCTTTGGCTCCGACAACTTGAAACTTCGATTAACGTCGAAATTGTTCCGCCGTCCGCCGATTTGTATTTTGGGCTGGCTTTTTCGCCCGACGGCGATTCGCTTTATTTCGCTCGCCGCCCGCAAAACGTCGAAGGGCAGACGAACATTTACCTGGTTTCGATTCTTGGCGGCGTGCCGCAGCAAATTGTCGGCGAAGCGCAAGGCGCGTTCAGTTTGTCGCCCGACGGCAAACAAATTTCTTTCGTCCGCTGTTTTTACTTGAAAGATGAAAACTGTTCGCTGTGGATTGCCGACGCGAGCGACGGGAAAAACGAAAGAAAAATCGTTTCACGTTCGTCGCCGATTCGCATCGGTGACAACCGCATCTCGCCCGACGGCGCGAAAATCGCCTTTGCCGCCGGACAATCGGAAAATCAGGCGAACGAATTCGGCTTATTTGAAATTGACATCCGAAGCGGTGCGGAACGCGAGTTGACGCCGGAAAAGTTTTTCAACGTAAAAAATCTGGCGTGGCTGCCCGCTCAGGACGAACTGCTTTTCACGGCGCGGAAAAACGACGAACGTAATTTTCGTGTCCGGCACGTCGCCGCCGATTCCGGCACGGTTTCGCTCCTGACTAATGACTCGGAAACTTACACGATTTTGAGTTTAGACCGAACGGCGGAGCGGCTGATTTCCGTGCAAGTCAAAGAAGATTTACGTCTGCGCGTTTTCGACCAAGAAAATGCGACGCGCGGAGGTGAGATTTTAGCCAACGCTACGGCGGTTTCCTTCGCTCCCGACGGCAACATCGTTTTCGCCTCTTCGATGTCTGGCAATTCAGACCTTTGGAGCATCAATCAAGGCGGCGGCGAGCAGCGGCAATTGACCGGCGACGCGGCGGAAGAAACCACGCCAATCGTCGCGCCCGACAATCGCACGATATTTTTCGCCTCGAACCGCACAGGCGCGGCGCACGTTTGGCGAATTAACCGCGATGGCAGCAACAAGATGCAAATCACCCAAACCGAAGGCGGTTTTCCGCTTTTCGTTTCGCCCGACGGACGCTGGGTTTATTACCATTCGAGTTCTCATCGAACGCTGCGCCGCGTTTCAACCGACGGCAGCGGCAACGAGCAGCTAATTTTGAATAAAGCGGCTTACCGTTTCGCCGTTTCGCCCGACGGCTCGCAGGCGGCGTTTGCCGAAAAGCGCGGCAAAGAAAGAGTTTTGAGTGTCGTTTCGCTTGCTGACGGGCAAACATCGAAAACTTTCAAACTCGCCGATGCAGCCGGGCGAATCACCGAACTTGCCTTTCTGCCCGACGGTAAAGCTCTGACATACATTTTGACGAACGCCGAGTTTGAAGAAAGCGTCCTGTGGCGACAAATGTTTGACGCGGCAATACCGCCGGAGCGTGTCGCCGATTTGGGCGATGAAGGAATTTGGAACTTCGCGCTCGCGCACGACGGGGAAAAATTCGCCGTCGTGCAGGGCGGCTGGCTGCACGACGCGGTGCTTTTACGAGGGTTGAAATAGTCGAAAATTTATAATCGAACAACGAACAAAGGGAAGATAAAAATGTCAATCAAATTAAAACTAATCCATGAACAAGTAGCAGTAGTTTTCGGCGCATCGAGCGGCATCGGCAGAATCGCCGCGCTCGATTTTGCAAGACGCGGCGCGCGCGTTGTCGTCGCCGCCAGAAGCGAAAGCGGATTAAAATCGCTCGTCGAAGAAATCGAATCGCACGGCGGAGAAGCGTTTTACGTTGTCGCGGACGCGGCTGACTTCGGGCAAGTCCAATCGGTCGCCGAGAAATGCGTTGAAAGATTCGGCAGGATTGATACGTGGGTTCATTCCGCGGGCGCGCTGATTTTCGCCACGGTCGAACAGACCGAGCCGGACGAATATAAACGAATTATCGAAGTCAATCTTTTGGGGCAAATCTATGGCGCGAAAGCCGCGCTTCCTTATCTGAAACAAAACGGCGGCGCGCTGATTCATATCTCGTCGGTCGAATCGTGGCGCACTGTTCCGTTTCAATCGGCTTACGGCGCGTCGAAACACGGCATCAACGGTTTCGTTCAAGCCCTGCGCGTCGAACTAGCGCACGATAATGTTCCGGTTTCGGTTTCGCAGATTTTGCCCGCCGCCATCAACACGCCGATTTACGACAAAGGCAGAAATAAACTGCCGTTTAAGCCGCGCCCGATTCCGCCGATTTATCATCCGCAAATCGTTTCCGACGCGATTCTGTTCGCCGCCGAAAATCCGGTGACGGATTTGGTCGCGGGCGGCGCCGGCGTCGGCGTGGTTTTAGCCGAACGGTTGTCACCGAACGCGGCGGAATGGGTAGCGGAAAAAATCGGTTTTGCCGGACAGAAATCAGACGAAAATCAACAGGGCGAATATGCGGGCAGTTTGTTTGAAACGGTCGAAGGTTTAGACACGATTGAAGGACGCTTTTCCGGCGAGCAACTAAACAGCGACCCAATTACTTGGCTTTCGACGCATCCAACGACCAAAAACGCTTTGCTCACGGCGGGCGGTTTAGTCGGCGGATTTCTCGCCTGGCGGTTGTTGTATAAGAAATCAGAAAAGAAAGATGACTAAACTTCTTAGAAGCTGTTTGAAAACTCAAATTTTATTTGTTTTTGTCATCGAAGATGACTGACATTATAGCCCGGCGAGCATCGCCAGGTTATGGTCAATAATTATATACCGACGCTGAAAGCGTCGAACAGCACGCGACGCAATTTCGCTCACTTTCAATGAGCCGCCCAATGTTTGCCGTTGTCCCGGCGATGTTCACCAGCTATATTCTTTGTCGCTTTCAGCGACTTTTCGAGTTTTCAAACAGCTTCTTAGAAATGAAAAAGGAAAGGCTCTGTTAATTAAAATTAACAGAGCCTTTCCTTTTTAGCTTTTGCCATTCTACTTTCTGTCTTTGAAACTCTCAAAGAGTTCGGTATGCCGACTCGTCAAAGGCAGCAATCTGCCGTTGATGAATAGATATTTGATGTTCGTGCGCGCCTCTAAAATATCGCCGTCAGTGACGACGAGATTGGCGATTTTGCCCTGCTCGATTGAGCCGAGTTGGTCGCCCAGACCTAAAATCTGCGCTGGATACAGCGTGACGGCTTTCAGCGCGTCCTCTTTCGACAAACCGTAAGCCGAAGCGAGTCCCGCGTGATAGGGCAAATCGCGGACTTCCGCGCCGCCGTCGCCGGTCGAGATGCAGAATTTCACGCCTGCCGCCGCCAATTTCGCCGGTGCTTCAAACAGATAATCGTAAGCGTCGTCGTCGCGCACGGGCAGATTATAAATGTTCGTGTAGATAACGGCGATGTTGTTTTTCTTCAAATCATCGGCGACTTTCCACGCTTCCTGCCCGCCCATTATGATTCCTTTAAATTTTGTGTCGGCGACAAACTTCGCTACGCTGCGAATGTCGCGCTCGCGTTCCGCCGTAAAAATCATCGGCTTTTCGCCGCGCACATAAGGCGTGAGTGCTGCCATTTTCAAATCGGTTACGGGCGTGGGCAGATTTTTATCCTTAGCGAAAGCGTCCTGAACTTTCGCGTAGTTTTCCGCGTCTTTGAAAAGTTTTTTCAAATCTTCGATGCGCTGGTCGCGGCGTTTCACCGCTTCGTTAAAGTCAATCGGGGCTTGCTGCGCAAACGGATTAAAACCGCCGCCGCCAAGCGTGATGCGCGGAAAATTGATAACCAAACCGAACATCGGCACAATCGCCATTTCCGCCTGCGTCGAACCGTTCAGATTAATAACCGCCGCCTGACCGGAAACGATTCCGCCGACCGGCATCGAAAGCACGGTCGTGATGCCGTTGACGCGAGTGACGTTGACGTGCGATGTGTGCGGATTAATCGCCGTAATTGCTTTCGCATTCGAGTTCATATCGCCGGTTTCGGCAACGTCAATCGTCGCGGGCGCGCCGCCGCCGATTTCCGCCAAACCGAGATTCGTTCCCGCGTCAATCATTCCCGGATAAACGCTCAAGCCTCTGGCATCAATTCGCTCCGCGCCGCTCGGCACTGAAACATTTGCGCCGACGGCTGAGATTTTACCGCCGCTGATGACGACCGTCCCGTTCTCAATAACCGCGCCGGAAACCGTCACGATGCGGGCGTTGACGATGGCGAAAGTTCCCGCCTTGCCCGTTTGATTTTGCTGTGAACCGTCGCTTTGTGCGAAAACGGAAGAAACGAGTCCACAGATGAACACGGACAAACACAGATGGAAATAAACTTTTGCCTTTTTACTTTTCACTTTTGCCTTCATTATTTGTTTCCTCCGTCGGCATCATCGAGGTCTTCTTTGCGATACTCGCTCGGTCTGGCGGGCGGTGTGCCGCCGCTGCCGGGCGGACGATTCACGTCTAATTTTTCCAGAGTTTCGCGTTCCTTTTGCATCTCGGCGCGTTTGGAAATGTCTTTGCTGCGGTCGAAATAAACTTCGCCCTCAATCATCGTCATCTCCGGTCGGGCGTAAACGCTGAACGGATGCGCGTTCCAGATTACGATGTCCGCGTCTTTGCCGACTTCAATCGAGCCGGTGCGTTTGTCAATGCCGAGCTGCTTTGCCGGATTAATCGTAATCATTTTGAATGCTTCTTCTTCCGGCACGCCGCCGTATTTCATCATCTTCGCCGCATCGAGATTCAAGCGGCGCATTCGTTCATTAGAGTCAGAGTTGATGGAAACATTCACGCCGTTTTTCCAAAGAATATAGCCGTTATACGGAATCGAATCGTAGGCTTCGAGTTTGTAGCTCCAACTGTCGGCGAAGATTGACGCGCCCGTGCCGCGTTTGGCGATTTCCGGCGCGATTTTGTAGGCTTCGAGCGCGTGCTGTAAGGTTGCGACTTTGAATCCGAATTCATCGGCAATCAACATCAAATTCAAATGCTCATCGGAACGATAACCGTGCGCGTGAACCAGACGTTTGCCTTCGATAACTTCGACCAGCGGCTCAAGTTCCAAATCGCGGCGCGGCTGAACCGTTGTTTTCTTGGCGCGAAATTCGTCCCATTCTTTTTTGTAATCTCTGGCGCGAACGAACGCATCGCGGATGACTT
>CBDUBY010000002.1:0-48586 GCA_965365505.1 uncultured Pyrinomonadaceae bacterium | reverse complement strand
CTGGCGACGGAAATGGGCGAAATGCAGGAGCGTATCACTTCAACGAAAACCGGCGCGGTTACCTCGATTCAAGCCGTTTACGTTCCGGCGGACGATTACACCGATCCGGCACCGGCGACGACGTTTGCTCACCTTGACGCTGTGACGGCGCTTTCGCGGCAAATTGTGGAACTCGGAATTTATCCGGCAGTTGACCCGCTCGCCTCGAACTCGACGATTCTGACTCCCGATATTGTCGGCGAAGATCATTACAATACGGCGCAGGCGGTTAAACGAATCTTGCAGCGTTACAAAGATTTGCAGGACATTATCGCCATTCTCGGACTTGATGAATTAAGTGAAGAAGACAAATTGACCGTGGCGCGCGCCAGAAAAATCCAGCGCTTTTTCTCGCAGCCGTTTTTCGTCGGCGAACAGTTCACCGGCTTGAAAGGCGAATACGTGAAGGTCGAAGACACCATCAAGGGTTTCAAAGAAATTCTCGAAGGCAAATGCGACGATATGCCCGAACAGGCGTTTTATATGGTCGGAACAATCGAACAGGCGCGTGAGAAAGCGCAGAAAATGGCGGCGACAGCCTAGCAATTTTCGATTTTTGATTTTTGAATTGAGATTGGGTTAGGGAATATTTTTATTCGGTTTCCTTTTCAATCAAAAATCAAAAATCGAAAATCAAAAATCAATTTATGTTGAATTTAGAAATAGTAACTCCAGAAAAAAAAGTTTTGAGCGAGTCGGTTGACGCGGTGACGATTCCGACGGCGAGCGGAGAAGTCGGAATTCTGCAAAACCACGCGCCGCTGATTTCATCGCTCAAGGCGGGCGTTTTGTCTTATACGCAGGCGGGCGCGACGAATCGGATGGTTATCGCGGGCGGCTTTGTCGAAGTTAGCAACAACAATGTTTCCGTTTTGTCGGACATTGCGGAAACGGCGGACGAGATAAATATCGAGAATGCCCGCGCCGAACGTGAAACTGCCGAACGCGAACTCGGCGCGTGGAAAGGTTCTATCGAAGAAGCCGAGGCTGAACGCCAACGGTTGGAAATTGCCCAGGCACGGTTGCAGTTAGCAACAGGAAGACAATAGGAAATAAACAGTAAAGAAAAAGCCGTCGCTGATAAACATTATGTTTATCAGCGACGGCTTTTCTTTACTTCTAAATAGCTTACGGTTTCGTATATTCGAAATCGTAATTGGTCAGATGCTGAATTAACTCACCGTTTTCATAAATTACGTCTACATCCATTCTTAACAGATGCTTGCCCGACGTTAGATCGAGTTCGCTATACGGCATAAAAATGGGTTCGTCATCAAAAACCGCCGGATCGAAACCGGGACGCAGCTTAACAAACGCGGCAACGCTGCCGTCTTCGTGAACGAACTCGCCGTTTTTGTCCATTAGTGCCGTGCCGTCGCGTTTCTGAAACTTAATTTGCAGATAAGAGCCGACACCTTTCATTCCTAAAACCCGGAACGCCGTGTGAATCCGCATTCCGCGCTTGCCGCCTTCGGTGATGTCGTAATCAACCCAAATTCTCTGGAACGTCGCGCTGGCTCCGGTGGTTTTGACAGGCGTGGTATATTTGGCGGGCTGCGTAAAGTCGAAATCGTAGATTGTCAGATGTTGGAGCAGTTCGCCCGCTTCATAAATTACGTCCACGTCCATTCGCAATTGATAAGTGCCAGCCGTTAAATCCAATTCATCATTCGGCATAAAAACATCGAAATTTTCATAAACCGCCGGGTCGAAACCGGGCTTTAAGGTGCCGAACACGGCGACGCTGCCGTCTTCGTGGTCGAACGCGCCGTTTTTGTCCATCAGTGCCGTGCCGTCGCGTTTCTGAAACTTGATTTGCAGATAAGACGAAACGCCCTTCATTCCTGTAACGGTGAACGACACATTGATTCGCATTCCTTTTTTGCCGTTTTCCGTGACATCGCGGTCAACCCGAATACTTTGAAAAGTCGCGCCCGGCTTGTTAACTTTCGTCGCCGGTTGAGCGGTTGCCGCTGCCGCCGAAAATAGCACAAACAGCAGTGTCGCTACTAAACTAAAAGTTGATTTTTTCATTTTTAATATCTCCAAGTAAATAAATAATTCAGAATTCATAACGGGAAAAACCGCGTCACACTATATAACGCAGATTACAGATTGTTTTTAGGTCAAATGCGTTGTATCGGCAATGTTACGAATAAGTTTCGTAACATTGAGTTTAGGGTTGTCGGGTTTAGTCAGCGTTCCAAAAACTTTCAGAATCTGCATTTGCGGTTACAAACATAAAGTTCGAAATTTGTAGATTTGAATCTGATTTTTGACTGAATTGCCGCTTTAATTTGCCAATGCAGGAAAAGCGAGGCGATAAATCGCTGTTAAGAATCATAAGACCAAACGGGCTTAAACGCCAAGTTTAAAATGACAAAATTCAAAAAATATCCGTATAAACCCGCCTGTTCAATAAATCAATTTACGCACCTTTCGTTTTGAAAAGTGATTCTTTTTAATTACAGAACGAATATTCAAAAAATTACAGAAAGCGAAAAAGTTTGGTATAACCTTCGGCATTGCTTTTTTTACATAAATTCTCAGAACTGAACTCTGTGTTAAATGACCGAATTTTGCCCGTCGCAGATAGACACGCCGTCTGAAGTTTGTTAATTATTTCTTATACGTTTCTAAAACTTCCACGTTTAATTGGGAACAATTCTATATGGAAACCTTTGGTCTGCCGAAAACGGCGGAATGTGAATATGAGTTTGTATTTTTAGGAGAATTGACAATGAATATCAAGAAAATTATTAAGGAATTAGGTTTTTTAACCATCGCAACGATTTTTGTGTTAGCGACCGTTGCGTCAGTTTGGGGTCAAGTAAATATTGCCACGCTCGGAACGCCATACACCCAGAACTTTGACACGCTGGCTGTGACGGGAAACACTAATCCCTTTACGGACAACACAACAATACCGGGTTGGTATTCCAACAGAACTGTTTATATTGCCGACGATGGTACTAATACCACCGGCGGGCTGCACAGTTACGGGGCAAACGCTTCAACCGAGCGGGCTTTAGGTGCTGTGACTTCGGGCGGCACGCCGACGGTTCAATTTGGAGTCAGGCTCGCAAATACTACGGGAGCAAATATAAGCTCTCTCGACATTTCCTTTATCGGCGAGCAGTGGCGGCGAAACACCGCTACTCAAACACTGGTATTTGAATATCAAGTCGGAGCGACTTCACTGACGACAGGCGTTTGGACGCCGGTGACGGATTTGAATTTTACCGCCCCGCAAACAGGAGCGGCGGCTGCGCTCGACGGAAACGACGCGGCAAATCAATCGGCTAAATCGAATAATCTGAGCGTGAATGTCAGTGCCGGACAGGAAATTTGGTTTCGATGGACGAAAACAGGCTCTAACAGTCCCGGTTTAGCCATTGATACTTTTTCAGTTACGGCAAACGGCGGCGGCGCGAGCAACTCGAACGCTTCGGATATAGTCAGTGCGGGCAATGAAACGTCCGACGACATTAACTATCTCGCTTTTCAATCGCCGACCATCACCACGACCAGCGAAGGCGTGCGCGTTTTTTCAGTTACCGTGCGCGACGGCGGCGCAGCCGCTAACGATGCCGATACGGTCGGCACGATTTTGACTTCGCTGACCTTCGGCAAAGGCGTCAATAACACGGTCAGCAATTTCGACACGACGATTCGGCAAGCCGCGCTTTTCGACGGCACGAATTTTATCAATGCGACCAGCATAACGGCGGACAGCATCAGCTTTTCCGGCTTAAACATCGTTACGCCCGACAATCAATCCAGAACGCTCGATTTGTATCTGACTTTTGAAACGACCGTTACGGACAATCAGCAATTTCAGTTTGCCGTTGCCGGAGCGACGGCGAACGGCGTGAGCGGCTCGACTTTCGCTGCTCCCAACGCGGGCGGCGCAACCAGTTCCACGACGGGCGATTCCAACCGCATCGAAGTCACGGCAGACCGTCTACAATTTTTGCAGCAGCCGCCAGCGACGGTGTTTGTTGATATAGCGATAACTCCGGCGGTGTTGGTGCAAGTGGTTGACGTGAACGGCAGACGCGATCTCGATTACACGGCGGACGTGACAATCAGCGCGACGGGCGCGACGCTTTCCAATTCGTCCACGACGGCTGCCACGCCGACGAACGGTATAGCGACGTTCAGTAATATAATTTTCTCGACGACCGGAATGGGCGTGACGCTGAACGCGGCTTCGGGTGCGTTGACCGGCGCGGTGAGCGATGCGTTCACGGTTGCTCCGGCTCCGATTCTTCCGGCGGCGGGTGAAATTGTCATCAATCAATTCAGCAGCGACTACGCCGGAGCATCTGACGAATACGTTGAAATTATCAATTTAACGGATAAAACGTTCGACCTTTCGCTTCTGCGGATCGAATATCAATCGGCGGGCGGCACGGGCGGCGGAGCGGGCGGAACGCTTTCCGGCACATTGCAGCCGTATAGTTTCTTTTTGCTTTCGCCGAACGCGACGGTGACCATTAACGGCAATGCAGTGAACCGCGACGCGGCAATTACAGCGGGTTTTGCGGTAACTGCCGGACAATTCGCCTTGCGCCGGACGACGGATAATTTGATTATTGACGGGCTGGCTTACGGCACTGTAACGGTCAATAATCTGGGTGAAGGAGCCGCCGCGCCCGCGCCGCCGACCGACGGCGGACTCAGACGCGACCCGGACGGCGACGACACGAACGTCAATGCCGATGATTTTGTGACAGTTGCCAACGCTGCGATTCGCGTTCGCAACAGCAGCAGCCGGTTTTTGCCGGGAGGCGTGCCGTTGGCGGCGGGAACTTATACCGATATTTCAATCGCCGGCAACACGACTTTAGCCGGTCAGGTAACGATTACGGGCGTTTTGACCTTAAACGGACTACTCAATGCCGGGACGAACAGGCTGACCATTAACTGCGGCGCGAGCGTCGCGGGCGCGGGCGAAACGGCATACATCGTCGGCGATGTCCGAAAGAATTTCTGCGACAATACGCCGTTTAGCTTTCCGGTCGGACAGAACGGTTATTCGCCGGTCACGGTTACGCCGACTAATTCACCGGTGGCGGGAACAGCCTTAACGGTTGACGTTGAAGACGCGATTTTGCCGGGACTCAGCGCGGCGAATTCGGTTTCGCGGTTCTGGAGTTTGACCGAAACCGGCGATTTGACGGCGACATTGCTGTTCGATTATCGTCCCGAAGACGTGAACGGAGCGATGGAATCAATGTTCAATATCTACAAGCGCGAAGCGGCTTCGCCGATACAGGTAGCGGGAACGATTGATGTAACGGGACACAATGCTCTGGTGACACCGGCAATCAGCGAATTCTCGGATTGGGGAGTCGGACTGCTCGCGCCACTGGCGGCAAGTTCGACCGTCAGCGGGCGCGTCAGAAATCAGGACGGACGCGGTTTGGCGTATGTTGACGTGATGCTGACAAGCAGCGAGGGCGAAGTTTATACGACCACGACCGGTGAAAACGGGCGTTATTCGTTCGCTGATGTCCCGTCGGGCATCACTTACGTCATCAGCGTCCAGTCCAAACGCTATCGCTTTGCCGAATCGAGTCAGGTTATCAATCTCACTGAAAATATCACCGAAGTCAATTTTATTGGCTCGGGCAGATAAATAAGCGGAAAAGTGAAAACGAAGAAAGCCGTCCAGGTATAACCTGGACGGCTTTCTTCGTTTTTAACCATTTCGACGGAAAATCCGCCGTTGCGCTCCAAGTGTCTGACAGTGCCGAATAAATTGAAACGGGAGCAATCTGTCTGGAAATGAGCGAGCCGACAGGCGTCTGTTCGGAAATCAAAATTGCTTTTGTGTCTTAAAACGTATGCTCAGAACTGACCGGCGACGTGATTTGTTATTATTCACTCTCAATTATTTTTCGAATCAAAAAGCAGGTTATAAATGACCAATACGCCGTATCTACCCAAAAAATTGATGCAAAATCAAAAAAAATGTCCCAAAACCCGAAACTCCTCTTGACAATGTGACAAACTTGCCAGTAGATTAACACGCATAGGTTTAACAAATCCGAAAAATTAATAATTAAGCTTCCGGGCTAAACGCCGATACGGGGACAAAAGAGCAAATGCAAAGTCTGCTCCTTTCCCGCAAGCCGTGTTTCGGCGTTTCCCAATCGGTGCTAACGAATCGAAGTTAGATAACATCGTTTTACCGGATAAGATCACGTTAAAACTCATTCGCTAACTGAGTTGAAGGAATTCAAAATAGGTAGAGTTTTCCGCTCTACCTAAAAGCGTAGTTTTCCGTCGCGTCACAATATCCGACACCCGAATAAACAATTTTGCCAAAAAATTCCAGAGGAGATTTATGAAAAAGTTCCCAAGTTCAACAAATCGCAAATTCGGTTTCGTCCGTTTGCTCAGCATCACGGCAGTGGTCTTGACCGCTGCCATATTCATCAACGCCCTGCCGAATCTTTCGGCGCAAGCGGCAACCGGCGGTTCATTTTTTGGACTCGCCGAACTTTTCAGTTTGAGCGCAACCAGCCAACCGGCGGTTGAACCTCAGACAAGCGATAGTAGCGCGCCCAGCGTAGTCGGCGTTTGCCAAACTCTGCCGGGCGGAGTTATCGAAGTCGAATCGGCAGCCAACACCACACCGACCGGATATCCGACGCTGGCAGATGCTTTCACGGCAATCAACGGCGGCGCATATACCGGAACAATTACAATTGATGTTTGCGGCGATACGACCGAACCGGCTGCCGGAGCAATTTTGAATGCCAGCGGCGCGGGCGCGGCTTCTTACACATCAATCGCTATTTCACCGGCTGGCGGCGCGGCGCGAACGATTTCCGGCACGGCGACGACCGTTTTGGTTGACTTGAACGGCGCGGATAACGTAACCATCAACGGTTTGAACTCAGGCGGCAATGCGCTGACCATTTCAAACACGAATGCTTTGACGACCAGCGGTATCGCAACCATCCGTTTTGTTGGTGATGCAACGGGCAACACCGTCACGAATTCAACAATTCTCGGTGCGGGCAGTGCTTCGACTGCAACCAATGGCGGAACGATTTACTTCGCCGCCGGTGCAGTTACCGTTGGTAATGACAACAATATAATTTCTAATAACAAAATTGGTCCGTCATCCGCTCTGCCGACTAAAGCCGTTTTCAGTAACGGCACGACGACCTCAGTTGCAACTTATAACAGCGGTATTCAAATTACTGGCAACGAAATTTATGATTATTTCGGTGCGGCAGTTACAAGTGCTGGAGTTTATGTCAGCAGCGGCAGCACCGACTGGACAATCAGCAACAACAAACTTTATCAAACCGCCACGCGCACTCAAACTACCGGCTCAATTCACGCCGGAATTCAACTTGCCAGTGCCAATATTAACAACACGACGGTCAGCGGCAACACCATTGGTTTTGCGAACGCGGCTGGAACGGGAACTTACAGTTTCGTCGGCATCGGCACCGGCTCAAAGTTTCTCCCGATTTATTTTTCATCGCTCGGCACAACTACTGCCTCGAGCGTAACGAACAATATTATCAACGGTATTAATCTGAGCGGCGTAGTCGGCGGCACAGGCACGACCGGTGCATTTGTCGGTGTCAGTTTTGCTGCGGGAGTCGGCGCGATTACCGGTAACACAGTCGGCAGCTTAACAGCGGCTGGTGCAATTTCCATAACCAGTAATAATGGTTCGGCAATGGAAGTTTACGGGATCTACTATTTTCCGTCGGCGGTTGCAAGTATTTCCGGCAACAACATCGGCGGCATCGTTGCCTCGAATACCGGCGCGGGCGCGCTCGATATTTATGGCATCCGCGCTTTTACGAGTTCTACGGTCCTCAACACGATGACCAACAACACAATTGGCTCCGCCGCCGCGCCGATTAGCAATTCCAATGCGGCGACAGGCTCGAATATTTACGGTCTCTACTGCCAATCGGGAGCTTGCATCGTCACGGGCAATATCATCCGCAACCTGACGATGAACGCCCCGAACGTCGGCACCGGTTCAACGGCTTCGGGAATCGGTTTGTGGATTGACAATTCCAGCGCGACTGCCGGTAACAATATCGGGCAGAACACGGTTGAAAGTGTCAGCAACACCAACGCGACGGCAGCGGTTTCAATAACCGGACTGCATTATAACGGCGCAACGACCGGAGTGCACATCGTTCAGCGCAACCGCATCAGTGGCATTTCCACGCCGACCACAACCAGTTCGCTGGGAATCGTCAGCGGCATCAACATCATCGGCGGTTTAACGACTTATCAAAACAATATGGTCATTCTCGGCAACGATATGACCAACAGTCCGGTAATCAACGGCATCAACGAAACTGTCGCCGGAACGGACAATCTCTATCACAACAGCGTTTATATCGGCGGCAGTCCGACGACGGGAACGGCAAACTCGTTTGCTTTCCAAAGCTCGATTACCACTAACACGCGCAACTACCGCAACAATATCTTTTTCAACAACCGAGACAACGCGGGCGCGACCGGCAAACACTACGCCATCCGCGTCGGCGGCACCACGCCGAATCCGACGGGGTTGACCAGCAACAACAACGATTTATATGCCCCCGGCACGGGCGGTTTCGTCGGCTTATTCAATGCAATTGACCAGCTTACGCTGGCTGATTGGCAAGCTGCTACCGGACAAGACGCAGCGAGTCTTTCGGTTGATCCATCATTTGTTTCGGTTAATAATCTGCACATAACGGCATTTTCGCCGGTGCGTGACCTGGCTGCTAATGTGGGCGTGACGAACGATTTTGACGGTCAATCTCGTCCGGGCGCAAACGCTTTGTTCGACATTGGCGCAGACGAATTCGACGGAACCACTCCGCTTGCTAATGATATTGCGGCAACGGCAATTGTTACGCCGGCGAACGGCTCGTCAATTCCAACCGGCACAGTCATTACGCCGCAGGCAACATTTACCAATGTCGGCACAGCAGCGCAGACCAATGTGATGGTGCAGTTTATGATTACTGGTCCGGGCGGCTACACCTATTCGGATACGCAAACGATTGCGACGATTAACCCGGGTCAAGCGATAACGGTTACATTCGCCGCAGCTACGGCAGTAGCGGCGGGAGGAACATATAATACAACCGCGACGGTTCTGACCGCTGACGGAAATGCGGCTAACAATAGCGTCGGGGGAACATTTACCGTTCCGACTCCGATTGCAGGCGGAACTTATAACGTGCCGGGAGATTACCCGTCGCTGACCAATCCGGGCGGCATTTTTGCAGCTTTGAATGCGTCGGGTGCAAGCGGCAACATCGTTATCAACATTGCGGCGGATTTGGCGGGTGAAACCGGCGCAGTTGCCTTGAATCAATTAAGCGCAGGCATCACCGTTACCATTAAACCGACGGGCGCAGCGCGCACCATTACGGGAACGTCGGCGGGTTATTTGATTTCGTTCAACGGCGCGGACAACGTGACGATTGACGGTTCGACTTCGGGCGGCACAGACCGCAGCCTGACCGTGACGAACACGGGCGGCGGCGGCGGCATTGGCTTTACCGTCGGTACACCGGCAAACGGCGCGAACAGCAATACCGTGAAAAACGTCAACGTCTTCGGCGGCTCGCCAACGGCGACGGTTATCGGTATCGCGTTCGGCGGCAATACATTCGGCTCTGCCGGAACGAACATTAACAACCGCGTCGAAAACTGCGATATACGCAGTTCGATCTACGGTATCTATTCAGTCGGAACGAGCGCGGCGGTTCCGAATACGGGCGTGGTTTTGACGCGCAACGTGATGACCGCGACCGGCGCGGCGCGCATCGGTCGCATCGGTATTTTTACCGGCAACGATGACGGCGTGCAGATTACTGAAAACAGCATCAGCGGCATCGCGTCGGCTGAAACCGCCGACGCGGTTGGCATCGCTGCCGGAGCGCAAGGTATCTTGACAACTCCTCCGACTCCGATTTCGCAGGTCAATGCCTTAATTTCGAGGAACAATGTCGGGACTGTCGTGCAAACCAATACGTATTCGGCAGTGGGCATCATTTTAGCGTCGGGCGCGACGGGAACAAACACGGTTGTCAACAACTTCGTGTCCGGCGTTATCGGCAACTCGAATTCAGGCGACCTTGTGGTGGGTATCTACGTCCTTCCTGTCGCAGGAGCAACGCAGAACATCTACTACAACTCGGTTTCGATGACCGGCGACCGCGGCACGACGGCGAATCTATATCCCAGCTTCGCGCTTGCCATTGCTGCCGACCAGCCGACGAACGTGCTGAATAACATTTTACTCAATACGCAAACTCGAACCGGCTCGACCGGCGGCGGCGGCGAAAGCGTCGCTTACGGCATACTTCCCGCAACCTTCGCCAATTTGACCTCGAATTACAACGATTTGTTCGTTTCGGGACCAAACGGTGTGGTCGGTTTGACGGGCGGTTTGACCAGCACAGCGCAGACGACAACCGCCGGAACTGGCGTGGTTCGCACGACGCTGGCGGATTTCCAGACGGCGACGGGCAAAGATGCCAACTCGGTGTCGGTTGACCCGCTGTTCGTTTCGGACACCGATCTGCATCTGCAAATCACCAGTCCGGTGCGCGATGCCGGTACTCCGATTGCGGGCGTGACGACCGACATTGACGGCAACACGCGCACTGGGGCTACCGACATCGGCGCGGACGAGCTTCCGCCTCTGGCTGGCGCGGGAACACTTAATTTTGGTTCGGCGACCTATACCGGAAACGAAGGTGCGACCGTGACGATTACAGTTAATCGAACGACCGGCAATGCCGGAACGGTAACTGCTCAAGTTTCGATTACGGGCGGCACGGCAACCGGCGGCGCGGCTTGCACGGCGGGCGTTGACTACATCAACACCGGATTCCCGCAAACTTTGACGTTCGTTAATGGAGACGTAACCGAATCATTTAATGTCACGCTGTGTTCCGATGCGGTGTTAGACGACAATGAAACAATCATCTTCACCTTGTCGAACCCGACAGGCGGAGTGACAATCGGAGCGACCAACACGACGACGGTGACGATTAACGATGTTGCGCCGCCGCTTAACGGAACCTACAATGTTCCGGGCAATTACCCGTCGCTGACCAACCCGGGCGGTATTTTCGAGGCTCTCAACAATTCGGGCGCGAACGGTACTGTCAACATCAACATTACGGCGGATTTGACGGGTGAAACTGGTTCGATCGGGCTAAATCCTGTCAACGGCGACCAGGCGGTAAACATTAGACCGACCGGCGGCGCTCGGACAATTAGCAGCACACCGACTGCCACCACGCTTATTCCCATCCTTGGCGCGGACAACGTGACGATTGATGGTAATATTTCCACACCGGGAATTAACCGCGGCTTGACGTTTAACTTGACGAACACAACAACGAGCGGAACAACCGTCTTCTTTATTGGTAGTCAGGGAACGGGCGCGGGCGCGACCAATTTCACGCTTCAGAACTCAACGGTTCAAGCCGGGGTCAACGGCTCTGATGGAGTGTTACTTACGTTCGGCATTTTCGTCGGCGATCAAACCGGTGCTGCCGCTGGCGCGGATAACGATAACCTGAGGATTCAGAATAATCTGATTCAGCGGGCGACTATCGGCATTCAAGCTGTTGGCACAGCAGCAGGCGTGAACAACAATACAGTGATTGCTGACAACACTTTTGGCGGCGCGGCGGCGGCGGATTTCCTCGGTCAGGTGGGCATAAATATAGGTCAGTCGGTGAATGCCAGTGTGACGCGCAATATCGTCAACAACATTGTCACTTCTGATACTGCCGACGTAAGAGGAATTATATTGGGTGCCGGAACGCTAAATTCGAGCGTCACACGCAACAGAATTACGAACTTAAATGCCACTAATGATGGCGGCTACGGTTCGGTAGGCATCTTTGTTTCGACAGGCACTGCGGCAAGCGGTATCACGATTGCCAACAACTTCATTTCCGACATCAAAGGCACCAGCTATACAACCGGCACATTTATTGCCGATACAAACGCCGGTATTATGATTGCGGGAACGACGGGCGGTGTTAACATTTACTACAATTCGGTCAACCTGTTCGGCGACTACGCCGGTTTTAACGGCGCGACTATTACCGGAGCATTATCAATCATCAATTCGACGGTGACTGATTTGAATGTGCGTGACAACATATTCGTTAACAGCTTCAACAATACGACTGTCACGACCGATAAGAATTACGCGATTTATTCGGCGGCACCGGCGGCATCGTTCACCGATATTAATTACAACGATTATTTCGTGAGCGGACCGCAAGGCGTATTAGGAGCAATTAATGCTGTTGATGTGACTACGCTGGCTGCGTTGCAAGCGGCGACCGGAAAAGACGCTAACTCGATTTCGGGTGACCCGCTGTTTGTTTCGCCGACTGATTTACATATCGTGAATCCAGCTTCGCCGGTATCAAATGCAGGAACTCCGATTGCGGGTATTACGGGTGACTTCGATAATCAATCGAGAAGTGCTACGACACCGGACATCGGCGCGGATGAATTCATTTTCAATCCGACGGCGGCTTCGGTTGACATCGGCGGTCGAGTCAGAGAAGCAAACGGTCGCGGAATCTTCCGCACCCGTGTGACGATGACCGATGCCGGCGGCAATGTCCGTATGGCGTTCACCAATCAATTCGGTTACTTCAGCTTCAGCAATGTCGCGGCAGGCAACACATATGTCTTCTCGGCAACGGATCGTCGTTATCAATTTGCCGAGCCGACGCAGGTGCTGTTTATCAACGAGGCGACCGAAGGCATTAACTTTATGGCTTCAGGCGAAAATCCGGGATTCAGACCGGGAGCAACGTTCTTTGACAACGCGCCGTTCGATTTCGACGGCGACGGCAGAACCGACGTTTCCGTGTTCCGTAATTCGGATAACACCTGGTATATCTATCGCAGTTCGGACAACACCTTGTTCGCGCAGGCGTTCGGAGCGGCGGGCGACCGCCTCGCTCCGGCTGACTTTGACGGCGACCGGAAAACCGATTTAGCGGTTTTCCGCGCGTCGGAAGGCAACTGGTATATCTGGCTGTCGGCTTCAAATTCACTGCGCGTTGAGCAGTTCGGCACGGAATTGGATCGAGCGATTCCGGCTGATTTCGACGGCGACGGCAAAGCCGACTTTTCAATCTGGAACGAAATGCGCGGAACGTGGCAGGTTAAACTTTCCACAAACGGCACTATCATTTCAGAGCGTTTCAACAATGGAAAAGGCAATTTCACGCCGCTGGCATCAGACCGCAACGGCGACGGCAAAGCTGATTTCATCTTTTTCAACGACCTGAACGCGACTTGGACGATTCGTACGAGTTCGGGTGCAGACATCAAAGAGCAGTTCGGAGCAGCGGGCGACCGCGCCGCGACGGGCGACTTTGACGGCGACGGACAGGGCGATTTGGCGGTTTATCGCGCAAGCGAAAACACCTGGACAATCAAACTTGCCGACGGCAAGGAATTAACCGACCTGAGATTATCAGCGAATGCGAATAATCCGGTGTTGGGCGATTTTGACGGCGACGGCAGAGCGGACGCGGCTGGTTTTGGCAACGGCGTTTGGTCGGTTCGCCAGAGCGTCAACGGAGCAGTTCGTCAACAACAGTTCGGTTTAGCGGACGACACGGTGATTCCGTCAGTTCGATAAATTTGAATTTCATAAACTTTAAATAGTTATTACGCCCTCGTCATTTTTGGCGAGGGCTTTTTTCGTTCATTAGAAATTCATATAAACTAGCGATTATGTCCATCTACGAAAATTTTCAGCCGATTGATTTCGACGCGATAAAAACCTACGAACTCGCTTCGCGTCCGAGCAAGGTAACAATCAAAGATTTTGCCGAGCCGATAAGTGAAGCGGATTCACTCAAAAACTTTTTGGGGAAATTACCTGACATTCTCGCCGTCAAATCGCTGCGCGAAATTGCAAAGCAAATCACACGTGCTAAGGAATCGCAAAAGCCTGTAGTTTGGGGAATTGGCGGACACGTTATCAAGACCGGACTTGCGCCAGTAATCGTTGATTTAATGCGGCACGGTTACGTTTCGGCAATCGCCTCGAACGGTTCGGTGCTGGTTCACGATACGGAAATCGCGATTGCCGGATTTACGAGCGAAGACGTTGACGCTACTTTAGGAAAAGGCGATTTCGGTGCCGCGAAGGAAACGGGAGAAATTCTAAATCAAGCAGCAAAGAACGGCGCGAAAGATAAAATCGGTCTGGGCGAAGCCATGGGCAGAGAACTCATCGCGCATAATCCGCCGAATGCTGAAATGTCGGTGCTTTGTCAAACTTACAAAAGTAAAATTCCGTTCACCGCGCACTTAGCAATCGGCGCAGACATCGGACATTTTCACGCGGATTGCGAAGGCGCGGCTCTCGGTGCGACTTCTCACACCGATTTCAAATTGTTCTGCTCAATTGTCAAAGAATTAAACGGCGGCGGCGTTTATTTGAATATAGGTTCGGCGGTTATTATGCCGGAGGTTTTTCTGAAAGCCGTGACGGTCGTTAAAAATTTAGGTTTTTCGCTCGATGATTTTACTACCGCTAATTTCGATTTTATTCAAAGTTATAGACCGAACACGAACGTCGTTCGCCGCCCGACGGCTGGCGGCGCGGGTCGCGGTTTTTCAATCACCGGACATCACGAATTGATGATTCCACTGCTCGCCGCGCAGATTTTTTGCAGCGAATAAATAAATCTAAAGTTGGCGGTTGACAACAGAAAACCAGATTATTATATTTAGTTATTGAAAACGATTTTCAATTTCAGAGTCAACAAAATGAATGTTTTTTAACAGGACACGAAACTGAAAAATTCTCTGTTATTATCGGCGTGTAGTGTTGTAAAAGCTATCATCGCTTTTATGTCAAAGCCGTAAATCAGTTTTTGACTTTTGACCGAAACGAGTTGCCGATTTTAGCGATTAGGCTTTCCATTGTTGTTCAAAGAATCTCAAACTGACTGATTTATCAACGATTCATCAAAGGGAAATCGAGCAAAAGTTTTACTAATCAGCGGTTGGCTTAAGGCTAATAAATTTCGATTTGTGCATATTTTGGGATGATGTAAATATAAAATTTGACAGTCAATCTGCAAAGGGGAGTTTTTATAACAATGAAGTTATTTTCTAAATTATTATTTTTATTTTTAGTCGGCGGGTTGTCTTTTTATGATGCGACAGCACAAAATTCAGCCGCAAAAGCTGCTGACCGATTCAATACAATCGGCGTGAAATTTATTGAAGCGCAAACGAATTATTCTTTGAGCGGGCGCGTTACCGACCCGAACGGCGAGCCGGTTTCAGGTGCGAAAGTAACGGCGCAGGGAAAATTCGGCGGCGCGGAACGGCAGATTATTACGGACGCGAGCGGCGCGTTTCGATTTGAGAATCTACCCGAAGGCGATTATAAAATCCGGGTTGAGGCGAACGGTTTTTCGACGGTTCTGCGCGAAACCTCATTAAAAAATAACGCTGTCAGTAATCTGGAAATTGCTTTGCCAATCGGCAATATCACTGAAGAAGTGACCGTAACGGCGACTCGCACGCAGGTTTCCACAGAAGAAACCGCCGTTCCGGTGACAGTCGTCGGGCGCGAAGAGCTTGAGCGCAAAGCATTGAACACCATCGGCGATGTTTTCCGCACTTTACCCGGCACTTCGACCGTCAACGAAGGCGCGTTTCAGGTTCGCCCGCGCATTCGAGGGTTGGATAGTAATCGCGTTTTGATTCTTGTTGACGGCGAACGTTTAAATAATTCCAGAACTTCGACCTCGCAATCGGGTGTGGAAATCGGATTAATCGAAACTTCGCAGATTGAAACTTTAGAAGTTGTGCGCGGCAGCGGTTCGGTTCTTTACGGCACAGACGCGCTTGCCGGAACGGTGAACATCATCACGCGCGACACGCCTGCCCGCCGCGAAAACGGATTTCGTTTCGGCGGCACGTTCGATACTTTTTACAGTTCAAATGAAAACGGTCGGCGCGGCAGTCTGGCTGTCAACGGCTCGAACAAATTTTTCGCTTTTCGCATCGCGCAATCGCTTGAACGATTTGATAATTATTTTACCGGTAAACGAAACGGCGAAGTTCCGGCGGATATTCTCAACATCGGCGGCGTGACGGCTGACGGCGAAGTGTTGAATTCGCAGTCGCACGGCGGCAACACGCAGGCGACCGGCAGATTTTTTATCAACGACACAAATACCTTGCGCTTGAACTACGAACGCCGCCGCGCGGCAAACGTCGGCTCGGCGACGCTCGTCGGCGCGTTTAATGCATACTTTCCGTTTTCCAACCGCGATAAATTCAGCGTGCGCTACGACGCGGCGAATTTGACCGAAAACTTAGCGCGGGTTTCGGCGAGCGCGTATTACCAAACACAATATCGGAATTTCTCCAACATCGTTGATGTCGGACCGATTCCGGGCGTGTTTCCTGGAACTTATTCATTCAGCGAAACTGTCACCGATACTAAAACCGTCGGTTTCGATTTGCAGACCGATTGGACTTTGGGCAGCCGTAATAATCTGACGGCAGGCGCGAGTTTCTTCCGCGACGAAAATTCCGACCGTCGTTTTGTCGAACGCCGCACACGCCCGTTCACGCCGGTTCTTTCGACCGACCGAACGCGCGGCGTGCCGGATGCGAATCTTTCCAACATCGGCTTTTTCGCGCAAAACGAGTTCACGGCGACCAGTCGTTTGAAATTAATCGGCGGTGTCAGAATTGACCGTTTCAAATCGAAAGCCGAACCGACTGATGGTTTCGGGCTTCCGTCGGGATTTACTCAAACGCAGCTTGAAGATTTGGGAATTAACGGTTTAACGAGCGGACTTGACGTTAACACAACGGCGGTGACAGGCGATTTCGGCGCGGTTTATAAGGCGACCGATAATATTATTCTTTCGGCACGAATCGGACGTTCGTTCCGTGTTCCTAATTTGTTCGAACGATTTTTTACTGAATCCGGTTCGGTCGGCGGATTTGTCGTCGGCAACCCGAACCTCGAACCGGAAAGCGGCATCAACTTCGACACGAGCGTTAAATTACGCACTTCGCGTTACGCCGCGACGCTGACTTACTTCAACAATTTTTACAAAAATTTCCTTTCAACTTCTGCGGCTATCGGTCGTGACGGGCAACAAATCAGGTTGGTGCGTCCGGGCTTATCGTCCGTGCCGGTTTCGCAGACACAAAACATCGCCAGAGCGCGAATTCAGGGTATCGAAGCCGAGTTTGAAATGCCGATTAAAATTAGTGTCGGCTATTTAACGCCAAACGGAAATTTCAGTTATTTGCGCGGCGATAATTTGACAACCGATCTGCCGCTTGATTTCATCAGCCCGTATCGGACGAACGCCGGCGTGCGCTGGCAGAATTTCGGCAAGAATTATTTCGCCGATTACAACGTCCGCATCGTCGGCAAACAGAGCAGACTTTCGCCCGCGTTTACCACTTCAAATCTCGGCGCGGAACCCGGATTTGTAACGCACAATTTGAGCGGCGGTTATTATTTCCGGCGCGAGCGTTTTAATTTCAGCATCAACGTCGGCGCGTCGAATTTGTTCAATCGAGCCTACAACGAACAATTCGTTTTCGCTCCGGCGCGTGGTCGTTCGTTCACTATCGGAACGAGTTGGGAAATTAAATAATGTCTAATTTAGCGAAACTTTTAATTTGTTTTTCGCTCGGCTTATCTTTGGCTGCTTGCGCGACGACAAAAGGCGAAATCGTCAAGCCGCCGACTGAAACGCGCATTGTTACGGTCGGCGGTTCGGCGACAGAAATCGTCTACGCGCTCGGCGCGGGCGAAAAGCTGGTCGGTGTTGACACTTCAAGCATTTTTCCCGAAACGGCGACGAAATTGCCGCAAATTGGTTATCAGCGAACTTTGTCAGCCGAAGGCGTTTTGTCTTTGAAACCTTCGCTGCTGATAATTTTGCCCGAAGCCGGACCGCCGCCGGCAATCGAGCAAATCGAAAACGCGGGCGTTAAAATTTTGCGCGTCGGCAACGAGAGTTCGATTGACGGAACAAAGGGAAAAGTTCGCCAAATCGCCGAAGCCTTAAACCAAAAGGAAAAAGGCGAAGAAGTAATCAAACAACTCGAAAATGATTTGAGCGAAGCGGAGAAAATCGTCGCCGCTAAAACTTCGAAACCGAAAGTCGTTTTTGTATATTCGCGCGGCGCGGGCGCGGCGCAGGTCGGCGGCAGCGGAACGCCTGCCGACGCGATTATCAAAATGGCGGGCGGCGAAAACGCGATTACCGAGTTCGCCGAATATAAACCGCTCACTCCCGAAGCCTTAATCGCCGCCAATCCCGACGTGATTTTGTTGCCGACGCGAGCGTTGGCAACGCTCGGCGGCATCGAAGGCGTTTTGAATTTGCCGGGCGTGGCGGAAACTGCGGCGGGCAAAAACCGAAAAATCGTGACGATTGAAGATATGCTGCTGCTCGGTTTCAGCCCGCGACTCGGACAGGGCGTGAAGGAATTGTGCGAGAAGATTCATTAGCGAATGATGGTTTGGCAATGACAAATAATGAATTGAAAATCGCTGAGCGGACAGTATTCGGCATTCAGCATTCAGCCTTCGGCATTTTGGTTTTCTCGCTTTTTCTCGTCGCTCTTTTGTCCATCGGCATCGGCGCAGTTGAAATTTCTCCGTGGCAGATGCTGGCGATTTTGGCGCGCAAAATCGGTGTCGAATTGCCCGTCGCATTTACGGCGCAGCAGGAATCGGTTTTGCTGGCGATTCGTCTGCCGCGCGTGATTCTGGCTTTAATGGTCGGCGCGGGTTTGGCGGTTTCGGGCGCGGTTTTGCAGAGCTTGTTTCGCAACCCGCTGGCTGATCCGGCGTTAATCGGCGTGTCGAGCGGTGCGGCATTGGCAGTTTCCGTTTTTATTGTTTTCAGTGAAACCGTTGCCGTTTCCTTTTTGATTTTTAACAAAACTTATTTTCTGCCTGTTGCGGCTTTCATCGGCGGATTAGCGGCGACGCTTTTTATTTATCGTCTGGGCAAAAAGCAGGGCGGCACAAATATCTCGACGATGATTTTGGCGGGCATTGCCGTCAACGCTTTTGCGGGCGCGGGAATCGGATTGATGAGTTTTCTCGCCTCGGACGCGCAGCTTCGCAACATCACTTTTTGGAGTTTGGGCAGCGTCGGCGGCGCGACCTGGAATTCACTCGCCGTCGCTGCGCCGCTCATTTTGGTTTCGGTTTTTTTTCTTCTACAAATGTCGCGCTCGCTGAACGTAATTTTGCTTGGCGAATCGGAAGCTAAATATCTGGGCGTGAACACCGAGCGGCTGAAATGGCAGGCGATTTGTCTGGTTGCATTGGCAGTCGGCGCATCGGTCGCGGTCGCCGGCGCAATTGGTTTTGTCGGTTTGGTCGTGCCGCATCTGCTTCGCTTGATAACCGGCGCAGACCATCGTTATTTGTTAATTAATTCTGTTTTGCTCGGCGCGAATTTAATGCTCGGCGCGGACATTTTAGCCCGCAATATCGTCGCGCCCGCCGAATTGCCGATTGGCATTGTGACGGCTTTAATCGGCGCGCCATTTTTCATCTGGCTCTTGTTGAGAAAGAATTTGTAACCGTTTATGTTCGAGGCGAAAAACATTAGCGTTGAAATCGGCGCGAAGAAGATTTTACGAAACATCTCGCTCGAATTGAAGCCGGGCGAAACGGTTGCGCTGCTCGGCGCGAACGGCGCGGGCAAATCAACTTTGCTCAAAACTTTGTGCGGCGACGTTAAATTGAACGCAGGTCAAATTCTTCTTGAAAATCGTCGTTTGTCCGATTGGAATCATTACGAACTGGCGAGAAAACGCGCCGTTTTGTCGCAGCATTCGACGCTCGATTTTCCGTTCACGGTAATGGAAGTCGCGCTGCTCGGCAGAAATCCGCACGTTCGCGGAAGAGAATCAAAACGCGATTTGGGAATTGCGCGCGAAGCGTTGCAGGCGGTCGAGGCGGCTCATCTCGCTAATCAATTGTTCCCGACGCTTTCCGGCGGCGAGCGGCAGCGCGTTCATCTGGCGCGAATTCTGGCGCAGATTTGGGAACAACCGAACGACGATTCGCCAAGATATTTGCTGCTCGATGAGCCGACGGCGAGCCTTGATTTGGCGCATCAGCATTTGACTTTGCAGACGGCGCGGAAGTTTGCCCGCGAAAATACGGCGGTCGTCTGCGTGCTGCACGATTTGAATTTAGCAGCGCAATACGCCGATAAAGTTTTAGTTTTGCGCGGCGGCGAAATTTTCGCTTCGGGCAGTCCGCGCGAAGTTTTAACATCGGATACGATCCGGGCGGCTTTCGATGTCGAGACGATTGTAACGGAACATCCTCAACTCGATGCGCCGCTTGTCGTTCCGCTCGGACGCAATTATGATTTAAAGGGTTTTACGGACGAAATCACACTGACGGCACGAGCCTGACTTCAAAAAAGGAAAACAAATGACACAAACAGCAACAGAACTACAAACGAATTTGAAAGAGCGTTGGGCGCAATTCCGCGCCGAAAACCCGCAGGTGCGAATCCGCGACGCGGCTGAAAAACTCGGCACGAGCGAAGCCGAATTACTGGCGACGGAAATTGGTGAGACCGTCGTTCGCCTGAACGATAGTTTTCCCGAACTGCTTCAGGAACTGCACACGCTCGGTCACATTATGGCTTTGACGCGCAACGACGAAATCGTTCACGAACGCAAGGGCGAATATAAGAACGTCGAGATTATGACCGGTCACGGGAAAATGGGCTTGGCGCTCGGCGACGACATTGACTTGCGGATATTTTTCGCCGGCTGGCATTTCGGATTCGCCGTGACGAGCGAAAATCCGCGCGGCACGATGCGCTCGTTTCAATTTTTCGACCGGGACGGTTCGGCGGTGCATAAAGTTTTTCTGACCGACCAAAGCGATTTAACTGCTTATGAAAATCTGGTCGAAAAGTATCGCAGCGATGACCAAAGTCAGAATTTGAATGTTTTGCCGAAATCTGCAAAACCGGCGGACAAACCGGACGCGGAAATTGATGTCGAAGGATTTCGTAAATCGTGGGCGAACTTAAAAGACACGCACGATTTCTTTCCGCTAATGAAAAAATTCGGTGTCGGACGCGAACAGGCTCTGCGTCTTGCGAGTCGTGAAATGGCTTTTCCGGTCGCCGCTGATACTTACAAATATATTTTAGAAAAGGCGAGTGAAACGAAACTGCCGATAATGGTTTTTGTCGGCAACGACGGAATTATTCAAATTCACACCGGCGAAGTCGAAAAGGTTTTAGAAGCTCGCGGCTGGTTCAATGTGATGGACGAAAGATTTAATCTTCACATCAATCAGGCGGAAATCGCTTCGGCGTGGATTGTCAAAAAGCCGACCGACGACGGCGTTGTTTCGAGTTTGGAAATTTTCAACCGGAAAGGCGAAAACGTCGCACTGTTTTTCGGCAAACGCAAACCGGGAATTCCTGAAAAAGAGGAATGGCGCGAACTTCTCGCGACTGTTCAACCAAGCTAAGTTTAAAGTGGAAAACTCCGCCCTTGCGAGCGGAGTTTTTTTACTGGAGTGAAAACTATTTATCGATAAATGTGTTCGCCGCGATTTGTGCGCCAATCATTTTCAAAATAGTCCGCGTCTTCATCGTTACGCGGATTGACGCCCATCACCAGACCGCCGTTCTTAATGCCGTCTTCATAAGCGACGGCACGATCTTCAGGAATGCCCGAACCGATTAACGCGCCGACCAAGCCGCCGGTCAAACCGCCCGCGCCTGCGCCGGTCAAAGCTGCCACGATAGGTCCGGCAACAATTAAGCCGAGTCCTGGAAGAGCAACGCTCGTTCCGATAGCCGCAATGCCGCCAATGATTGCGCCAAGCGTTCCGCCAATTGCCGAACCTGCGCCGGCGCCTTCCATCGCTTTGCTGCCTAATTCCGAGTCACCGGCATCGCTGTCACTAAACCAGCTATCTCTGGTTTGGTCTGACATCATCACGTTTACGTCGTCTTTTGTATAACCTCGGCTAAGTGCCGAGTTGTAGGCTTTTTCCGCACTTTCGCGGTCTCTGAACATACCGGTCAACATTCCGCTTCTGCCCGTTGTGCTGCTGCCGATAACGTCATTGTTAGCTTGTCGTGCCGCGCCGTATGCTGCCTGACTCTCGCCTTCGCGTTCGAGCCGTTCGTTGCCAGTCACTGCACCTGCCGCATCTTTGACATTGCCCGCAATTCTGTCGCCCAATCCACCCGCTTCTTCCTTTAAAGTTCCGTCGTTGTTCATTTTCTAATCTCCTTCCCTTAAAATTTTCGATTGTATCAGCTTGAAAGCTATGCTCTACCATTGAGCAACCAGTGTGCCATTTAACTTTTGTCAATAAAACAAGCGTTTGTTTGAAATTTAATTAAAAAACCGAACGAATAAATTATTCTTGTGTTCTGATTTCAAACATAATTTTGGTTGTTCGTCTTTATTACAGACAAATAATATAATTGAAACCTGTGAATAACAGTTTTGAAAAAGTCGCTGATTTATTGAAGCTCGAAGCCAAAGCTATTGAATTGGCAGCCGAACGTCTGGAAAAATCAATCGTCGAAAAAGCAATCGAGATTCTCGATGTTTGTGCGGGAAAGATAGTCGTTCTCGGCATTGGCAAATCCGGTGTTATCGCGCAGAAAATCGCGCAGACTTTGACTAGCACGGGAACGGTTGCCGTTTTTCTTCATCCGTCTGACGCGCTGCACGGCAGTTTGGGAATAATCGCCGGCGGCGATGTCGTCGTCGCTCTCAGCAATTCGGGCGAAACCGACGAAATTTTACTGCTTCTGCCCGCTTTGAAAGCTAAAAATGTTTGTTTGATTTCAATTGTCGGAAATGTGAACTCGACTCTTGCCAGACAATCCGACATCGTTCTCGACGCATCGGTTGACAAGGAAGCGTGTCCGCTGAATCTCGCGCCGACTTGTTCGACGACCGTTGCGCTGGCAATCGGCGACGCGCTGGCGATGACTTTGATGGAGGCAAAAAATTTGACGGCGGAAGATTTCGCTGCCAATCATCCGGCAGGGCGTTTGGGAAAAAGATTGACCCTAAAGGTTTCCAATCTGATGCACGATAGCCCGAACATAACTGGTGACGCTAACTGGCTCGCCGTCGTCAAAGCGATTTCCAAATACGCGCTCGGCGCGGTCAACGTCGTCGGCGAAAACGAAAAATTAATCGGCATCGTCACCGACGGCGATTTGCGCCGCACGATTGAAAAAACCGAAGCTAGAAATCTGGAAAATTTGACCGCCGCTCAAATGATGACCGTTAACCCGACGACCGCCGCGCCGGAAATGCTCGCCTACGACGCGCTGCAACTGATGGAAAACCGCCCGATGCAGATTTCCGTTTTGCCGGTCGTTGACGCACAGGGAATTTGCGTCGGACTTTTAAGAGTGCACGATGTTGTCAGGAGCGGTTTATAAATTCAACAAAGTAATAAGGTGAGGGAAATAAGTTAGGAGTTACGCAGTTGAAAGGAAAATGCAGAAACACGCACGATAGTCGAGTGTGTTTTCGCCGCAGAAGAACACACTCGACTATCGTGCGTGTTTCTGCAAAATTGAGCCAACTGCGTAACTTCTATAAGTTTAAGAAGCGGATATTAAAGACGACAGACGCGAACATCTGAATAAGTTTCTGCTTATTCCGCTTAGGACATCAGTCGTATTATTTGTTTGAAACGTATAAGTCACCGCGCTGCCTGAACCGTTAGCGGCAACTGATGTTGGGTGAGTGGTAAAAACAATCCGACGATAAATGCGCTAAACACAAATTTAATTATCAATCAATTTTCTGCGTATAAATGTTATTCTGCCGATTGCTGGACAACGCGCAAGCCACTCTTTTTATCTATGGTAAAGTTAGGAATCGAATGTCTTTCCCGAACAAAACAATGAAAAAATTTTTAAGTTCAATACTGGCGATTGTAATGTGTGCTTCGATGGCGCAGGCGCAGACGGCGGAAGTTTCCGTCAGCTTGAATGAACAGTTTTTCGACGCGCTGCTCGACGCGATATTCAAAAATTTTAATGCGCCTGAGTTTCCGCTAGCGAAAAACGACGCGAAATTTCAAATGCCTGAAGCAGCCGCAAAGAATCTTAACTTTCGAGTCTTGCCCGTCAAATACGAAAAGACGCGACTTGATTTTGCTGCCAATCAAGCTGCCGTTCCTGCCGCCTGCAGCGAATCAATTCGATTGCTGCGCGAAGTGAACGATGTGCGAACCGCCGTTCGATTTCGGGAAGGGAAAATTTACGCGCCGATTGCCTTTTCCGGTTCGTATAATCCGCCGCTTATCGGCTGCGTAGATTTTCAGGGTTGGGCGGAAACGAACATTGACCTCGAATACGACCGGCAGAATCGCAAACTCGTCGGTCGGGTGCGCGTTTTGAGCGTTAATCTCGGCGGCGCGGCAAATCTGGCGAGCGGCGTTTTATCCAGGCTCGTGCAGAGTTCGATTGATAAGAAAATCAATCCGATTGAAATTCTTCAGATTGACAAACTTTCCTTTGTTGTTCCCGTTCAAAATGCGGGCGGCTCTTTGAAAATGAAGGCGACCGCCGTGCGCCACGAAATCACGAACGGCAGTCTGAACGTCTCTATCGCTTACGAATTTCAAAAATAAAAATTGAAAAAATCGGAAAGCCGCCGTGATACATATTTGCATTTATCACGGCGGCTTTCCGATTTTTTTACTTTAAATCTTTTTAGTAAAGACCGAAAGTGCCAAGCGGTGTGTCGGTTGCGTCACCGGCTTTTTGCGATTGAATGTTATTGAACTGTGAGCTGATATAGTAGAAAGTTTGGTCGCTCGCACGCCAAACGCAAATGTCGTGTTTGCCGTCGCCGTCGAAATCGCCGCGCACCGGCGAGTCGCCTTCACCGATAAAGGCAGGATCGGAAATACCAAACGAAGTCGCTGTTACGGCTGCGGTAGCTGAATCCTGAATATACCAGATTTGGGTGTCGCCCTGTGTTTGACGCGAAGCTATAAAATCGGCTCTGCCGTCGCCTGTATAATCGTCAGGAGCAAAACTGTAATCCGTATCGTAGTCGCCGAAACGTCGCGTCAGAACGCCCGCTCCGGTGATTGAATCGCCAATGTAATAAGTTACCGGCGCACCTGCTCCGGTACGAACTACGAAAACTAATTCATCTCTGCCGTCAGCATTAAAATCAGCTCCGGGGAATACAGCCGGTCCGGTTTGTCCGGTAATTCTACCGAAGATAACGGTTCTGAACGTATTGGTGCTGCTGCTTAAAATATACCAAGCCAGATCGGTAACTCCCGGACTGGTTAATACACCACGCGCGAGAGCATAATCGTCTTTGCCGTCGCCGTCATAATCGCCTTGAATACCCGGAACATCGGTCGTGTTGCCGAACGGAACTGCACGATTAAGTGTTATGCCGCCGGTGCCAACCGGAAAGTCAGAGATATAGAAGACCGCATTCGTATCGCGCCAAATAGCTAAATCTGATTTGTTGTCGCCGACATAATCACCTACCACGAGTGAATCGGAATCGGTTAAGCCGTAATCGAATTCACGTTTGAAGGCTTGATTGGGAGCCGGATTCGCCGGATTGCCGGTAATCCTCCAGCGAATCGGACCGGCTTCGGTAAACGATAATGTCGTCCAGTCGGTTGCTCTGGTGCCGACAAAATCGTGTAAAGTATTTCTTACTTGCTGAGCATTCGTAATGCTCGCGCCCGCTGAGAAAACGGTTATCGCCACAGCGAAAACTGCTAAGACTGAGCGGAAATTAATTGTATATTTTCCTAAGAACATTTTTTTCTCTCCTTCAGGTTTTTAAAAATAAGACATAGACCTTCAACTAACGAAATCAGACTGCCAATTTAGATTAAGCACAATTACCGTCGGCTGAATAGAAATTTGATTAATGTCAAATTAATAATAAAACTACTCCTTTTCGCGCAAAGATGTCAACAGTATTTCCGGTAACTTGAAACTTTCAGCGGGCATTTCAAAAATAAACTTCCGTAATTGTTTATAATTTATTC
This sequence comes from uncultured Pyrinomonadaceae bacterium, assembly GCA_965365505.1. Classification (GTDB taxonomy): domain Bacteria; phylum Acidobacteriota; class Blastocatellia; order Pyrinomonadales; family Pyrinomonadaceae. The sequence goes on along the minus strand of CBDUBY010000002.1, from coordinate 22,422 downwards.
TTCTGTTGAAGAAGATAAAAATTACCGGCGGTTTGTCAGTAAAACTCGTCGCGGTCTAAACTCGAAATTATGAATCTGCCTCTTGTCGCTATCATCGGTCGCCCGAACGTCGGGAAATCTACATTGTTTAATCGTCTGACCGGCAGCCGCAAATCAATCGTCGGCGATGAGCCGGGCATTACGCGCGACCGCATCTACGGCGAAGTCGAATGGAAAGCGAAAACCTTTTCGCTCGTTGACACCGGCGGCATCGTGCCGGACGACGAAGCGATTATTCCCGTCAATATTTTCAAACAAGCCTCGACCGCCATATCGGAAGCACAGGCGATAATCTGGGTCGTTGACTCGCGCGCCGGAGCGATTCCGCTCGACGAAGAAATCGGTATTCTTTTAAGAAATATCGGCAAGCCGATCTTTATCGCTGCCAACAAAGCCGAATCGAAAAAAGTCGAAGAGGAAGCTGCCGAGTTTTACAAATTCGGTTTTGAACTGCACCCGATTTCGGCTGAACACGGCAACGGAATCGGCGATTTGCTTGACGAGGTTTTCGAGGTTTTGAATTTTTCCGAAGAAGAAGACGAAGAAGAGCAAAAAGAAATAAAACTTGCCATCATCGGTCGCCCAAACGTCGGCAAATCTTCTTTGCTGAATAAAATTCTGGGCGAAGAAAGAGTCATCGTTTCGCCGATTGCCGGAACGACGCGCGACGCGATTGATACGGAATTGACGGTTGACGGGCAGAAGTTTTTGTTGATTGACACGGCGGGAATCCGTCGCAAAGGCAAGACGACCGAGATGGCGGAAAAACTCTCGGTGATAATGGCGCGGAAAGCTCTGGAACGCGCCGACGTAGCGATTCTGCTGATTGACGCGACCGAAGGTTTTGCCAATCTCGACGCGAACATCGCCGGTTACGCGCTCGATTCGGGCTGCAGCTTGATTATCGCCGTCAACAAATGGGACGCAGTTGAGGAAAAGGAAACGAACACGGCGAACAAATTTGAGGAAAATCTGCGCTACAAAATGAAGTTTCTCGATTGGTCGCCGATTATCACGATTTCGGCTTTGACCGGACAGCGCGTCAGCAAAATTCTGCCGATTGTCCAAAGAGCGAACGAGGCGAGAAATCTCCGTGTTCCGACTTCAAAGCTCAATCAATTTTTTGAAGAAAACGCGATGCAGCCCAGAGTCGGCGGCGGTAGCGCGCCGGGCAAAGGCAGCACTCGCCTGCACGTTCAATACATCACGCAAGCCGGAATTCGCCCGCCGATGTTCGTTATTTTTACTTCCGGCGGCGCGAGCAGCAAAGGCGGTTTGCATTTTTCGTATCTGCGCTACATCGAAAATCGTCTGCGCGAGGCATTTGATTTTTTTGCCACGCCGATTAGATTAAAAGAGAAGCATAAAACTAAGAAAAAATAAATATTAGTTACGCAGTTGGCTCAATTTTGCAGAAACACGCACGAAGTAAGTGTATTCTTCTGCGGCGAAAACACACTCGACTATCGTGCGTGTTTCTGCATTTTGCTTTCAACTGCGTAACTCCTAAATAAATTTAATTTATGGAAATAGTTTTACTTTTAATCAGGTTAACGCTTTTCACAATCTTTGCGCTTGCCGGATTTGGCAAACTGCTCGACCTCAAAGGCTCGGAGAAAGCGGTTAAAGATTTCGGCACGCCCGAAGAATTTGCAAAGTTTTTCGCCGTCGCGCTGCCGTTCGCCGAAATTGTATTTGCCGTTTGTTTGCTGTTTGTCGAAACGTCCTGGCTCGGCGCAATCGGCGCGCTGATTCTGCTTTTGAGTTTTATCGGCGGAATGATTTGGCAGCTGGCACAGGGCAATGCACCTGATTGTCATTGTTTCGGCGCGATTCATTCGGAGCCGGTTTCAAAGAAGAGTTTGATTCGCAACATGGTTTTCGCAATACTCGCCTTCGTGCTTATTTTGAGCGGGAAAACAAATCAGGGCGCGAGTATGTTTGACGCAGCGGGTAATTTTGAAGGAAATGTTATGTCGTATATTTTAGGTTTGGCGATGGTCGGACTGCTGGCGGCGGTCGTTCTTTATTTGAAGAAAATTTCCGAACAGCAAACGCAGATTATGCGCCGGATGGAGATGTTGGAATTGACCGCGCTCGGCGGAAAAGACGTTGTTCGTGAAGATGTCGCGCCGCCGACCGAAGGTTTGCCGATTGGTTCGCCCGCGCCTGAATTCAGTTTGCCGGACGTGAACGGCAAAGCGGTTTCGTTGAAAAATCTGACGGCGCAAGGAAAACCGGTGTTATTTTTCTTCGTCAGCCCGACTTGTCAACCGTGCGCGGCGATGCTGCCGGAAATCGAAGCGTGGCAGAACGAGTTGAAAGGAAAATTAAATTTCGCTTTTATCAGCAGCGGCGCGGCGAAGGAAAATCTCGACAAATTGGCAGGCGAAACGCTCAAGCAAATCCTTTTGCAAAAAGAGCGCGAAACGGCTCTGGCTTTCGGCGCGCCGTGGACGCCGACGGCAATTTTGGTCAATGCCGACGGAAGCGTAGCGAGCCGCGCGGCGGTCGGCGATAAAGCGATTCGTGAATTAGTCGAGATGATAAAGGCGCAGATTGGCGAGTCGGAAATTCTTCTTATTCCAAACGGTGATCGTCGTCTGACGGAAAAACTCGGCGACGATTTGCCGGAGTTTTTTGAAACCGATGTGTTCGATAAAATCGTCGCTTCGCAGGATTTGCGGGGCAAGAAAACGCTTGTTACCTTTTGGAGTTTGACCTGCGGATTTTGCGACCGAATGCTCGACGATTTGCGTGATTGGGATAAAACCAAAGGCGCGAACGAACCGAATCTGCTCGTGATTTCGCAGGGCGAAACCGAACCGCATCGCCAGTTAAATTTTCAGTCGCCGATTATCCTTGACGAAGACCGGCGCATCTCGAAAGAACTCGGAATGAACGGCACGCCGTCGGCGGTTTTAATCAACGAAGACGGCAAAATCGTTTCGGAAACGGCGGTCGGCGCAGAAAGGATTTGGTCGCTGATTGGGAAAAGGAAATAGCGATTACCACCAAGGCACCGACATTTATTAGGTGTTACTTGAGAATGCGCTTACTTCGTGCGCGTTTCTGATGTGTAAATTGAGGACGCGCTTATTTCGTGCGCGTTTCTGCATTTGCACATCAGAAACACGCACGAAGTAAGTGTGTTTTGGCAGGCGGAGAAGACACTCAACTATCGTGCGTGTTTTGGCAGGCGAAGAAGACACTTACTTCGTGCGTGTTTCTGCAGGAACGAGCCAACTGCGTAGCTCCTAAACAATTTGTCCCGTCACTCCAAGTCCTGACAAATCTCACTTGTGACGGAGAGAATCTCGCTTGTGATTTGCAGAATCACACTTGTGATTTGTCAAATCTCACTCGTGACCGGGAGAATCACAAGGAGATTTGACCCGTTGAGATGAAAATTATGAAACCGATTGAATGGAAAATCACCGCGCAGGACGGCGAAGCGCGGACGGGAATTTTGCGGACACGGCGTTCGATTATCGAAACGCCTGTTTTTATGCCCGTCGGAACGCAGGGAACGGTCAAAGGCGTGCGGTTTGAATGGCTCGAAGCTGAGGAAATGGACGCGCGGATTATTCTCGGCAACACTTATCATTTGTTTTTGCGTCCCGGCGCGGAAATTATCCGCGAACTCGGCGGCTTGCATAAATTTTCAACCTGGAATCGTTCCTTACTCACCGATTCGGGCGGTTTTCAGGTTTTTTCATTGACCGATTTGCGAAAGCTGACCGAAGAAGGCGTGGAGTTTCGCTCGCATATTGACGGCGATAAAAAATTTCTCTCGCCCGAAGTTTCAATGGAGATTCAAGCCGCTTTGGGTTCGGAAATCGTGATGGTTTTTGACGAATGCGCGCCGGGCGATGCGGACGTTGACCGCACCAGAAAAAGTCTGGAAATGACGGCGCGCTGGGCTTTGCGGTCGAAAAATAGATTTAATCAATTACAAGACGAAGGCGCGGACACGGGATTCTTGTCAGAACTGCAAACGTCAGCGCGCGGCTTAACGCCCGATGAGCCGCGCGCTGACGCTTGCGGTTCTGACTTGAGCGGACGACAAGCGTTATTCGGAATCATCCAGGGCGCGGGACATTTAAATTTACGTGGCGAGAGTTTGGATAAAACGGTTGAAATTGGTTTCGACGGTTACGCCATCGGCGGTTTGAGCGTCGGCGAAGAAAAGTCGGTGATGTATGACGTGCTGGAATTTCTCGCGCCGCAAATGCCGGCGGACGCGCCCAGATATTTGATGGGCGTGGGAACGCCGGAAGACTTAATCGAGGCGGTTTCGCGCGGCGTTGATATGTTCGACTGCGTAATGCCGACGCGCAACGGTCGGACGGGCAGCGCGTTCACTTCCGTCGGAAAAGTAAATATCCGCAACGCTAAATTCGCCAGAGATGCAGAACCGCTCGACGCGGATTGTTCGTGTTCGGTTTGCCAAAGATATTCAAAAGCGTATCTGCGACATCTGTATCAAGCAAACGAAATGTTAGCCGCGACTTTGATTTCGCATCATAATCTCGCATTCTTTCTTGACTTAATGCGCCAAGTTCGGCAATCTATCAAACTCGGCAAGTTTGGAGAATTTCGACAATCGTTTCTCAAAAAAATTTCAAGCGGCGAAGCGGAAAGTAAATCAACAGGCGTTTGATAAACCGCCTGTAAATGTATATCATTGTCTTTTTCTTTTCAGCATCAAAATAAATGAACTTCTTATTATTGTATTTTCAAGGTGAAGGCGGCAGTATTTTCTCAACTATTTTACTGTTCCTTCCGATCGCTCTGATTTTTTACTTTATACTTATTCGTCCGCAGCAAAAACAACAAAAAGAAACGCAGGCGATGATTGCCGAATTAAAAATCAATGACGAAATCGTGACCAACGGCGGCGTTATCGGCAGAATCAAAGAGTTACGCGAAACGAGTTTTATAATTCAAAGTGCCGATAAGTCTTTTATCGAGATTGCGCGAACCGCAGTTGTCGGCAAACGGGCGGAAAAATAATTTGTCAATCGTTGGCGGTTAACTGAAGTTTGATTTCACAACAAACTTTCAACCGTTAATCAAGTTTTATGAAAAATACTGGTTTGTTAATTAGAACGGCAATCATCTTGATTGTGACGTTAATTGGGGTTTATCTGGTTTTCGGACCGCGCACCGGTTCAATCGAGGCGAATGATTTCACCTGGGAAGGCATCAAGCATAACCTTTCGGAAAACATCAATCTCGGCTTGGATTTGCGCGGCGGCTCGCATCTGGTAATGCACGTTAAAACCGATGGTTACTTGAAAACTTTAACCGAAAATAATCAAAGTGCCGCGCTGCTCGCCGCGCAGGAAGAAAAACTGCCGGTCGCCGATGCGTCTTCGGTGGCTACCGGTAATAATTATCAAGTAACGCTCAATCTAACCGACGCTTCGCAGGCGCAGGCGGTCATTGATGCTGTCAAAAAGAAAGTTGATTTCAGCGGCTGGAGCGAGCCAAGCGTGAGCGGCAACCAAATAGTTTGGTCACTGCCCGTCGCGGCGCAGAAAATTTTGAAAGACCAGGCTGTTACGCAGGCGGAAAAAATTATTCAAAGCCGCATCAACGCCTTTGGGGTCAAAGAGCCGACGTTTCAGCGACACGGCGCGAGCGATTCGGGTCAACTTCTTTTGCAGATGCCGGGCGTGGACGACCCGGAGCGCGTGAAGAAATTAATCGGCGACGACGCGCAGCTTGCATTGATGAAAATCGTCAGCCCGCCGAATCCGTCGCCCGTGCAGACTTATCCGACTCTGGAAGCGGCGCAAGCCTCAATCGCCGGAGCGCAGAACCGTAAAGTCCTGGTCTACGCCGACCGCGATGTCACGCCTGTCGCCGCCGGTCAGCCCGAAAGACCGAAACAATACGTCGTCGTCGAAACTCCGGCGGTCGTTGACGGCAGCGAACTGCGCGATGCGTCGGCGGTTTCCAGAACCGGAAACGACAGCGATTATCAAATTTCGTTTTCGTTCAAACCGAACGGAGCGCAAAAGTTCGGCGATTGGACGGGAAAAAACATCGGCAATTATATGGCAGTCGTTTTGAACGATGAAGTAAAGTCAGCCGCGTATATTAAATCTCAAATTTTTGACTCGGGCGAAATCTCCGGCAGGTTTACCAAAGCTACGGCTGAAGATTTGGCTCTGACACTGAAATCCGGCGCGTTGCCGGCGAAAATTGAATATCAGGAAGAACGAACGGTCGGACCGAGTTTAGGCGCGGATTCGATTCGGGCGGGCGTTGCCGCTTCGTTGGGCGGTTTGATTTTCGTCGTCATCTTTATGCTGATTTACTATCGCGGCGCGGGCATCAATGCGGTGATCGCTTTGACTTTGAATATGCTGCTGACGCTCGCCGGTCTAATCGTTTTGGATTCGACGCTGACTTTGCCCGGTATCGCCGGTCTGATTCTCGGCATCGGGATGGCGGTTGACTCGAACGTATTGATTTTTGAGCGTATGCGTGAAGAATTGCGTGCCGGAAAATCTGTGGCTAAATCAATCGAACAAGGTTTCGACCGCGCTTTCATCACGATTATTGACACGCATATCACGACGATTTTGTCATCGGTGATTTTGTATATGTATGGTTCGGGTCCGATTCGCGGTTTCGCCGTGACGCTGATTTTAGGTTTGTTAATAAATCTCTTTTCAGCCGTTTTTGTGTCGCGCACAATTTTTATGTGGCTGCTCGAACGCAACCCGCAAACGACCAAAATAAGTATTTAGGAATTTTTGATTTTTTGATTTTTGATTTGCGATTTTATGAAGATTTGGCTCGCGCCGTAACAGTAAAATAAAAATTCCGCTATCAGTCAAAAATCAAAAATCGAAAATCAAAAATCAAAGCACTATGTTTCAATTTTTTACCAATATTAATGTTGACTGGATGGGCTGGCGCAAACCGCTGATTGCCATCTCCGTTTTGATTCTTCTTGCCGGATTATTTTCTGCCGTCGGTCGGCAATTAACGCCCGGCGGAACGAATGCATTCAACCTCGGCGTGGATTTTCAGGGCGGAACTTTTATCACCGCGAAGTTTAAAAATCAAAAGCCTTCAGAAGATGACATCCGCGCCGCGCTGCAAACGGTCGGCGTGAACGAAGCGGTGATTCAATCTTCGACCGACAAGCAGGACGAAGTGTTAATCAAAGTTCCTTTGATTGCCGCTGACGCAGCCGCAGAAAACACTGAACCTACCCCGGACAACGAAACGCAGGCGCAAAACAGTCAGGTCAACGCCGGACGCGATAAAGTTCGGCAGGCTTTGAATACGTTCGGCAAAGAAGCCGAAGGCACGATGAGTTTGACGGACGATGCAAACGCGAATTATAAAATTGTCGGAACTGATTACGTCGGACCGGTGGCTGGCGAACAGCTTCGCAATCAAGCCGTTCTAGCTACGCTTTTGGGTTTGGTCGGCATTCTGCTGTTCATTGCTTTCCGCTACGATTGGACGTATGCGGCGGGCGCAGTTATCGCCGTGTTCCACGACGTTTTGGTGACGCTCGCATTCTTTTCGGTCTTTCAATGGGAAATCAGTTTGACGGTGCTTGCCGCACTCTTAACTTTAGTCGGTTTCTCCGTCAACGACTCGATTGTTATCTTCGACCGTATCCGCGAAAACTTGTCGCTGCATCGTAGCAAATCGCTTTATAATTTAACGAACGATTCTATCAATCAAACGATGTCGCGCACGATTGTGACAAACGGTTTGGTGTTTTTGTCGGTTCTTGCGCTGGTTCTGTTTGGCGGCGAAGTATTGCGCGGATTTTCGCTCGCGCTGTTTGTCGGGACTATTACCGGAACTTACTCGACGATTGCTATTGCCAGTCCGATTGCGATTTGGTGGCAGGACAAACTCGGCGCGGCGACTGTCAAGCAGACAACGCAGGCACAGCGGCAAACCGATCAACTGGCTTCGGCTTCGCGCCGCTCGGTATCGCGGCGACCGATTGCCAGACAATAATTACAAAACCCGCTTCAGCAATAGTTTTTTGACAATATTTTTCAATTTATGCAACCTTTGAAGTTTCAAAACGGCAATTTAAATTTCAAAGGTTTTTTACTTTAAATTTGCGATACGCGATTTGAAATTTGCGTCAAATGTGATTTACTAAATTGCTGTAAAATTTATTTTTCGCAAAAGTTAGAGAAGCGTTTGAAAACCAAAATTTTTTCTTGACTTTCTCCGATTAAGGTTTTAGACTTCAAATCGTTGCTGGTCAATTAAATATTTCGTATCTGCTTTTTTCCGTTTCGCTTTTGAAATCAGCGTCGGGGAATTTTGTAGAACTTTAGTGTCTGATAGACCGGCACAAGTCCGACATTCCCGCACTCGATTTTAGAAAAGTTCAAACGACAAAAAAGTTGATTTATTACGAGTAATAATCGTTAAAAGATTTTAACGATTGCAACTTGAGGCTTGATTTATATCATCTTGACAGTAAGTAAGGTTTCGTAACCCTTGACCTGAGTTGGCACCGGATAATAGGGAGGAAGATAAAATGTTAGATCAATTAGTCGAATCAAAAGATGGCGCAGGCAAAGGCAGCATCCGCGGTATTTTGTTTCTGGGCACGACCATTGTCATGGTCAGTGTTTTAGGATATGCGATGTATTACAGCCTGTTTAATAAAGACTATGGACTCGGCGCGGGAGATTTGGAACTATCCGAATTAGTCGCGCCTGTTCCGGTAGCTGAAGAAGAGCCGCCGCCGCCTGAACCGGAGAAGCCGCAAGAGCAGCAGAAGGCTGCGCCGAACGCTGATGTGCGCAAGGAGATTATCCAATCAATGGCAGAATCGCCGAAACCGCCCGATAAAGTCAGCGTCGAAAAAAACACTCAAATAGCGCGTGATCCGAACAAAAGAACAGTTCAGGGTGACAGAGATTTAGTTTCGACCAATGCTGCGCCGGTTGACTATAAAGGTCCGGTTAGCACTGACAATCAAGGTTCGCCGGGACCTGGCGGCGAACCCAATACGGGCAATAAAGAACCCGGACCTGCGAAACCGCCGGCACCGCCAAAGCCGCCCGAACCGCCAAAGCCGCCCGTGCCGAAGAAAATTTCCGGCGGCGTTTTAAACGGCAAAGCGACCAGCTTACCAAAGCCGCCATATCCAGCGGCAGCGAGAGCCGTTCGTGCCAGCGGCGCGGTTAATGTTCAGGTGACAATCAGCGAATCGGGCAGCGTCGTTTCGGCTAATGCCGTTTCAGGACATCCGCTGCTTCGCCAGGCTGCTGAACAAGCCGCTCGCGGAGCTAGATTCGCACCGACCCTTTTATCAGGGCAGCCGGTTTCGGTAACAGGAGTTATTGTTTATAACTTTGTTCCTTAATCGAGTGAAAAGTTTGAGTGAAGCGAAATTCTCGCTTCACTCAATTTAATAATATCTGCAATAATTTACGATTTTTTTGGAGGATAAATATGACTTTATTAGTTAGCTTTCTGGGTTTTTTCTTGATGTTTGCCGAAGGTGGGAAACTGTCTTTCGGTTTCTACGACATTGCTAGGAGTTTGACGATTCCGGGCTGGATTGTTATCGGGGTGCTTCTGCTGCAATCAATTTTTATGATTGCCGTTGGTATCGAACGCTTGTTGACATATAACAAAGCCAAACAGCAGTCGCGTCAATACGCGCCGAAAGTGGCGCAGGCACTCAAGAACAGCAACATTGACGAAGCCATCAACATCAGCGATAAACACAAAGATTCACACCTTGCAATGGTTGTTTCTTCCGGGTTAAAGGAGTTTGCCGCACATCAAGGCAACAGCGAAATTTCCGGTGAAGAAATGGAAGCGTCAAAACGTGCTTTACAGCGTGCTATCGCTGTTAAAACAGCCGAATTGAAACGCGGTCTGGCAGGTCTTGCTACTGTCGGTTCAACGGCTCCGTTCGTCGGGTTGTTTGGTACGGTCGTCGGCATCATCGGCGCGTTCGTCGCTCTTGCATCAGCCGAAAACGCTGGTATCGGCGCGGTCGGTGCGGCTATCGCAGAAGCACTCGTAGCAACGGCTTTTGGTATCGCCGTAGCAGTGCCGGCAGTATGGATGTTTAATTATTTCACGAACAAAGTAACGAGTTTTATCGTGGAAATGGAAAACTCGGCATCCGAATTGGTTGATTATTTCATCAAACAACGCACGAAGCGTTTGAACGGTTAATTCCATCATAAACCTTAGATTTATCAAAGGGAGAGTATAAAATTATGGCAATGGCAGTCGGCGGAGCCGATGAGTATAATTCGGAAATTAACGTGACTCCGATGGTTGATGTGATGTTGGTGTTGTTGATTATTTTTATGGTCGTCACACCGCTTCTGCAACAAGGCGTTTCCGTTAACCTTCCGCGTGATACGATCAGCCCGGATGCAGACCCGGATATTGCGAAGGATACTTCGGTCATTATCGCAATTCCCGACAATAATAACTTTTATATTGGCAAAGACCAGTATCCATTAAATGCTTTGGGAGAAAAAATCAAAGACAAAATGAAGGATAAATCTCCTGACAAACGCATCGTTTATATTAAGAGCGGTGTTGACGTGGATTATGGCAAAGTCGTAGAGGCGATAGATACGATACGCAAACAGGATATTGATAAAATCGGTTTAATCGCTGATAAGAGGAAAGGCGGAGAAACGCCGCCGGCAAAATAAATCCATCGGGATTTAGAGGAGAACAATTATGGGAATGTCAGGAGGCAGCTCGTCAGGCGGAGCCACACCAAATATCAATGTCACACCGTTGATTGACGTTTTGTTAGTGCTTTTGATTATTTTTATGGTTATCACGCCCTCAAAGCCGAGCCGCTTTGAGGCGAAGGTTCCGGCGGAACCGAAACCCGACGATCAAACTGTCGTGAAACCTAACCCTTTGACTTTGGTCGTCGCGATTAATAAAGCCGACAAAAAAATAACCTTAAATAACAATGAATCGCTCGGCGACACGTCCAATACGGCTGATTTAACCAATCGGTTGACAGCTATTTTCAAGGAAAGAGAAGCGAACGGTTCGTTCCGCGAAGGCACAAACGAAATCGAGAAGACGCTTTTTATCAAGTCGCCGCGTTCGGTAAGATACGGGGATGTCGTTAAGGTGATTGATGCCGTTAAGCAAGCCGGGGCGCAGCCAATCGGATTGCAGATTGATGATTTGACAGATTAACTTTTAGCCGGTCGGCAGCGGGAAGTATTTCTACGTTGCCGACCGGAGGAGAATGGAGTTGAACAAATGAGATTGGCTCGTTTAGGAATTTTACCTTTAATTTTATTAACAGTTTTAGCCGGAGCGAATTGCGGTTATTATAATCGCATTCTCGCGCGGAAAAATTTGGTTGATGGCGCGACTGCATACCAGGGCAGAAAGTTTAATGAAGCCGAACAGTATTTTCGCAATGCGGTAGCTCGCGACCCGGGCAGTAATGAAGCCAAAACCGCCCGGCTCTTTTTAGCCCGAACGCTGCACTCGGAGTTTATCGGAAATCGTAGCATTACAGCGAAGGCTGAAGAAGCAATTACGGAATACAAAGCAGTTCTGGCAGAAAATATTTCCGACCAAAGTTCATTTAACGCGGTTGCTAATCTTCTGGAAAATCTTGGTAAAGAGGATGAATGGCTGAAGTGGGTAACAGATCGCGCAAACAATGAACAGGTGCCGGGAGAGCAGCGCGCCGAGGCATTAACGAAACTCGCTGCGAGAAAATATTCGTGCGCCAACGAAATTTCCGACGTGGAACCGGTCAAAAAGACGGTAAAGAAAGACGGCAAAGATGTTTTTCAATTTACTAAACCCGAAGACCCGGCGACTTTCGATAAATTCCGACAGTGTGTTCAGGAAGGTGCTGATTTGGCAAATCGGGCGGAAAAGCTCAACCCCAACAGCGATGCTGTCTGGTCATACAAAGCGAATATGCTGGCGCAACAAATGCGGCTCGCCGAAATGGACGGCAACATGGAGCTTAAAGATTCCCTGAAACCTGCTGTTGAGGAAGCTAAAGTAAAATTTACCGAATTAGCACAGCAGAGAAAACAAAAAGAAGACGCTGCCGCCGCCGAGAAAAAAGCCAAAGACGAAGCGGCAAACGCAAACAAAAAATAAGTTTCCGCAAAAAACTTTTATGAAAGGCGATACTTGATTACAATAGTAATCGGTATCGCATTTTTTTAAGAACTATTAGGGAAAAATTAGGCAGCGACAGTTGGCAGAAAGAACCGACTTGCCGACTGTCAACTATCTCCATCTACTGCTATTTATGATTCGCATCGAGGATGTCATCGAGAAGGTCGAAAGAAATCGTCCTGAGCCGGATATTGATTTAATCCGGCGGGCGTATCTTTTTTCCGCCCTGCATCATCGCGGACAGAAACGCGCGTCGGGTGAACCGTATCTCGTGCATCCTCTGGAAGTGGCGGATATCTTAGCCGATATGCGCCTTGACGAAACCAGCGTTTCGACCGGATTACTGCACGATGTCGTTGAGGATACGCTCGTTGATTTGGATACTATCCGCGAGTATTTCGGCGACGAAATCACGCGACTTGTTGACGGTCTGACAAAAATCGCGCATATCAGTAACCTTTCAAAAGAGAAACAGCAAGCCGAAAATGTTCGCAAGATGGTTTTGGCGATGATTACAGATGTTCGCGTCGTGCTTATCAAACTCGCTGACCGTCTTCATAATATGCGGACAATGCAGTTTCTGAAACCTGAAAAACGCGCCCGCATTTCGCAGGAAACTTTAGATATTTACGCGCCCATTGCTCACCGGCTCGGAATGGGAAAAGTCCGCAGCGAACTCGAAGATTTATCTTTTCAAAATCTTTACCCGGAAGAATACAAAAAACTCTCGATGGAAGTTGAAGAGCGGCGCACTGAACTCGAAGCGACACTCGAAAAGTTAACCGAATTAATCAAAGAGAAATTAAAGGAAAACGATGTGCCGTTCGCCCGTGTCGAAGGTCGGGTCAAGCGTCTATATTCGCTTTGGAAAAAACTTAAAAAGCGGAAATTGACGATTGAGGAAGTTTACGATTTGATTGCCGCGCGCATCATCACGCCGAACGATAAAAAAAATTGTTATCTGGCTTTGAGCGTCATTCACGATATTTGGACTCCGGTTCCCGAACGCTTCAAAGATTGGATCGGAAATCCGCGTGACAACCTTTATCAATCGCTTCACACATCGGTTATCGGCGACAACGGACAATCGTTTGAAGTGCAAATTCGCACCGAAGAAATGCATCAGGTCGCCGAAGAAGGCGTAGCAGCACATTGGAAATACAAGGAAAGCAAACTCGGCAAAACCGAAGAAGATGCCAGCCTCGACGAGCTTCGCAAAACGGTTGAAAAACTGCTTTTACCGCTTGTCGAATCAACCAGTGAAACAGAAGATTCAGAAGATTTTATCGAATCTCTGAAACTCGATTTATATCCGAAAGATGTCTATGCTTTTACGCCGCGCGGGAAAATTATCCAACTGCCGCGCGGCGCGACGCCGATTGATTTTGCCTACGCGATTCATTCGGAAGTTGGCGACGCCTGCACCGGCGCGAAAATAAAAGGACGTATTGTGCCGCTCAGAACCGAATTGCAAAACGGCGATGTGGTCGAAATTCTGACTACGCCGAATTCCAAACCGTCGCGCGATTGGTTAAACTCGGTCGTTACGTCGAAAGCCAGAAACCGCATTCGTCACTGGATTGCCGACCAGCAGCGCGTCGAATCAATCGAAATCGGGCGCAAACTGCTTGAAAAGGAAGCGGATAAATTTCGCCTTTCGCCGAAAAAACTCATCGGCGACGACGACGAAATGAAGCGCATCGCTAACGAATACGGATTGGGCAGAGCGGAAGATTTGCTGGTTTCAATCGGCTACGGAAAAACTTTGCCGCGCAATGTTCTGGCAAAGTATTTAGGCGCGGAAAAATTTGCCGAACTCGACCCGGAAAAGAAAAAGGAAACCAGATTGGAAAGCGGCGTCAAAGCCGTCAAAAAGTTTATCGGGTTGGGCGAAGACGCAATCATCGTCAAAGGCGTGGACAATCTTTTGACGAGCCGCGCCCGCTGCTGCAATCCGCTGCGCGGCGAAGAAATCGTCGGCTATATTTCTCTCGGCAAAGGCATCGTCGTCCACAACAAACGGTGTAAAAATCTCCAACAATTAATGGTCAATCGGGAACGCATCGTTGATGTCGAGTGGGCAAAAGGCGACGGCAAGGAAATTCAATCGGTCAGGCTGCTGGCGACGACGGAAAACCGGACGGGAATGCTCGCCGGAATTACAAACGCAATTGCCGAAATCAAAACCGGCATCCGCGATGCCCGCGCCGAGGTTTCCAAAAATGACCGCGGCTTAATCGAAGTCACCATCGAAGTTTTCGATAAAAAACATCTCGATAAAGTAATAACTTCGGTCGAACAAGTGCCGGGCGTGATTGCCGTCGAGCGCGTAAATTTTTAGAGTGGTAAATTTCAAATTCCACATTTTTGACTCTAAATTGAAAACATTCAATTTGGAATTTTGCTTTATATCTGCTAGAATTCGCCTTTTGCTTTAATAAACCAAATCCAAACAAAGGCGAAACTATTGTGAAAGAAACAATTTCAACTGAAAATGCACCGGGCGCAATCGGACCGTATTCACAAGCCGTGAAGACGGGAAATATGGTTTTTTGTTCGGGTCAAATCCCGATTGACCCGAACACCGGCGAATTCGTATCGAGCGATGTCGCGGAACAAACCCGACAGGTTTTAATAAATCTGACAGCGGTTTTAGAAGCCGCGGGAACTGGCTTGAACAATGTCGTTAAGACAACTGTGTTCTTAGCGGATATGAATGATTTTACGGCAATGAACGAAATTTACGCCGAATTTTTCAGCGAAAATAAACCGGCGCGGGCGACGGTTCAGGCGGCGCGTCTGCCGCGCGATGCGCGAGTCGAAATTGACTGTATCGCCGTAGTTTAAAAAGAAAAACCAAACGCCTGAAGAAAAATTAGGCGTTTGGCAACTTAAAATCGAAGTTTTGTTTCTAAAAGAATTACGCTGCTTTGATAATTTTGCCGCCTTTGATACAGCGGGTACAAACCTTCTGCCGCTTGTTACCGCCGGTCGTCACCTGGACGCGGACGGATTGCAGATTCGGGTTAAATCGGCGGCGCGTTTTATTGTTCGCGTGTGAAACATTATTTCCGAATTGCGGACCTTTGCCGCAGACATCGCATCGTTTTGCCATAATAATTAAGCCTCCAAAAAATAATAACGAGGTAGCTGATAAAAAGAGTTTTACCGTTAAACTCGAAAACAAATTTTATAACAAAGATAGATAGGTTAAGTCAAGTAATGATCAGACAAGTAAAAGACAGAGGAGTAAAAGCCATAGTGCATAATTCTAATTTTAAGATTCTTTCAATCGCCTTTTTAGCAGTCGCCGCGTTCGCTTTGAATGCCTGCACAGGAACACCTTCGGGCAACACTACGGTTGGCGGACCGGTTGATGCGAATGAAACCGCCGCGACCGTGAACGGTAAAGTTATCAAGCTGCAGGAAGTCGAGCGTGTCATCAAACAACAGGGACAGGGACAGGAAGTAAGATTGTCACCGCTCGAACTCGCGCAGGCTCGTCTGCAAGTTCTTGAAGGTTTGATTCAGCAGGAAGTAATGTTTCAGAAAGCTGAGAAGGAAGCGACCGTGCCAACCGACGAAGAAGTAACAGCGGAATTTAACAAGCGAAAAACGGCAAGCGGAAGGTCGCAGGAAGAATTCGACAAAAAAATGAAGGAAGCCGGCGAAACGGACGCTTCGATCCGTGAAACGATTAAAGAAGGTTTGGCGATTCAGAAATTGACCGACAAAATCACTGGAAAAATCGAGCCGCCGAAAGACAGCGAGATTGATGCGTTTTACACCGGCAATAAAGAAGCCTTCGTTAAAAAGAAAGGCGTGAAAATTGCGGCAATCATCATTGACCCGAAAAAGACTAGTGAAAATGATACGACGACGAACGAGCAGGAAGCGATATTAAAAGCCAAAGAGATATTTGCAAAAACTCAACAGCCCGCTTCAGATTTTGCTTCGCTCGCCAGAGAAAACAGTGAAGACCAAAATCGTTTGCAGGGCGGTGATTTAGGATATGTTTCCGAAGAAGAATTGAGCCAGGGTTTTTCGCCGCAGCTTGCCGCCGCTTTGATGGATCCGAAATTTCCTATCGGACAAGTCACAGGCGCACAGGCGCAGGGCAAATACTTTATCATCAAACTTCAGGAACGCAGCGATAAAGACGAAGATTTAACGCTCGAAAGTCCGGGCATTCGCCAGCAAGTGACTGATGCGTTAATTAACGCCCGCAAGCAGTTACTTGCCGCATCGTATCAAACGGTGGCGATGAACGAGGCAAAAATTGAAAATTTTCTGGCGAAGAAAGTCGTTGATAATCCGAATGAATTGAGCGGCGCGCGTCCGGCTGGCGCGGCAACACCGCCTTCGGTAAACGCTAACACGAACGCCAATGTCAGTGCCAACGGAAACGCCAACACTAATACGAATGCAAATGTGAACGCCAACGCGAACACAAAGGCGAATACGAACGCCAAATAATTTGCAGATTATTTTTACTTAAGTCACGACGAGTAATCGAGTATTCGATTACTCGTCGTTTTTTCCGAAAATGCTTTTTCGACTTTCTGACATTTACAAATCCTACGGCGGCACAGAGATTTTGCGCGGCGTTTCATTTCAGATAAATCCGAACGAAAAGGTCGGACTCGTCGGGCGCAACGGCGCGGGTAAGACAACGGTTTTCCGCGTTATCACCGGCGAAGAAGCGGCTGACTCGGGCGACGTTTTCAAACTCAGCAATTTGAAAATCGGGCTGCTGGCGCAGCACGTTGATTTCACCGACGACGAAACGGTTCATACTGCCGCGCTGTCGGCTTTTCAAACTCTGCACGACATTGAAGCCGAAATGCGCCGGCTTGAGATTCAAATGGCGGAAGATTATTCAGAAGCGATTCTCGAACGCTACGCCGAATTGCAAACCGAATTTGAACATCTCGACGGATTTTCTTACACGGCACGCGCCGAAGCGATTCTTCTTGGACTAGGTTTCACGAAAGAGATGTGGAATCGGGAAACGAAAAATCTTTCCGGCGGGCAGAAAAACCGTTTAGGAATGGCGCGGCTTCTGCTGTCGAGTCCAGATATTTTGCTGCTCGACGAACCGACCAATCATCTCGACGTGAACGCGGTCGAATGGCTCGAAAACTTTTTGCAGAGCTACGAAACGGCGTTTGTCATCGTCAGCCACGACCGATATTTTCTCGACCGAACGTGCCGCCGAATTATCGAGATTGATAAAGGCAAAGCTGTTACCTACAAAGGAAATTATTCGCAGTTTTTAGTCGAGCGCGAGGAAAGGCGCGAAATCCAGCGCAGGGAGTTTGAAAATCAGCAGTCGTATATCGCCAAAACAGAAGAATACATCCGCAAAAATCTCGCCGGTCAGAAAACGAAAATGGCGAAATCCAGACGCAATATGCTCGAACGGCTCGAACGAGTCGAAGCCGTCACGGTTGATAAAGCGAGCGGAAATTTCAATCTGAAAAAAGTCGAACGCGCCGGGCTGAATGTTTTGACGGCGGAAGATTTAGCAATCGGTTACGGCGAAAAAGTTCTCGCCAAAGACATCAATTTCACTTTAAATCGCGGCGAATGCCTCGGCATCATCGGCGGCAACGGCACGGGCAAGACGACGTTTTTGAAAACTATTCTCGGAAATTTGCGCGAACTCGACGGGAAATTGAGTTGGGGAACGAAAACCAATATCGGTTATTACGCGCAGAATCTGGAAGATTTAGATTCGCGCAACGAGATAATTCAGGAAATTCGCCGCGTCGCGCCGAACGCCGACAACGGCGAACTGCGCGGATTTCTGGCGAGATTTCTTTTCACCGGCGAAGAGATTTTCAAAAACGTCGCCGATTTGTCGGGCGGCGAAAAGGGAAGGCTCGCGCTGGCGAAATTGATTTACTCGCAAAAAAATGTTTTGGTGCTGGACGAGCCGACGAACCATCTCGACATTCCTTCGCGCGAAGCACTGGAAGCCGCGCTCGACGTTTATCCGGGAACGATTCTCGCCGTCAGTCACGACCGCTATTTTCTCGACGAAATTTCGACGCAGATTCTTTCGTTTGAAGACGACGGCACGGTTGAAATTTTCGACGGCAATTATTCCGAGTATCACGATTGGAAAATCAGCGCGGAGCGGTCGTCCGTCGGCGGTCGTCCGTCGGCGGTTGCAGAAGAAAAATCAGAGCGTGAAATCGAAACAGTGGGCAGCGAACGAGTGGCAGCGGACAAAGAACCGCTTTCAAAAAACCAGCGGCTGACAATCGAAAAACAAATCAAGGAAATCGAGCGGGAAATTCCGCAACTGGAAGCAAGACTCGCTGAATTAACTTCACAGATGAGTGCGCCGGAGATCGTTTCTAATCACGACAAATTACAGCAAGTTTCCGCCGCGTATGAAAAAACCGGCAAACAAATCCAGATGCTTTACGCCGAATGGGAAAGTTTAGAATCCGCGCTTTAGAATTCTAACTTTCCAACCGGTAATTCGGTGCTTCTTTCGTAATAATGACATCGTGAACGTGCGACTCGCGCAAACCGGCAGACGTGATGCGAACGAATTTAGCGTTCGTCTGCAATTCCTTGATTGATTTGCAGCCCGTATAACCCATTCCCGAACGCAGACCGCCGACGAGCTGCGTGACCATTTCCGCCAGAGTTCCTTTGTAGGCGACGCGACCTTCAATGCCTTCGGGAACGTATTTGGAATCAGAAACCGTTCCTTCCTGCGAATATCTATCAGACGAACCTTTTTTCATCGCGCCGATTGAACCCATTCCGCGATACGTTTTAAAAGTGCGCCCTTGAAACAAAATCGTTTCGCCCGGTGCTTCTTCCGTTCCGGCGAAAAGTGAACCAATCATTACCGTGTCCGCACCAGACGCAATTGCCTTTGCCACATCGCCCGAAAACTTCACGCCGCCGTCGGCGATTATCGGAACGCCAGAACCGCGCGCCGCATTAACGCATTCGATAATCGCCGTGATTTGCGGAACGCCTGCGCCGGTGACGACGCGCGTGGTGCAAATCGAACCGGGACCAATGCCGATTTTTATAGCATCAACGCCCGCGTCAATTAATGCTTTCGTCGCATCAGCGGTCGCTACATTTCCGGCGATGATTTCCGTGTCACCGAATTTTCCTTTGATTTGTTTGACGGCTTCGATGACGCGCGACGAATGACCGTGTGCCGTGTCAACGACGATGGCATCGGCGCGGCATTCAATCAAGGCAGCGGCGCGTTCCATAAAATCGCCGGTTGCGCCGATTGCCGCAGCGACTCGCAATCTGCCTAATTCATCTTTTGCCGCGTTCGGGTAGCGAATCGCTTTTTGAATATCTTTGACGGTGATTAAACCTTTCAAAAGTCCGCCGTCGTCAACGACTAATAATTTTTCGATGCGATGTTTTTGCAGTTTAACTTTTGCCTCGTTCAAAGTTGTGCCGATTGGAACGGTCACGAGCGGCTGTTTGGTCATCACATCGGAAACGGGAATTTCCGAGCGCGTTTCAAATCGCAAATCGCGGTTCGTGATAATGCCGACGAGCAAGCCATTCTCGTCAACGACCGGAACGCCGCTGATTTTAAAACGCTCCATCACCTTTAATGCTTCCGAAACGAGAGCGTTGTCACGAATCGTCACCGGATCAACAATCATTCCCGATTCCGAGCGTTTTACTTTATCCACTTCTTCCGCCTGTTGCTCGATGGGAAAATTTTTATGAACGACACCGATGCCGCCCTGCTGCGCGAGCGCGATTGCCAAACCCGCTTCCGTTACCGTGTCCATCGCGCTCGAACACAGCGGAATGTTCAGTCGAATGTTACGCGAAAACTGTGTTGAGGTATCGGTATCGCTCGGCAAAATCTCCGAATAAGCGGGAATCAACAAAACGTCGTCAAATGTTAAGCCTTCTTTAATTTCTTCTATCAACATACGAATTTATACAAAAAAGCCCGCACTTTTCACGGCGGGCGCATTTATCCTTTTAATTATCAAATATAAATTTGAACTTGTAAAAAAGCCGCATAATTTTTATCTCGGCGCGGGCTTTCCTCCGATTGTAATTTGTCCGCTTTCCCATATTTGCGCTGAGTTGTCTCGATTAATTTCAAGTATGGCTTTTCCTTTGGTAGGCGGATTCGCCAGCGTGAGTTGTTTTTCGTTTAACAGCACCTGGGCAAACTGGACGCGCTCTCTGGCAAAACTGAGCTGCAGTGTTTCCTTTGGTTCAAAAATCAAGCTTTTTCCATTTTTGATTAAAGCATTGTTCGGTTTGCCGTCGCTCACCGACGATACATATATGTCACCGCCGTCGGCTTTAATCTCTATTTTCAAATCGCGCATTGTCGGCACAATCGCCGCGTTCGTGTTTTCTGTATTCGTGTTTGTCAGACTGATATTGCTGACCGTATTTGTATTGGAATTAACATTCGTAGATTGTGCAGGCTGATTTTGGATATAATTGACCAGAGCCAGAACTCCCCAAGTCATCAAAATTAAAATCAGAACGGCGACAATAATCGTCGGAAGATTCGATGAGTTGCGCTCGTCGGTCAAAACTTGCGGGCGGTAAGTTTTCGGTTCATCAACAATTTCATTGCTGGCGTTGGCGACCAGACTAGCGTAATCCTGTAACGCTTCCTGTTCGTCCACGCCGACGTATTTGGCAAATGATTTGATGAAACCTTTGTTGAAAATTCCGCCGGGCAAAGTTCGGTAGTCGTCGTTCTCGATACAACTGAGATACAGCGCGGAAATACGGGTTTGTTCAGCGACTTCGCTGATGGTAATGCCGCGTTCTTCGCGGGCTTGTCGAAGTTTTTCGCCGAGTGTCAAAGACATGTTACTGCTGGTTTTGTATCGCCAAAGATAAGTTAGTCGGAAACTGTCTTAAATTTGAAATATAGCTTTGTTAAAAGGTTAAGTCAATCCTTTTAATTGATTTTGTCGGTTTGTAGCCCGCTTGATTATTCGGCTTGCCGCGTGTTACGTTTAGCCTTTCATTTCTACTTGTATTAAAATACATTTCAACAAAAAGCGAGGAATAAATATGGCTCTTGAAGCATTGGGAATGGTCGAAACCAAAGGTTTCGTCGGCGCGGTCGAAGCGGCGGACGCGATGGTGAAAGCGGCGAACGTCGAACTGATCGGCAAGGAATATATTGGCGCAGGATATGTCACGATTTTCGTGCGCGGCGATGTCGGCGCGGTCAAAGCGGCGACTGACGCGGGCGCGGCGGCGGCGCGTCGCGTCGGCGAATTAGTTTCGGTTCACGTTATCCCCAGACCGCACGGCGAAGTCGAAAGAGTTCTGCCGAAAGGCGTCGGCTACAGTCCCGACGAAAAAGCGATTCAGGGCGGCGGACGCGGACAGCTCGGCGCGGGCGACGCGAACAGCGAAATTTCGGTGAACGACCGAAACAAATCGAGAAACAAGTAAATTCAATTACGAACTCTAAATTGCAATTCACAAGTTGAAAATGCCGATCGCAATTTGAATTCGTAATCCGTAATTTTATGTCGGAAGAGAAAGTTTCAGTTTCGCAGCAGGAAGCAGCAAGCGCGGTCGAAGCCGCGCATCTTGCGTTTCAGGAAGTTGCGAAATTTGACCAGGCGAAAATTGACCGCATCTGCGAAGCGATGGCACAGGTCGCGCTTCGCGCTTCGGCGCGCCTGGGCGCGATGGCGAGTGAGGAAACCGGATTCGGCAAGCCGGAAGACAAACAGGAAAAAAATCGTTTCGCGGCGGAAGATGTTTGGAATTACTTTAAAACTCTGAAAACCGTCGGCGTGATTCGGGAAACTGAATCGGTCGTCGAAATCGCTTCGCCGCGCGGCGTGGTCGCGGCAATTATTCCTTCAACTAATCCGACTTCGACGGCGATTTTCAAAATTATCATCGCCATCAAATCCCGAAACACAATCGTCTTGTCGCCGCATCCGTCGGCGGCGCGTTCAATTTCCGAAACCGCTCGCGTGATGCGCGAAGTCGGCGTGCGCGAAGGTTTGCCATCAGATGCAGTCGGATGTTTAGCTACGCCGACCATCGAAGGCACGGAAACTTTGATGAAGCACAAACGCACCGCCGTAATTTTAGCAACCGGCGGAATCGGTTTGGTTCGCGCCGCATATTCTTCGGGCAAACCGGCGTTCGGTGTCGGACCCGGAAATGTGCCGGTGTTTATTGAACGCTCGGCAAACGTCGAAAAAGCGG
>CBDUBY010000001.1:0-54070 GCA_965365505.1 uncultured Pyrinomonadaceae bacterium | reverse complement strand
GATATTTTTGGTAAAAGTTGAAAAAGAAATTAACTGATTTTTGACGGCTGTGCCGCCTGATGTGCGGAAAGCGTCAGCCTTTCCGGTAAAAGTTCTCTCTCTAAAACGGCTCGGCTCTGTCGCCGTTCGAGGCGCAGACTCGGTTCATTTTAAGATGCTTGTCGGAAAGGCACAGACTTTCCGAATATCAGGCGGCTTAGCCGCAGAAAAACGCAAAAAAACTATTCGCTCAAACGAAAAGACGCGGATTTAACTGCTAAATCACAAAATAAAACGCCGCAAACCTGATTCAAACAGTTAAATCCGCTAATCTAAAAATCCAAATTATGATTTATCAATTCTCAAAAGGATTTCCGAAAACATAAACCGCGAATTATGTGTTTTCAAACGCATTTTGAATCTTTACAAACGCATTTAAAAAGCCATAACACCGGATTGCCCAATTCCAAATCGCGGTTTTTTATTCGAAAAATGCGTTTTGAGTTCACCGTTCAGCGTTTAATTTCGGATAAACAATCAGTTGTCAAACTAAAAATAAAAAAATGTTGACTAATGTTTAACTGTGTCTGATAATAACTGTTGACGAAATGCGCGTCGGCAGACGTTTGATTGGCGAGAGAATCTGAACCGATTTGTCGTGCGCTTCGTTCCCGCCTTGAATTACCCGCTTAGGCTCTCAACTATCTGCTGTCAAAATTCTCGCAACAATTTAAGAGGTAAAAATATGCCGTATAATCCCAAAGGAAACGAAGAAAAAATGCTGAAAGTCTTAAATGCGTGGAAAACGCTCGCGCCCGATAAGAAATTCGCCGGAAAATCAGTCGCCGAATACGAAGCGCAGGTTGACAAGAGTCTCGTGCCGCGACAGGAGTTGATGACCATCAAGGACGAGGAAATTCAGAAAATCGCCACGCGCGAATCGGAAGATCAGATAACGCTCGCCGAAGTCGAGATGATCGTCGCCGGTGTCATCGCCGACCCGACCGAAGGCTCGGACAGCGCGCTTTATGAAGCGATGGGCTACATTCGCAAATCGGCTCGCAAATCCGGTTTGACGCGCAAGAAGAAAACTCCGCCCGTCGAGGATTAATCAGTCAGAATTTATTGATTCCCAAGTCAAGCCGCAAAATTATGTTGTCAAAAACATAACTTTGCGGTTATTCTTTTGGTGAAAAATCTTTTCAATTCCGAAGCAGTTCGTCGGCAAAACATATTCTGAGCCGAAAGACGCGCCATTCGTCGCCGGTCGGCTCGGTTAATCGTATTAGTCAATCGAGTTCAAAAGTAAATTCAGGAGATAAATATATGAAAATAAAAATGACGTTAGTTTTGGCGTTTATTTTGTGTTTGGCGTTGTCCGCCTTCGCTCAGGACGAGATGAAGAAGGACGATAAAATGTCGAAGAAAATGACTCCCGACCAAATGTTGATGAATCAGGAGCAGATGGCTTGGAGCGCGATAAAGGCAAAGCGTTGGGAAGATTTCGGGAAAATGCTCGCCGACGATTATCAGGGCGTTTCTGCCGACGGCATCAGCAATAAAACTGCGACGCTGGCTAATATAACGAAAGCCAATCTGACAAACGCAGAGCTTTCGGATATAAAAGTCGCGTGGATAGACAAAGACGCGGCTATTGTAACGGCAATCGTTAAAGTCGAAGGCGCAAATCCCGAAGGAAAGACGGAAACAGAGAATATAAGAACCGTCTCCGTCTGGCGCAAAAACGGAAAATCGTGGCAGGTGGTTTATCACACTGATATGGAGATGAAGCCGGAGGAGATGATGAAATAAATCATTCATCGAATCGAATAAAACAAAAAAATGCGGCGGCTCAACCTGAGCGGCTGCATTTATTTGCAACAAACCCGTTTTGCTTCGACGTATGAATCGCGACATCATTTAGCGATTCCGTCATTTCCGAAACGAATATGCTTGAAGCCACGAACCTTTCCAAAACATACACCAGCGGCGGCACGGATTACGAAGCGTTAAAGCGCGTCAATCTGCGAATCGAACAGGGCGATAATCTGGCGATTGTGGGGAAATCCGGCAGCGGGAAATCAACTTTGATGCATTTGCTCGCCTGTCTCGACACGCCGACGAGCGGGACGATATTTTTCGACGGCGAAAACGTCAACGAGTTTTCGCAAAGTCGTCTGAACAAATTTCGCAACGAAACCTTCGGCTTTGTTTTTCAGCAATTCTTTTTGAACGGCAGAGATTCGGTTTTGGAAAACGTCGCGCTTCCGCTGAAAATTCGCGGTTTGGCAACAGCCGAACGACGCGATAAGGCGATGAGCTTTTTGCAGACGGTCGGGCTGGAAGGTTTGGCGAAAAAACAGGCGAAAGATTTATCGGGCGGCGAGAAGCAGCGCGCCTGCATCGCCAGAGCGTTGGCGTGCGAGCCGAAAATCATCTTCGCCGACGAACCGACCGGCAATCTCGATTCGGCGACGGGCAAGATGATCGAAGACACGCTTTTTAGATTAAATCAGGAAGCAAAGATTTCCATCGTCATCGTCACGCACGACGAAGATTTGGCGGCGAAATGCGCGCGGATGATTTTATTAAAGGACGGCGAGATTGTTTTGGAAGGATAAGTAATTGGATAGATTTGATTTTTAAGAAAGGAACGCCGGCATCTTGCCGGCAAGCGTTTGCCGGCAAGATGCCGGCGTTCCATCGGCAACAAATTATTTATAGTGTTATTTTGCTCGATTACTTAAGTAATAGGACAGATTTGATTTTTAAGAAATTCAGCCACAGATTTGCACAGATAAACACGAGATGTTTTATGATTTTAAACTGCATTTTCACATCTTTTCTTATCATCCGAGTTCATCTGTGCAAATCTGTGGCTAAATTCTTATCTTAAATTTAATTTTCTCCGACTACTTCAAACAGAATTTATGAACCTGAAAGATTTAATCATCACGGCGAACCGCAATCTTTTTCGCAATAAGCTGAGAACTCTGCTGACCGTGTTGGCAATCTTTGTCGGGGCTTTTACATTGACGCTGACCAACGGTTTGGGCGACGGCGTGAAGGATTATATCGAAACGCAGGTCAAGAATTTTGAGGGAAACGGCACGTTGTTTATCAATAAAAAGCCGCCCAAAGACGATTCGCCGTCGAACGGCGAACCGAAAGAATACACCGAACCGAAAGAAGAAGCGACCGGCTTTGACCCGAACGGCATAACCGTCACTTCGGAGCAAATCGAACGGCTGGCAAGCGAGTTTCCCGAAGTCGTCGCCGCTTCGCCCAAGTATTCGGCGAGAGCCGCTTATATTTCCCTCGACGGCGTTAAAAAATATGTTTCGCCGATTAACTCGACCGCCGTCGGCGTCACGCAAAAGCTGGAAGCGGGCAGGCAGATTGACGGCGAAAATCAGATAATTCTACTCTACTCGCTCGCCAAAGTCTTTAGCGACGATTTTCAAAGTTTAATCGGCAGAGAAGTGACGATTGGATACAAAACGGGCGTGCCGCCGCAGATACAGACGGTGAAATTAAAGATTGTCGGCGTGGCGACCAAAGGCATTATGGATTCGTATTTCTCGACCATTGACCGCGCAACCGAGAAACAAATCTATCAAGCCCAGCGTTCCGGCGAGGTTGATTATAATAAATTCGCCACTTTTTCGTTTCAAGTCGCCAAGACCGACGCGGCAAGCGTCGCCGCCGTCAAAAAGAAGCTGAACGAAAAAGGTTTCGAGGTCGAAACGATGGCTGACCAGAACAAGCGACTTTACGATGCCATCGGTCTTTTCCAAATCGGGATGAATCTTTTCGCGGGCATCGCATTGCTCGCGGCTTCGTTCGGCATCATCAATACTCTGGTGATTGCCGTTCTGGAACGAACCAAGGAAATCGGGCTGCAAAAGGCTTTAGGAATGGGACGCGGCAAGGTTTTCTTTTTGTTCGCGCTCGAATCAATTTTAATCGGCTTTTGGGGCGCGGTTCTCGGTATCGTGACGGCGATGATTGTCGGCGTTGTCGCCAATTCATACGCTTCCAAATATTTTAATCAATCGTTTGAAGGCTACCGTTTGATTGCCTTCAAACCGTTATCTTTGATATTGATAATTTTATTGATTTGTTTAATCGCATTCATCGCCGGAGTTCTGCCCGCCTTGCGCGCCAGCCGCCTGAATCCGATTGAAGCATTGCGTTACGAATAAATTACAGGAGAATTCAAAATGATAATTACAACGGGAAACGATGTGGCGATGGGCGAAATCGTCGAATATCTAGGTGTGGTGCGCGGCATCGTGGTTCGTGCGACGAGCATCGGCGCGGGATTCATCGGCGGATTAAAGGCACTCGGCGGCGGTAACATCAAAGAGTTCACGCGCATCTGCGAAGCAGCCCGGCAGGATGCTTTTGGCTTAATGGTTCAGCACGCGCACGAACTCGGCGCAAACGCGATTATTGCGATGCGCTACGATGCGACGGAATTTTCATCCACGATTACCGAAGTTCTGGCGTATGGCACGGCAGTGAGGATAAGGATGAAGGATGAAGGATGAGGGATGAATAAAGCAAAAGGATTTTTCTTATTCATCCCTCATCCCTCATCCCTCATCCTTTCTTCACCTCGTCGCGCCCGCAATTATCAAAATAATTATCAGCACGAGAAGAATCACGACGACTAAGCAGCCGATTTTCAGCCAACTGTAGGGGCGTTCGCCCTGCACTTCGCCGGTTCTGCCGTTGACGACGATTTGAAAAACCTTATTGTTGTAGCGATACGCGCCCGCGTAGACGGGCAAAAGCAAATGCTTGAAGGTGATATTTGAATAATCGGTGTGGACATTGTGAACGCGCTGTTCGTCGCCGCCGATGTCGTGGCGCACGTCCGAATAGATGATTCCGCTCGCCTGTTGTTTGAAAATCTCAAAGCCTTCTTCGAGCGACACTTGATAAGTTTGCGCCTTGTGTCCGGCGAGGTAAGCCGGTTGATACGGAACTAGCCGGTCAAATTCCCAACTTAAATGTTTGACGTAATCGGGCAAAAGAGATTTTGTCGCGGGAATGTAAAGGTCGTCGAAATGTCGGCTGACCGCACCGGAAGTTCCATACCAATTCGTATGACGCACCTGTCTCGATTTCGTTTCGCCGTTTTCTTCGTAGTGTTCCGTAACATAATAATGTTCGCCGCGCTCGCCGTCGTATTGACTGTCAGTGTCAGCGTCGAACGTCCAGTAAGGAATATAGACGCTGCCGACTTTATCGGGCTGCGCCAAAACTTTTAAATTGCTCGGCGCGAACCAGCGCGAGTTGATCCAACCTTTGAGCGCGGTCGAAGCGATTTGCGCTGTGACCGAGAAGGGAAGAACGCCTTCGGGCGCGACGAGCGGATCGGCAGATTTGGGTTGAGCGACGATTTTGCCGCCGCAGAAATCGCACGTTCCGGCAGTTTCCGGCGGCACAAAGGTCACAGTCGCGCCGCACGTTTCGCAACTTACCTGCATTGCGTTAACTGCCATCGGCTGCAGGCGTTGAGCGTCGGGACGCAAAAAGCTGTGAAAGTCTTTTTCGGTTATCGTGCCGCCCGTCGGCTCAACGACTTTTTTGTGTCCGCAGTATGGACACGCCAAGCCGCCGCTCGCCGCGTCAAAGCCCATATTCGCGCCGCAGTTTTCGCATAAAAAACGGCTGACGTTTTCTTTATTTATTGTCGGGTTCTCTTGCATATTTGGAATCGTAAAATCTGAATTTGTGAAATAATTTCAATAGTTAGTGACGATTAACGAATTTTTATTTCAGAGGTTTACTGAATTATTAAGTTTCGCATTTTGTCGCCAACGGTGACGAACAATATAGCGTAGGGTGAAACCCTACGTTAATCGGACGATAAATCCCCGACGCTGAAAGTGTCGAACACGCCGACGCCGGTTGTTGCTCGCCTTCAGCGAGCGTTCAAATTTCCTGCCGACAACGCAGGGTTTCACCCTGCGCTATATTATTTATCATCTTCGATGACCGGAACGGCTGATATAGAAATTGAAAACAATAGTTTCATCACGGCAGAAACGAACCTTTGCCGTTGCGTCCGATTCGCATATTCGTCAGCCAGTCGAGCCATTTGTATTTTAACGCCTTCGGCTTGAGAAGCTCCGTGATGCCGATGGTCTTGCGCGGTTTTCCGTCGCGCAGCGTCAGCGTCATCTCGCTTTGAAAGCGCAGATAAAAGAAACTCGCGTCAATTATCTTTGTCTGCTTGACGCGCAGACGCATATCGTCTTCGGTTTGCAGCTTCAGACGCTGCGGGTATTTTATGCCGAAAACGTCGCGGGCGAAATTCGTTTCTTCATAAGTCGAATCGCGGTCGCGCAGCTCGTCGTTGCGAACGATAAAAAGTTTCGTCGTCGGGTTTGCTGCGCCGTTTTCCTTGTAACGATAAAAGACGGCGGTCGCGTCGGCGAAATGAGCGCGTCCCCATTGCCAATCGCTGACCGTATCGGGCATCCAGCGGTTGTCGAGATTGTGGTCGTGATAACCCGTGCCGCGAAAATTGACGACATCGAGCGACTTGCCTGTGTCGTCGTTGATATTGATTCTGCCGGTCACGTCGGCGCGCGATACGACCAAGTTCCAACTGTGCGAATCTTCGGTGTTAATCGGTTTATCGGGCAGAAAATCGCTCTCGACCGACAGCCATTCAAAGTTGGCTTTTAAGTTTTTATTGTTTCGCAGCTTGGCATTAATCGAAAGCAGATAGCCCGAACCATACGGAGCTTTCTCGATGCGAAAATGATTGTCGCCGATGACGCACGCGGGCTTATCTTCGTCGGCGGAAAACTCTTCGGGCAGAAATTCGTTGATGGCGCGATATTTTGGCTTGCCGTCGCGGTAATAAGTAAAAGCGATGGCGGGAAAACATTTCCGGCACTGCGAATCTTTATTAGAGCGCAGCCTTGCCGCTATTTTACTTATCTTTCGATTCGTCGAGTTGTAGCGCGGCGAAAAGATAAAGTTGTCGAGAAAAATTATCACGACCGCATCGCGCCCGTCTTCGCTCAAAGCATCGAAATACCACCACTCGAACGCCTGCGAACTTTGTTTCGGATGCCACACATCAGCCGCGATGCTCGATGAAAACGAAAACCTCTCGTTCGTTGCCTGCCCTGTTGCCGTCCCCATAAATGTATTTTGCGTGCCGCTTGACAAAATTGAACGCTAAAAGAATCGCAGAAAACGAAAATAATGGCAAACTTTTACCTGCGCGTTCGCTGTCTAAGTCACGACAAACGGCTCTCCCGCATTTTCAAAAGATAAACAGGAGAAAATATGAAAAAAACAACGAAGACTATTTTAATCGGGCTGGTCTTGACGCTCGGTTTGATAACGGCGGCGTGTCCGAAGCGCGAGAGCATCGCGTCTATCGAAGCCAATCCGTCGAAGTATTACAACAAAGAAGTCGGTATTGCGGGAACGGTGCGCGACAGTTACGGTTTGAACATTCCGCTGACGCAGATTCGCGGCGGCGTGTATAAAGTTGACGACGGAACGGGTTCAATTTGGGTTGTCACGCAGTCTAGCGTTCCGTCGAAGGGAACGAAGATTGGCGTAAAGGGCAAAATCCAGAACGGCGTGAATTACAACGGGAAAAATTACGGTCTGGGAATGATCGAGGAAGACCGAAGAGTTCAGGGCAAGTAAAAAATAACAGTCAGCATCAATGACAAGCGGCGAGCGTCGGGTTAAAATCCTGATGCTCGCTTTTTATTTTATGAAATCGCAGATAGAAACTTTTGACAAGCAATTTTCCGCTTTGCACTCGCGCTCTGCCGATTTATTGAAACTCACGAGCGACGATAAATTGTTTTGGCGACCGCGTGAATTGCCGCAGACCTTTCAGATGTTCTCAATCGGCGAATACATTCTGCGAAGCGCGGGCGCAGTCGAGCAAACTTTCGGCGGCATTATGACCAGATTGTGGGACGACCCGTTTGAATGGACGCTGCCCGAAGAACTTTCGACAACTCGTTTGATGACGGAACATTTGGCGGAAGTGGAAGCAACCAGGCGTAAAGGTTTCGCGCTTTTTGAGTCGGACACGGATTTACGCCGCGAAATGCCCGCGCCCGAAAAAATGAAATCAATATTTGAAATTCTGATTGAAACAATCGCTCGCGCCGAACATTTTCAGGGTCGCGCTTTTGCGATTTTCCAAATGTTTTCCGACGAAAAAATGCCGCGCCGGTGAGCGATTTCCTTTTGAACTAATGCGAATTATAATTCGTAGCTGACAAGAGATTTAAACGAAAGCTATTATTTAGAGTTGGAGAAAGAAATTATGCACTGTCCGCGTTGTGGTCAACAGCAAGTATCTGAGGAAACGAAATTTTGTTCGCGCTGCGGGTTTCCGCTCAGCTTAATTTCCGAGATTCTCGCGCACGGCGGTTTTCTGCCGCAGCTTGCCGAATTATATAAATCGAAAAAATGGATGACCAAAAAGAACGGCGTTGTCTTCAGCATAATGTGGATGATATTTTTCGTGCTGATTATGGCACCGTTTTGGGGAATTGTTAATGTTGATGAACTGGCTGCCGTTTCAGCAGTTGTTGGCATCTTTGGCGGCTTAATGTTATTAATTGGCTCGCTCGTTTTTCTGAAAAGCTCAAATGCCGGTTCATTTCCGGCGAATGAACTGCCGACCGCAAATATAAACGCACTTCACGGAGCCGGCGCGAGAGGATTGCCGCCGCAGCAATCACAGCCGGCGCAAAGCTACGTTCCGCCCGTAAATTCGTGGAAAGCACCCGATACCGGCGAATTTTCCCGACCGGGCAGCGTTATCGAAAATACAACTAAACTTTTAAAGAAAGAAGAGTAGAAAGTGAAAAATCAAGTTCGATTAAATTCTCACAACTTTTCCACTGTTCGACTTTCTTCAATTAACATTTTCCTAAAAGCCAAAACACCAGCACAAAAATTAAAATAGTAGAAATCAGCCCGCCGCCGAATTTCCACGCAGCCGCGCCTGCAATCGCTCCTCGAAACAAATCTCTCATTTTATTCTCTCCTTTTCTGAATCAAAAACATACGAACTTGTTTGGACAAAGCAGATATTTTGCAAACGATATGCCAGCCGAAATTCGCATCATTTTCCCGTTTCTTTTGAAAGTTGAAATTTTTGATTTCCGATTTCAAATAGTTTAAGTTTTAATTAAAATTAACTTATGAATTTTGAATTAACCGAAGAACAGCAAATGGTGCGAAACGCCGTGCGCGAATTCGCGCAAAACGAAATCGCGCCTGTCGCCCGCGAGTATGACGAACAGGAAAAATTTCCGCGCGAGCAGCTTGCCGGTCTCGCCGAACTCGGACTGTTGGGAATGATAATTCCTGAAGAATACGGCGGCGCAGGATTTGATTCGGTCTCTTACGCCGTCGCGCTCGAAGAAATCGCCAAAGCCGATTCGTCGGTTGCGGTCATCGTCAGCGTGACTAATTCGGTTTGTTGTTATCCGATTTTGAGTCACGGAACAGAAGAACAGAAGCAGAAATATCTCGTGCCGCTGGCGAGAGGCGAAAAGCTCGGCGCGTTTTGTTTGAGTGAACCGCAAGCCGGTTCGGACGCGACGAATCAAAAAACTCGCGCCCTTGAGGACGGTGACAATTATATTTTGAACGGCACGAAATCGTGGGTCACGAACGGCGGCGAAGCCGGAGTTTATTTGACGATTGCCGTGACGGGCGAAGCGGACGGGCGCAAGGAAATCACGGCGTTTCTAATCGAAGGCGACACGGAAGGTTTGGCGGTTTCGTCGGTTGAACACAAAATGGGACAACGTGCTTCGCAAACCTGCGAGATGAGTTTAACCGACGTAAAAGTTCCGAAGGGTAATGTTCTGGGCGAACTCGGAAAAGGGTTAAAAGTTGCCTTTGGCGGTTTGGATAACGGCAGAATCGGCATCGCCGCTTTATCGGTCGGCATCGCGCAGGCGGCACTCGACGAAGCGAAAAATTATTCGAAAGACCGCGTTGCATTCGGCAAACCAATCAGCGAGTTTCAAGCGATTCAACACAAGCTCGCCGATATGACGACGGAAATAGAAGCCGCCAGACTTTTGACTTTACGCGCCGCGGCGATGAAGGACGCAGGACATAAACAATCGGGCGTGTTCGCTTCAATGGCAAAACTGTTTGCGTCGGAAACGGCAAATAAGGTTTGTGCCGAAGCCGTCCAGATTCACGGCGGCAACGGATTCTCTCGACACTACAACGTCGAAAAATACTACCGCGACGCTCGTATCACAACCATCTATGAAGGCACGAGCGAGATGCAGCGAATCGTTATTTCACGCGGAATTTTGAAAGATTAAATGGAACGCCGGCATCTTGCCGGCAAATGTTTGCCGGCAAGATGCCGGCGTTCCGAAATTATGCGACTTATTAAACCAACCGAACGCGGTCTTTACGTCGAACCCGGCAATTTTTATATTGACCCGTGGCTGCCTGTGACGCGCGCGGTTTTAACTCACGCACACGCCGACCACACTTATCGCGGCTCGAAAAATTATCTGGTCAGTAAGGAAGGCGAACTGCTGTTTCGCACCAGGCTTTATAACGAAGGAAATATCGAAACGCTTCCATATGGCAAATCCACGACAATTAACGGCGTGAAAGTTTCGTTGCATCCGGCGGGTCACGTTCTCGGCTCGGCGCAAGTTCGCGTCGAATACAAAGGCGAAGTTTGGGTGGCGAGCGGCGATTATAAATTAACCTGCGACCCGACGTGCGCCGCGTTTGAGCCGGTCAAATGTCACGCCTTTATCACTGAAGCCACGTTCGGGCTGCCGATTTACCGCTGGACGAAACCGGAGATTTTATTTGAAGAAGTTAATCAGTGGTGGCGCGGCAATGTCGAGAAGGGAAAAGCGACGGTGATTTTCGCTTATTCTTTGGGTAAAGCGCAAAGGATTATGAAAAGCGTTGACCGTTCAATCGGACGAATTTACACGCACGGCGCGGTTGAAAGATTAACCAGAGATTACCGTGAAATAGGCGTTGAACTTCCGCCGACGACGTATGTCGGTGAAGTTGAAAATAAAAAAGACTTTATCGGCTCGCTGATTATCGCGCCGCCGTCCGCGCAGGACACGCCTTGGACGCGAAGATTCGGCAGCCAGTCAACCGGCTTTGCGTCGGGCTGGATGCGGATTCGCGGAGCGCGTCGCCGCCGCGCGGTTGACCGCGGAATAATTTTGTCTGACCACGCCGATTGGGAAGAACTAATGACCGCGATTGACGCCACCGAAGCCGAACAAATCTGGGTGACGCACGGCAGTATTGACACGGTTGTCAAATACTTAAAAAGCGTCGGCAAAGATGCTCGTCCGCTCGAAACTAAATTCGTCGGCGATTCGCCGGAGATGGAAAAATTAAAGGTTGACGAAGAAGAGATATTGTCCACAGATGAAAACGGGTGAACACCGATTTGAAAAAATGATGCCGGGTTTTATCTGCGTTCGTCGCTAGACAAATAATTCTTAAATGAAAAAATTCACCAATTTATATCTTGCGCTCGACCAGACGAATAAGACCAACGAAAAAGTCGAGGCGATAGTCGAATACTTCAAAAACGCGGACGCGGCGGACGCGGCGTGGGCGATTTATTTTCTGAGCGGGCGCAAACCGCGTCAGATTATTCCGACGGCGAAACTTAGAATGTGGGCGGCGGAGATTTCGGAGATTCCCGATTGGCTGTTTGAACTTTCCTATGATGCCGTCGGCGATTTGGGCGAAACGATTGCGCTGCTTTTGCCTGATACGAACGCGACGGGCAGCGAATTGCCGCTGGCTTACTGGGTTGAAAATCGAACTGTTCCTTTACGCGGATTGGACGAAACCGAACAGCGCGAAGCGGTCGCTCAGGCGTGGAACGAACTCGACGCGAATGAGCGTTTCGTTTGGAACAAATTGGTGACGGGCAGTTTTCGAGTCGGCGTGTCGCAATCTCTCGTAACCAGAGCTTTGGCGCAAGTTTCGGGAATCGAAAAGGAAATTATCGCGCATCGTTTGATGGGAACCTGGTCGCCGACCGCCGATTTTTATTTGAATTTATTGGAAGCATCGAGTGAAGACGCGGATTTGTCGCGCCCGTATCCGTTTCATCTGGCGCATCAATTGGATTTTCCGCTCGAAGAATTGGGCGACATCAAAGACTGGCAAGCCGAGTGGAAATGGGACGGCATCAGAGCGCAACTCATCAGGCGCGGCGGCGAAAGTTTTCTCTGGTCGCGCGGCGAAGATTTGGTTTCCGAGCGTTTTCCTGAAATCACAAACGCGAGTTTCGCTTTACCCGAAGGCACGGTTTTGGACGGCGAAATTTTGCCCTGGATGAACGATGCGGTGATGCCGTTCGCGCAGCTTCAAAGACGCATCGGGCGCAAAACCGTCGGCAAAAAATTGTTGGAAGAAGTTCCGGTCGTATTGCTTTGTTACGACTTGCTCGAATTTGAAGGCGAAGATATTCGCCAGAAAGAGTTGAGTTTCAGACGCGCGAAGATGATTGAAATTTTGGACAATCTGCCTGACGAAGCAAAGAAAAATTTAATTTATTATCCGACCGTCGAAGCCGAAAGTTGGGAAGATTTAGCAAAAATTCGTGAGGAAAGCCGCAGTCGCAAAGTCGAAGGTTTTATGCTCAAACGGCTCGCCTCGCCGTTTCGCGTCGGTCGTCCGCGCGGCGATTGGTGGAAATGGAAAATCGAACCGCTGACCGTTGACGCGGTGATGATTTACGCGCAGCGCGGCACGGGCAAACGCGCCAGTCTCTACACCGATTACACTTTCGCCGTTTGGTCGAACGGCGAACTCGTGCCGTTTGCCAAAGCGTATTCGGGTTTGACCGACAAGGAGATTCGCCGCGTGGATAATTTCGTGCGCCGCCACACGCTCGAAACTTTTGGACCCGTGCGAAGCGTTGAACCGAAACTTGTTTTTGAACTCGGCTTTGAAGGCATCCAAAAATCCACGCGCCACAAATCAGGAGTTGCCGTGCGCTTCCCGCGAATCTTGAGATGGCGCGAGGATAAGTTGCCGAAAGATGCCGACACGCTCGACGCGATTCATCAAATGCTTGAAGCCGACAGCTAACTCGGAACGCCGACATCTTGTCGGCAATGAGCGTTACTCCGAGATTCAGTTTGCAAAAATATACTCGCTTTTCCAAAGCAAAATGCCGACAAGATGTCGGCGTTCCGAATAATGGAAAATCAAAGTTATCCATTTCTAAAACTCACAACGGACGAAAAATTCCCGCGTCTTTTAATCACGCGCCGACCGGAAAACAAAACGCCCGAACAAAACATTTACGGCGCGTTTTTGCCGACCGGAATGGTGCGGCGAATGCTCGATTTACTGGCGAAAACTTTTCGCCTGCGCCCGTGCGAACTCGATATTCGCGGCGACTTTGACGCGCCGTGTCCCGAATACTTTTTGCACCGCTGTCTCGCGCCGTGCGTCGCTTCGATTTGCGACCGCCCGACTTATCTCGAATCGGTCGAAATCGTTCATTTAATTTTATCGAATCAAACCGAACTTGCTTTAACGAAGATTGACCGAAAAATTGAAATGCTCGCCGAAAATTACGAATACGAATCGGCTGCCGAATGGCGCGACATCAGATTGACGATTGAAGAAATCGCCGCCAACGCCAAATGGCAAGTTCACGTTTCGAAGATGAACGATGTCATCACGCTGAGCCGCGAGGAAAATACGACGAGAATTTATGTAACAACTTTGCGGCGCGGGAAGTCGGTCGGCAGATTAAATTTTGAAACAGAAGGCGACGCGGTTGATGAAAAAAGCATCGCCGGTTTTATCCGAAACTTTTATCGTTTTTATGCGCCGAAACAAATTTTCGTGCCGCTTGATTTTCCCGAAAGGAAATCTTTAGAAAACAAATTAACCGAAGACTTCGGACATAAAATAAAAATCGTCGCTCAACTGCCCGACCGATTGCCGCCGTCAATCGCCAAAACACAGACGCTCGCGCCGCACGCTTTCAATTATAAAAAAGGTCAATCAACCGCCGGAAAAAACGAATTGCTCGAAGAAATTAAAATCCTCTTCGGATTGCGCAAACCGCCGCGCCGCATCGAGTGTTTCGATGTCGCGCACTTAGCGGGCAAAGAAATCGTCGCCGCCCGCGTCATTGCCGCCGATGGTGTTTTGCAAAGAGAAGACGGTTTGGTCTGGGAATTTGAAAACCTCTCGGAAACCGCCGCGCTCGCTGCCGCCGTCAGCGAACGGCTGCGTCTTTTGCCCGCGAAAAAAGATTTGCCTGATTTAGTAATCGTGGACGGCGCGAAACCGCAAATCAATGCGGCGGAAAAAAATTTTGCAGCGTTTGATTTGGAAAATTTAACCGTCATCGGCGCGGTCAAACCGCCGCGAGCGCACAATCAAATCAGTCATTTTCTAATCCGGAAAAATTCGCGCATCGAATTCGACCGGCGTTCGGCGGCAATGAATTTCCTGCAAAGTCTGCGCGACGCGGCGCACACGCTCGCCAACGAAACGCACCGCGAACTGCATTCGCTCGTCCAGATTTTCTCTAATAACGAAACTACGCCGCAAGTAAAATACCTGCTCGTCCCGACGCGGTATGCCGAACGCGGCGGCAACGCCGGAGATTTGTCGCCGATTCGTTCAATGACCCAGGCAGGAGAAATTATTCTGAAAACGAAAAACAGCCGCCGAAAAATTGAAAAACCGAATTCATCGAAAATGAATGATCATTAACCACAAAAAAAACAGGAAACGACACGAAAAATTCAATTCTTTTTCGTGCCGTTTCCTGTTTTTACGCCCTTTGTGTTTAATAAGATCGGGCGAACACGACTCTCTGTTTTGACGGTGCGCCCGAATAAACGCAGGTTCCCGATTCTGCGGACGGTTCGAGCGGAATGAGGCGAATCGTCGCTTTTGTTTCGGCTTTAATTTTCTCCTCCGTTTCGCTTGTGCCGTCCCAATGCGCTTCGATAAAGCCGCCCTTTTCGATCTGCATTTTGAAATCGTCCCACGAATCAACTCGAAAAGTGTTTTCCTCGCGGAACTTTAACGCCTTTTGATAAATGTTCTGCTGAATTTCGTCGAGCAAATTGGCAATGACGTTTTCGATGCCGTCGAGCGCAACGGTTTCCTTCGATAATGTATCGCGCCGAGCGACTTCGACCGTGCCGTTTTCGAGGTCGCGCATACCGATTCCGAGACGAATCGGGACACCTTTTAATTCATATTCGGCAAACTTAAATCCAGGCTTGTATTTGTCGTCATTATCATATTTTACCGAAATTCCACGAGCTTCTAATTTCGGTAAAATATCATTGAAAACTTTGTGCGAAATCTCTGATAAATCTTCATCGCTGCGGAAAATCGGCACGATAACGCATTGAATCGGCGCCAGTTTCGGCGGCAAAACCAAGCCGTTATCGTCCGAATGCGCCATAATCAACGCGCCCATTAACCGCGTCGAAACGCCCCAACTCGTCGCCCACGCGTATTCGAGTTGATTTTCTTTATTAACGAATTTCACGTCGAATGACTTCGCAAAGTTTTGCCCGAGAAAATGCGACGTGCCGGATTGCAGAGCCTTTCCGTCCTGCATTAAGGCTTCGATGCAATAGGTTTCGATTGCACCGGCAAATCTCTCATTCGCCGATTTCAAACCTTTGAGAACCGGCAAAGCCATCCAATCTTCGGCGAAAGTCGCGTAAACGCCGAGCATTAGTTCCGTTTCCTCGACCGCTTCCTGGCTGGTCGCGTGCGCGGTGTGTCCTTCCTGCCAGAGAAATTCAGTGGTTCGCAAAAACAGGCGCGTTCGCATTTCCCATCGCACGACGTTTGCCCATTGATTTATTAGCAAAGGCAAATCGCGCCACGACTGAATCCAGCCTTTGTAGGTGTTCCAGATGACGGCTTCGCTGGTCGGTCGAATGATTAATTCTTCTTCGAGCTTGGCGTTCGGGTCAACGATCAAGCCTTTGCCGTCAGGATTGTTTTTAAGGCGGTAATGCGTCACGACGGCGCATTCTTTGGCGAAACCTTCGGCGTGTTCTTCTTCTTTTTCAAGAAAACTTTTCGGCACGAACAACGGAAAATATGCGTTGCTGTGTCCGGTCGCTTTGAACATATCGTCGAGCGCGCGCTGCATTTTTTCCCAGATAGAATAGCCGTAAGGTTTGATGACCATACAGCCTTTAACCGCCGAATGTTCGGCTAAATCGGCGCGTTTGACGAGTTCGTTATACCATTCGGAATAATTCTCCGAACGCTTTGGAAGTGCTTTACTCATAAATTACCTTTGACAAAAATAAAAATGATAAAGCAATTTGCGCCGGGAAACAATCGGCATTTATTTTTTGGGGAAAGTGTAGTTAAATTATTGTTAGGTAAACTGCGGCGGATAAATGGCGATTGTTAATAATTAATGAGCGAATTCAAAATAAATTTCCAGGATACGGCGACCGCTTTCGCCGATAAAACCGACGGCGAGTTGAAACGCAAATACGCGCTTTTTCGATTGATGAACTCGCCGATTTTGACGAGCATCGGAACGACTTTGACCCAATTGTTTCTGAAAATACATTTGCCGGTGAAAGGCATTATCAAGCAAACGGTTTTTCGTCAATTCTGCGGCGGCGAAACGATTGAAGAGTGTCAGCCGACGATTGAAAAACTCGGCGCGTCGCGCATCGGGACGATTCTCGATTATTCGGTCGAGGGCAAATCTTTGGAAACGATTTTTGAAAGCACGAAAAACGAAATTATCCGTACCGTCACGCGCGCCAAAGAAGACGAATATGTTCCGTTCGCCGTCTTTAAAGTTACCGGCGTGGCGCGAATCGAACTTCTGGAAAAAATCAACGACGGCAAAGAATTGCTGAAGGGCGAAGCAGCGGAGTGGGATCGAACCAGAGCGCGGGTCAATGAAATTTGCGAATATGCTCATTCCATCAATCAGCCGGTTTTTATTGATGCCGAAGAATCCTGGATACAAGAGGCGATTGATAATCTGGCAACGGAAATGATGGAAAAATACAACGTGGATGAGCCGATTATTTACAACACGATTCAGCTTTACCGCCACGATCGTCTTGAATTTCTCAAAGAGTCGCATCGCAAAGCTAAGGAAAATAATTATCTGCTGGCGGTTAAATTAGTGCGCGGCGCGTATATGGAAAAAGAGCGTGAACGAGCCGAAGAAATGAATTACCCGTCGCCGATTCACGCGGACAAAGCGGCGACCGACCGCGATTTTGACGCAGCGGTTGATTATTGCCTGAGTAATATCGAAGAAATCGCGTTTGTCGCCGGAACGCACAACGAGGAAAGCGTTTGCCGTCTGGCGGAAAAACTTCATCAAAAGGGAATCAAACACAATCACCCGCACGTTTTCTTTTCACAGCTTTACGGAATGAGCGACAATCTTTCCTACGTTCTTGCCAAACACGAATACAACGTTTCGAAATACGTTCCATACGGCGCGGTTCAGGAGGTCGTGCCGTATTTGATACGGCGGGCGCAGGAAAACACGAGCGTCGCGGGACAGGTTAGCCGTGAACTGGATTTAATAAAAAAGGAATTGGACCGAAGAAAGTTAAGATAAAAGTCATCGCAATCCGAGCAGCAACCTGACCGACAAATCGGAAACTTCGCTCTGTTCATTGACACGCCAATGCGCGACGTTTTCGAGTTCGTCATCAGACAACGGCTCGTTTTTCATTCGCGCAACCTGTGTGCTTTCAAAAGCCCGCGTCGTCAGTGCCAGATGCTGATAGCTTTTCGTTAATGTGTGATAATTTTCAAGTGCCGCGTCAGCCATCTCAATATCGAGAAACATTTCATTATAAGCTGCCAGATGCCAGATTGTTCCCGTTTCGGTTTGGTCAATTGCCAGAATACGCAGCAAGCCGTAACCGCTTTCAATCTGAAAAATTAAAAAATCGCCGGGCTGAAAATCTTGTGACATAAAGGTTTCTCCTTACAATAAATTAACACAACCGTTGTTTTAATTCGTAAATTACCGGAAAAAAAGAAAAA
Source organism: uncultured Pyrinomonadaceae bacterium (assembly GCA_965365505.1). Lineage (GTDB taxonomy): Bacteria > Acidobacteriota > Blastocatellia > Pyrinomonadales > Pyrinomonadaceae. Next base: position 36,007 of record CBDUBY010000001.1, on the reverse strand, counting down.
GCCCGTTTAGCTTTTGACGGCTAAACGGGCTTTTTAGTTGTGGTTGCAAATGAACTAACTAACTAACTAACTAACTAACAAAGTAACTACCGAAATAGTTACAAACTAACTAACTAACTAAGTAACTAACTAACAAACAACCACGAACTAAAATTAATATAGCAAAAGGAAATTTTTAGTGTCAAGCAGAAAATTTAACAAATCGTTCACATTCCAAATTATTGCGTAAAGGTGTTTCCGCGCCTCGTTACATTAGTATAAAGCGAGGTTTAATTATTAAAATCTTATGAATGAAAAATGCGAAAGACACGGATTTTAATCTGATAATTCCGAAAGGGACGCAGATTGTTCTGCTCAACGAAACAAAAGTCTTTAACGAAAATTCTTTTTACGCGAAGGGAACGGTCGGCAAAGTCGTTGAAACACCAGCCGATGCTTTTCATGCCTACAAAATCGAGTTTCCCGACGGCAGATGCGCGATGGCGAACCGTAAAAGTTTTTCGATTCGCAAGGAATTTCAGACCGAGCAGAGCGGTTTGATTTCGCCGCTCGAAGACTTCGATTTGTATGATTTCGTGATTTACCGCTGCGTCGTCGGTTCAAAGGCGTTCGGGCTGGACGATGAGAATTCCGACACCGATTTACGCGGGATTTATCTGCCGCCCGCCGATGTGCATTGGTCTTTGTTCGGCGTGCCGGAACAGCTTGAGAACAAAGACACGGAAGAATGTTACTGGGAATTGAAAAAGTTTCTGACGCTCGCGCTCAAAGCGAATCCGAATATTTTGGAATGTCTTTTCACGCCGCTCGTCGAATACCAAAGCGAGCTTGCCGCCGAGCTGCTTTCGATCAGGCAAATCTTTTTGTCGAAGCTCGTTTATCAAACTTACAACGGCTATGTGATGTCGCAGTTCAAAAAGCTCGAACAGGATTTGCGCACCGCCGGCACGGTTAAATGGAAACACGCGATGCACTTGATACGACTGCTCGTGCAGGGCATCGAAATTCTGCGCGAAGCTGATTTAATCGTGCGCGTCACCGCCGAACATCGCCCGAAACTGCTGGCGATAAAAAACGCCGAACTCGAATGGCGCGAAGTCAACGAGTGGCGCGTCAATCTGCACAGGGAATTTGACGAAGCCTTCGCCCGAACGAATTTACCGGAAAATTCCGATTACAAAAGGGCGAATGAGTTTTTGATTCGAGCCAGACGGTCAGTTGTTTAGAAAATGAAACCAGAACAAATAAGACTTGAATTAATAAAAGTTGTGGGCGGACAGAATGCTTGGCAAGGTGTTCGCCATCTAATGCTCAGATTGAAAAAAGAGGACTCTGATATTGTTCTTGAAGGGCTTCTTGAAATTTTCTTTCTTGATAATTTATATCCCTATCAAGCAGCGGCAGGTGGGCTATTGTGGAAATTGAAACCTAAATACAATAGAAATTTGCGCGAAGATATTAGACTTTCACTGAAAAATTGGGATGTGAGTATAGAAGAACTTCCTTGGTATTTTGCGGAAGTTGTAGGTATTGAACAAGTTCGCAAAGAAGTTGAGTCACTGTTAGCAGAACCATTGGATAAAGAAGCAAAGCAAAGAGGAAAAACATATCTTTACTGGCTTTCGCTGGAAACGCCAGAAGAATTTAAAGCTTCGCTTGAACGCGGTTGGAACTCAAGACTTAGAGATTAAAATGATCGAAGAAAAGCTCAAACAAATAGCTTTCGAACATCCTTTTCCGCTAGTTTTTGCGACTGTCAGCGGGGCGCATCTTTACGGATTTCCGTCGGCGGATTCGGATTATGATTTGCGCGGCGTTCACGTTTTGCCGCTGGCTGATGTCGTCGGGTTGGATGTCGGGCGCGAGACGGTTCAGGTTGAGGAGATTCGTGACGGATTGGAACTCGATTTGGTGACGCACGACGCGAGGAAGTTTTTCGCGCTGATGCTCAAGAAAAACGGTTATGTTCTCGAACAACTGTTTTCGCCGCTGATTGTGCTGACTACGCCGGAACACGACGAGTTAAAAAGCATCGGCAAGCGGTGTATCACGCGCTATCACGCGCATCATTATTTCGGGTTCGCCAAAACCGAATGGAAACTTTTCTCGAAAGAACCGCAGCCGCGCGTCAAGCCGCTGCTGTATATCCTTCGCGTGCTTCTGACCGGCATCAATCTGATGCAAACGGGCGAAATCGAAGCGAATCTGCCGAAGCTGAACGAGAAATTTAATCTGCCTTACGTGCCCGAATTGATTGAGCGCAAAACATCCGGCGCGGAACGCGACATTTTGCCCGGCGCAGATTTGAATTTTTACCAGAAAGAATACGAACGGCTGGTCGCTGAATTGGAAAAGGAAATGCAGCGAAGCGATTTGCCGGATGCGGCGAACGCTAAAAATGATTTGAACGATTTGCTGATTCGCATTAGATTGAAAAATTTATGAACGAAAACTTTCACCAGATGTTAGACGTGGCGATTGAAGAAGCACGAATCGGTTTAGCCGAAGGCGGCATTCCAATCGGCGCGGCTCTTTTTGACGCTTCGGGAAATTTGCTCGGTCGCGGTCGCAACCGTCGTGTGCAGGAAAACGATCCTTCGATTCACGGCGAAACCGATGCGTTTCGCAAAAGCGGGCGGCAGCGCGATTACCGACAGACGATTATGGCGACGACGCTCGCGCCGTGCTGGTATTGTTCGGGGTTAATCAGGCAATTCAAAATCGGCACAGTCATCGTCGGCGAGACCGAAAATTTTGACGGCGGAATCGAATGGCTGAGAGAAAATGGAGTGAAAGTTGTCAATCTCGATTCGCCGGAATGTAAAAAGATGCTCGGCGATTATATCAGGGAAAACCCGAAGATTTGGAACGAAGACATCGGCGAGTAAAAGCCGCAAAATAAAAAAGGCGCGTTTGTGAACGCGCCTTTTTTATTCGTAAATATTATTTGATTAGAGAACATTGTGCGTTCGCAGGTGATTCCACATCCATTCTTTCGAGCCGCCGTCGGTTTCTCCGGCACCCGCAATTCCGCCGTGCGTGGCGTGAAATGTTTTTGGGACGAGATTAACGCTTGGCGCGGCGGTTTTCGCGCAGGTCGGGAAAATTTGCCTGTCCATCCAGCTTTTGTCGGTGGCAATCGCGTGATATGCGTTGTTGACATTGCCCGGAATGAAATTTAAAAAATCGTTGGTCGAACCGTCCTGGTCAACCGCGTCGAATAAAAACATCGCTTCGATATTTTGTCCGTGACCCGAACGATACAAATCGAGCGCGGTCTGCACACACGCCGCCGCGCCGCGACTCCAGCCGACTAAGAAAATCGGTCCCGAATTGGCTTTGATATAAGTCGTCGCTTTATCTGCCATTTTTCTGATGTTAATGCCGCTCGGTCCCCAGGAAATAGCCGCCGGTCCCGGAACATATATTCCGGCGTGGCTGGTGTTTTGATAGACTTCCCAGACATAGTATTTACGATTGTTTTCTCCGCGAATGGTCGGCGAACTGCCTTCTAACGCAATTAGCATAGTTTTCTCCTTGTTCCTAGACCTCATTTCGAGGCTTGATTGTGAATTATTTATTTCGGTATCTTACGTTACAAAAATTATAAGAACCGATTCGTTTTAAAGTTTGCAGATAAATGACGAAATGAAAATATATTTTTTGCTCTATTATGGCTGCGGCAAATTGACTTTTCAAATCGGAGATTTCTGTTTGAAAAATAGTCAGGCACAATGGACTTTAGACGCCGAATAAAATACAATTCTCGCGCAATTGCCATCTATTAAAAGTATTGATCCGATGATACGAACAGCCGGTTTTTTCTTCAAATTGATTAGGATGAGATTTCTCTGCTGCGGAGAAATTGATTGTTAATAATTTGAAATGGGTATTGGGGCAGTTGCCGCTTTCTAGGTTGATTATCAACCATACCGTGAAAATCCAATTCTTAATTTTTAAGTTAAATTCGAAATAGGAGAATCCAATGAAAGAAAAAATAAATATTGAAAAAAAGGATTTGAAAAAAATCCTTGATGGGATGACGGCTTTCGCGGCTCTAGTCGCAGTGCTTTTTTCGACTTTAGCAGTGAAAGCCCAGAGCGCGCCGTCAGTCTCTGAATCAGACGCGCCGCAGGCGGTATTTACTAATTCCGCTGAGATTACCTTTGGCACCGGAGGACCGAATAACGGAAGTTTGTATCCTTCGCCGATTAACGTGACCGGTTTGTCGGGCAACATTCCCACCACGCCGGGCAGCATTAAAGTTACCATTAACAACTTCAGTCATACTTTCGCAAGTGACGTAGGCTTTGTGCTGGTCGGTCCGACGGGCGCGGCATTTCTGATACAGGATGTCGCGGGTGGTGAAGATCCGGTCAGCGGAGTTACTTATACTTTGAGCGATACGGGCGCAACTTTTTTGCCTGAAACTAGTTGGACTGCCGGAACTTATAAGCCGACGTCTTATTTTCTGGGCGATAGTTTTCCGGCTCCGGGACCATTGACCGCTTATGCGAATCCGGGTCCGGCAAGCGGCGGAACGGCAACATTTTCTTCGGTTTTCGGTGGAACTAATCCGAACGGAACGTGGAATTTATTTACCAGAGATTTTATAACCGGCGACGGCGGAAGCATTGCCGGCGGCTGGACGCTGGAAATAGATACGGGAGCGCCGACCGGCGGCTGCACGACCGCCAAGCGCCCGCTCGATTTTGACGGCGACGGCAAAACCGACCCCACAGTTGTTCGCAACACGGGCGGCGGACCAAGTGGAGCGATTACATGGTATATCAAAAACAGCAGTGGTATGCCGTTCAATACAACTCGTCAATGGGGACAAGTAGGCGATGATTTCGTGCCGGCAGATTATGACGGCGACGGAAAATCCGATATTGCCGTTTGGCGAGGCGGAACTGTCCAGGCACCGCAGGGATATTTTTATATTCTGCAAAGTCAAACCAATACATTTAGAGAGGATATTTTCGGTCAAACGGGCGATGACCCGACAGTCATCGGCGATTACACCGGCGACGGTAAAGTTGACCCAGCGGTTTATCGCGCAGGCACAAATACCGGCAATCCGAGTTTCTGGTTCTATCGCGCCAGCAGCGGACCTTTATCAGGACAAATCGTTTATAATCAATGGGGACAAAACGGAGATTTTCCGGCGCCTGGCGATTATGACGGCGACGGCAGATACGATTTTGTCGTGCAACGAAACGGCGGCGGCGGCTCGGGACAGTTTTTCCTGAACCAAACGACTGCCGGACAAACCAGCTTTTTGTTTGGACAACCAAGTGACGTGATTGTGCCCGGCTACTATGACAACGACTGTAAAACCGATATTGCGGTTCGACGCTCGATTGGCGGCAGTATCAATTGGTTTATCCGCAACAGCACCAACGGCGCGACGCAGCATTTCATTTTTGGCGTATCAGCAACCGATTTTTCGACTCAAGGAGATTATGACGGCGACGGCGTGACCGACATCAGCGTCTATCGAACTAACGCCGATCCTGCTCTTACTTCTTTCTATTGGAGAAGGTCGAGCGACGGAGCATCGGTTGGTCAGCAATGGGGACAAAACGGTGATTATCCGGCGGCAAACTATAATTCTCACTGATTTTTCAATGAGAATTGAAGCGTAAAAAGGCTGGGCGATTAAGCCCAGCCTTTTTACACTCCAGTGAGGTTTAATTCGTCAATCAAATGCCAGTCATTTATTTTTTTGATATTATGAAATTATAGATTTTTTAAAGAGGAAGAATTATTCGATAAACATTATGAGAGATGCAGTAATTATCAGCGCGATGCGAACGCCGACCGGTAAGTTTCAGGGTGCGCTCAAAGGCTTTACCGCTCCTGAGTTGGGCGCAATCGCAATTAAAGCGGCAGTTGAAAAAGCCGGAATTAAGCCTGAAGAGGTGGACGAAGTGATTATGGGCTGCGTCGTGCAAGCCGGAATCGGGCAAGCACCGGCGAGACAAGCAGCGTTAAAAGCGGGCTTGCCGCCGGAAGTTTCGGCGCTCACGATAAATATGGTTTGCGGTTCGGGACTTCGCGCCGTCGCGCTCGCCGCGCAAGCCGTGATGCTCGGCGATGCGGAAGTAGTCGTTGCGGGCGGAATGGAATCAATGTCGAACATTCCATACGCGCTGCCGACGGCGCGCGACGGAATGCGAATGGGCAATCAGCAGGCGGTTGATTTGATGATCAACGACGGTTTGTGGTGTCCGTTTGAAAATTGGCATATGGGCAACACGGGCGAACTCGTCGCCGACAAACATCAAATTACGCGCGAAACGCAGGACGATTATGCCTACAATTCGCACCGCAAAGCGCACGAAGCGCAAACTGCCGGACGCTTCAAGGACGAAATCGTCCCGGTCGAAATTCCGCAGAAAAAAGGCGACCCGATTGTTTTGGATTATGATGAAACCGTGCGCGGCGAAACGACCGTCGAGATTTTAGGTAAGTTAAAACCGGCATTCAAAAAAGACGGCGGAAGCGTGACGGCGGGAAACGCGCCGGGCGTGAACGACGGCGGCTCGGCGATTGTCGTGACATCGGCAGAGAAAGCAAAAGAGTTGGGCATCGAGCCGCTCGCGCGCATCGTCGCTTCGGCGCAATCAGGAATCGAGCCGAAATTCATTATGCTCGCGCCGGTCGAAGGCGTGAAACGAGTTTTGAAAAAAGCCGGTTGGGAAATGTCGGAAGTTGATTTATTTGAACTTAACGAAGCATTTTCCGTTCAGGCTTTAGGCGTGATGAAGGAACTCGGAATGAACGGCGAAAACGTCAACGTCAACGGCGGCGCGGTTGCCCTCGGTCACGCGATTGGAAATTCCGGCGGACGGATTTTAACGACGCTGCTGCACGAATTAAAACGCCGCGACGCGAAGAAAGGCGTTGCCGCACTTTGCTTAGGCGGCGGCAATTCAGTCGCGCTGGCGGTCGAAAGAAATTAATTTTTACGGACATTTTAATGTAGTCAATGTAATCTCGAATAAAACATTGACTGCATTTTCTATAAGGTGAAGATAATGACGGCAAGGGAAAAAAATAAGTTAGCTGGAATTTTCTTAATGGCGCACGGCGGTTTTTTAGGATTGATGTATTTGCTAATGCTTGCTTTTTTCGCCGTCGTTTTCAGTGCCGATCCCAGCTTTCCGAAAGCGTTTGTGGGCTTTATGGTGACTTTTATAGCAATTTTTGCCGCCGTTTTTGTCGCTCCTCAAATTATCGGCGGATGGAAAATGTATAAGGAACATCCGAACGCCAAAAATTGGGGAATCGCGGGCGCGATTATTGCCTGTATGAGTATGCCGCTCGGAACTGCTGCCGGAGTTTTCGCCTTAATTTTTCTTTTTGGTGACGAAGGAAATAATTTCTACGGTAATTGGACGAACCAAAAACAACTCGGCGAAGCGAACGCGGTCAATGATTTTCAATTCAATGACTACCGGGAGAAACAACCGCACAATTGGAGATAAACAAGCAGCGAAATTGAAGGGCAAAGGCAAGGCTGAACAATCGCTTTTGCCTTTTTCTTTATAGTTCGCGTGTTTGTTTTGCGGGCGGATTTTAGATAAATTCTATAGCAAGTTTTATCAGTAAAATATCAAAAAGGACTACTATTTAATATGAGTGAAAAAATCGGAGTCGTCGGCTCCGGCACAATGGGCAACGGCATCGCGCAGACTGCCGCAACAAAAGGGTTTGATGTTATCGTCTGTGATATAAAAGCCGAATTTTTAGAAAAGGCGATCAGTAGTATCGGGAAAAGTCTTGACCGTTTCGTCAAAAAAGAAACGATGACCGAAGAGGATAAAAACTCGGCTTTGGGCAGGATTAGAACAACGACAAATCTTGAAGATTTGAAGTACTGTTCGCTAATCGTCGAAGCGGCAACCGAGAACTTCGACATCAAGAAACAGATTTTTCAAACGCTCGACGCGGCTTGCCCGCCGGAAACGATTTTGGCTTCCAATACTTCGTCAATCTCGATTACGAAAATCGCGGGCGTGACAAATCGCGCCGACAAGGTTATCGGGATGCACTTTTTTAATCCGGTTCCGCTGATGAAATTAGTCGAGATTATTCGCGGCATTGCTACTTCCGATGAAACTTACGCGAAAGTGAAAGAATTGACCGAAACACTCGGCAAAGTTCCGCACGAGTGCAACGATTTTCCGGGTTTTGTTTCAAATCGCGTTTTGATGCCGATGATAAACGAAGCCATTTTCGCGCTTCACGAAGGCGTGGCGACGCGCGAGGCTATTGATGAAGTGATGAAACTCGGAATGAATCATCCGATGGGACCTTTAACGCTCGCCGATTTTATCGGTTTGGACGTTTGTCTGGCAATTATGAATGTTTTGCACACGGGTTTTGCCGATTCAAAATATCGTCCGTGTCCGCTGCTTGTAAAAATGGTTGACGCAGGTTGGCTCGGCAGAAAATCAGGTAAAGGTTTTTACGAATATCAATAAATTGTTTGAAGGGCGAGAAACGATTTTCGCCCTTTTGATTTTTATACCGCTACAATTTTAACCGCAAAATTAAAGGCTCGCGTAATTTTTCAACGGCGAGTTCACCTTTCTCGTTTACGTTATTCCATTGACTGTTGGCGATAAAGTAAAAGTCTTCGCCGACCACAACGCCGAGCGTCGGTTCATTGAAATCGGCGTGGTTGGTTTCGAGAGTTTTGGATTTCGTAATTTGATTTTCATTGAATGACAACTGCAAAACGCGCGGCGGATTGGTGCCGTTTTGAATGGCGACGAGTTTTCCGCGATGAAAATAAAGCCCGTCAATGCCTAAAACCGTAACATCGTTTGCCGGTGCGAGTTGAATCATCTTTCTGGTTTTTATCTCGATTTTGAAAATGCCTTTTGAATAATCGGCAACATACATAAATTTTTCATCGGGCGTGAAAGTCAAACCTTGCGGCGATTCAAAAAAGTCGTTTTCGAGGAAAACTTCCAGCCGATCGGTCTGCGAATCTATCGAATAAATTTTGGCGGAAACACTGTCGGTGGCGAAAACATCGCCGCGCGTATTAACGATTAAATCGCCGAGCGCGTGTTTTTCCGATTCGTTGCCGAGCAGGTATTTTCCCAATAATTTGCCCGTTGCCAAGTCGTATTTAAAGATTCCTGATTTGCCGTCGTTTTCTTTTTTGAATCCGCGCATCTGCGGAAACGCCGCGCTGCAAACCCATAAAATTTGTCGGCGTTCGTCAACTTTCATTCCGAGAACGCTCCATAAACCGTCGGATTCGGCGGAAAATTCGCTGACTGTTTTATTTTTGTCAACGGCGAAAATTTTTTTTTGATGAACGCTGCTGACAAAAAATCTATTTGATTTGGGATCGAATGCCACGCTTTCGGTAATTAAATCTTTGTCGGGCAGTGAAAACGCCCTGACGCTTTTATTAATCGGTTGTCGGTTGCGGTCGAATCTTATCTGCGCTTCTTTAAATCGCTTGAGTTTTTTCAGAGCGGCAAAGTCCTCATCCGCCACAACGTCGAAATAAAGATTCATCACTGCAAGCCGTTCGAGAGTTTCGAGCGCAGCGTCAGGTTGGTTGTTAAGAGCGTAACCGACCGCAGAATTATAAAGCAGACGCGAATGATTCGGACGCAAATCGGCGGCTTGTTTGATATTCGATAAAAAACCGGCAAAGTTTTTCGCTTTGTAATGGGCGTTCGCCTGTTTTTCAAATTGACGGCTGCGGCTCATTTCATCGGCGGTCTGGGAATAGCTTTTGAAATTTAGGACACTAATGGCGATTAGCGCGAAGCAGAAAAATAACTTGTTTGTTTTCATTGTTAAAATTTGATTCAATTAAAAAAAGTCGTTTGCTAAGTTAATAAATCAAGAGATGCACAAAAACCTGCGTTCGTTTATCCAGACGCTGAAAAAAGAACAGGATTTAATTGAAATCGAAACCGAAGTTGATTCGTATTTGGAGATTGCCGAGATTCATCGCCGCACGATTGAAGAAAAGGGAAAAGCCCTGCTGTTCAATCAGGTGAAAAATTCGCCTTATCGTGTCGTGACAAATCTTTTCGGCACGGCGAAACGGATAGATTTGGCGTTTGGGAAAAAACCACAGGAACTGGTGAAAAAAGCGGTCGAAGCTGTTGAAGTATTGTTGCCGCCGAAACCGAAGGAACTGTGGCAGTTTCGAGATTTGGCTTTTTCGGCTTTAAAGTTAGGAACAAAAAAGGTCAGGCGCGCACCGATTCTGGAAGTCTGCGACAAACCCGCGAATCTCGAAGAACTGCCGCTTTTGCAATTGTGGCACGAAGACGGCGGACATTTCATTACCTTGCCGCTCGTTTACACCGAAAGCCCGACGAACGGCAAACACAATCTCGGTATGTATCGCATACAGCGATACGATAAACAAACAACCGGAATCCACTGGCAGATTCACAAAGGCGGCGGTTTTCATTATCAGGAAGCCGAACAGCGCAGCGAATCTTTGCCCGTCACGATTTTCTTAGGCGGCGCGCCCGCGATGATTTTGTCGGCAATCGCGCCGTTGCCCGAAGACGTTCCCGAATTAGTGCTGGCTTCGGTTCTGGCTGATGGGAAAATCGAAACCGTCGCCAATCCGATTGAAAATCATCATCGCTTGATTGCCGAAGCCGAGTTCGCGATTTGCGGTCGAGTTCCGCCGAAAGAGCGGCGACCCGAAGGCGCGTTCGGCGACCATTACGGTTATTATTCGCTGATTCACGATTATCCGGTTTTTCACGCCGAAGCGGTTTTCCATCGCAAAGATGCGATCTATCCGGCGACGGTCGTCGGCAAACCGAGACAGGAAGATTTTTACATCGGCGATTATTTACAGGAATTGCTGTCGCCGCTTTTTCCGCTCGTGATGCCTGCCGTGAAGGATTTATGGAGCTACGGCGAAACCGGTTTTCATTCGCTCGCGGCGGCGGTCGTCAAAGAAAGATACGCGAGAGAAGCACTCGGAGCAGGCTTTCGGATTTTGGGCGAAGGTCAATTATCGCTGACTAAATTTTTACTCTTAACCGACAAGCCGCAAAATTTGCGCGACTTCAAATCACTGTTTGAATACATTCTCGAAAGAGTTGACTGGGCGAGCGATTTCTTTATTTTCGACCGCACCGCGTTCGACACTTTGGACTACGCCAGCGGCAAAATAAATCACGGCAGCAAGGCGATGCTCGTCGGCGTGGGCGAAGCGAAAAGAAAATTGCAGCGCGAATTCAAAGGCGACTTGCCGAGCTATTTAAGTCGCGCCGAAGTTTTCTGCGGCGGTTGTTTGGTCGTCGAGGGTGAAAGTTACAAACAAAATGAGCAGCTCGCCGGGCAGATTGCTCAATCGGGAAAATTCGCCGACTGGCAAATCGTCGTGCTGCACGATTCGGTCGAATTCGCCAAATCTACGGATAAATTTTTATGGGCGACCTGGACGCGCTTTAATCCTTCGACCGACATATACGCCGGAAAAGCCGAAATCAAAAATAATCATATCGTTTATGACGCGCCCGTTGTTATTGATGCCAGAATGAAACCGTGGTATCCGAAAGAAGTCGAGCCGCGCGACGATATTGTGAAATTAGTTGACGACCGCTGGCGCGAGTATTTTCCGGTGAATAAGTAATCAAAATGCAATGAAAAAGTATTTGCCGATTATCGCGGTTGTCTTCATTTTGGGATTGTTGATGTTGGCTTACGCTTTTTTTATCGAACCTAATCGGCTGGTCATCAACGAAACTGTTATCAAAATAAAAAATTGGAATCCGGCTTTTGATAATTTGAAAATCGTTGCCATCTCCGATATTCACGGCGGCTCAAACGGTGTGACGAAAGAAAAACTCCGGCAAATCGTCGAGAAAACAAACGAGCAAAACGCGGATATTATCGTGTTGATCGGCGATTATGTTTCGCAGCAAGATGCCGACCGAAAGAAACTCAAAATGGCGGTGGCGATCATCGCCGACAATCTTCGCGGATTTCGAGCAAAGTATGGAGTTTTCGTTGTTTTAGGTAATCACGATGTTTGGCACGGCGGCGATGAAATTGCCGCCGAATTCAAGCGCGTCGGTTATCAGGTATTGCAAACCGAAGTCGCCTTTATCGAAAAAGACGGACAAAAGCTGCGTATTTTAGGCGTGAAAGACCATATGGAAATCAAAACTCAGGATGGTTTTTCAAGAGAAATCAGAAGTGCTTTGGAAAACGTTGAGCAAGCCGGCGATATAATTGTTTTAGAACACAGTCCCGATCTTTTATATTTAATCCAAATGGCTATGCCGAATCAATCAGATTTAAAGCTTGTTATCAATGGACACACCCACGGCGGACAAGTCTGGCTGCCGATTATCGGCTCGCCATTTGTTCCGTCCAATTATGGACAGCGATATGCTTTCGGACATCTAAAGGAAAATAATGTTGATATGTTCGTCACCACGGGCATAGGCACGAGCATTTTGCCGTTCCGGTTTCTCGTGCCGCCGGAGATTGCGGTGCTGACCATTCGCGCCGAATGATTTTGTTTATTTCAAAAATCCCTTTACTCTTTCAAAATCGCCATCGTTTTTCGCCGGAGTCAAGCCTAAAATTTTCGTCATCAAATTGTAAATGTGGATATTTTCAAAGGGCTCGACAATTATTCCATTTTTAAACGCCGCGCCGTGCGCGATGAAGGTCGCACGCATTGATTCATCTTGATTGTCGTAACCGTGCGCGCCGCGCGGTTTGTCGAGCGTGCCGTCTTTTTTCGCCTTGTCGAAATCCTTTCGCTTCATAACAATCGAGCCTGCGTCCGGCAAAACAAGCAGCGGCGCGATTCGCGGGTGCTTGCCGAATTTGAATCTGGCGGGCAGTTCCGATTTGCGATAGATTTTCGCGTTCGGCGGCAATTTCGATTTTATCGTTTGGTAGATTTCGTCTTCCTTTCCGGCTTTCGGGAAAATCTGCACAAACTCGCCGACATAAAAAACGCGCTCGGCGAGATTCTCGTCAAACATCTCATCGAGAATAATCGCGTTGCGCCGCGTATAAGTTGACATTCCGTGGTCGGAAAAAAATATCAGATTCGCCTGTTCGTCAATTTTTCGCTTTTTTAAGCCGTCAACCAATCGCCCGACGGTGCGGTCAATATTCAAAACATCGTAACGGGTTTCAACCGCGTTGCCGGAAAATTCGTGTCCCGCATCATCAATCAAACTAAAATAAATCGTGAACATCGTCGGTCGTTTACTCGCCGGTAAATCGAGCCATTCAAGAATCGTATCCACACGCAATTCATTCGGAACTTTCCCGTTGTATTCACGGGTAAAAGTCGGTCTGACGCCCATAATATCGGCTTCAGTGCCGGGATAAAAGAAAGAAGCGGCGCGTTGATTTTGCCGTTCAGCCGTTACCCAAATCGGTTCGCCGCTCCACCAGCGACCGTCGCGCACCGCTTCATTGTCCAGATGAAACTCGGCATCGAACATCGCGTCATACATATTATTTTCGATGATGCCGTGATTGTCCGGGTAAAGTCCGGTAGCGACCGTATAATGATTCGGAAAAGTTTTCGTCGGAAAAGACGGAATCAGCCATTTTGCCCGCACGCCTTCGCTTGCCAGTTTATTCAAAGTTGGCGGCTGATATTTATCGAGATAATCGGCGCGAAAACCGTCGAGCGCGATTAAAATCACGGTTAGTTTGAGGTCTTTGATTGGCTTTTGCGCGGCAGCGGCAAAGGAAAAAATTAACCCTATGACGCAGACGCGCAAAGACGCGAGAAAAAATCTGCTTTTTGTTTTTCGCATTCTTAAATTTATTTTCAGGGTTTCAAGCGATACAACATTCGCGGAAACGGAATCGTTTCCCTGACGTGCTCGATGCCGCACATCCAAGCCGTGCAGCGTTCGATGCCCATTCCGAAACCGGCGTGCGGAACAGAGCCGAAACGCCGCAGGTCGAGATACCATTCAAAAGATTCTTTCGGCAAATTATGCGCTTCGATTTGTTTTTCTAAAAATTCCAGATTCATCGCGCGTTCGCCGCCGCCGATGACTTCGCCGTAACCTTCGGGCGCGAGCAGGTCTGCGCCGAGCGCGAGTTCGGGGCGTTCGGCATCGCGTTCGAAATAAAACGCTTTGATGACGGCAGGGAAATGATGAACGAAAACGGGCGCGTCGTATTGTTTGGAGATATAAGTTTCGTCGGGCGCGCCGAAATCGCCGCCCCATTCAAAATTTTGTTCGAGTTCGCCTTTTTCAAATCCGCTTTGCAAAATTTTCACCGCATCGTCGTAATGAACGCGCGGAAATTTGTTCTGCGGAATCGCTTCCAGTTTTGAAACGTCGCGCTCTAAAATTATTAATTCTTCCTGCCGGTCGTTCAAAACTCTTTCGACAATAAAATTTATCAAACCTTCGCCCAGCGTCATCACATCGTCGAGCTGCGCATAAGCCATTTCCGGTTCGACCATCCAAAATTCCGTCAAATGTCTTCTGGTTTTTGATTTTTCGGCGCGGAAAACCGGACCGAAACAATAACTTCTGCCAAGACTTGCGGCGGTCGCTTCGTTGTAAAGCTGACCGCTTTGCGTCAAATAAGCCTTGTCGTCTTCAAAATAATCAACCTCGAAAAGCGTCGTCGTGCCTTCGCAGGCGGCGGGCGTAAAAATCGGCGTGTCGGCTAATATAAAACCATTATTATCGAAAAAATCTCTCGTCGCTTTGACGACCGTGTGGCGAACTTTCAAAACCGCGTTCTGCTTTTTCGACCGAATCCATAAATGCCGGTTGTCCATCAAAAATTCCGTGCCGTGTTCCTTCGGCGTAATCGGATAATCCGAAGCGTTTTGCAAAACTTCGATGTCGGTGACATCAACTTCCACGCCGATTGCCGAGCGCGTGTCCTCTTTAACCGTGCCGTGAACGATTAACGAAGATTCTTGTCCCAGGGCTTTCGCCTTTTCAAAAACTTCTTCCGAGTTGCCTTTAAAAACGACGCATTGCACGATGCCCGTGCCGTCGCGCAGTTGCGCGAAAACCAGTTTGCCGCTCGAACGCGAATTGTAAAGCCAGCCCTTTAACGTGACCGCACTGCCGATGTGATTTTTTAATTCGTTGATATAAGTTTGGTTCATAAAATTTTTGATGCTACTGAAAATATACAATAAATTCGATTGACTTAGAAATTTGCGATTCGCGCCGCCCGTCAAAATAAAAAGCCTTCCGCCGTTGGAAGGCTTTTTGGAAATTGCTTTTCAGCGAAATTATTTTTCCAGCAGATAACGGCGCAATGTGAAAATTAAAATCAAACAGAGGAACAAAAAGCCGACTGTCCCGGCAAGCAGCGGCACGAAGATTTTATCAATCGAGTCGAGCAGTTTGCCGATTGCCGAAGATTTCAACCAGCCGTTATTGAACAACCAGACGAGCGCGCCGCCGAAGACAATCACCGAGACTATTTGAACGATTAAAATTGGCTGACCGACTTGAGCAGCGCGCCGTTGTTTTTCGCGCAGACGCGATTTCCACCAGATGAGTCCGGCGGTCGGCAGATGTTGCGGAGCGATTGTGTTTTTTAGTTCGTTTTGAAACAGCGAAACGATTCGCGCCGCTTCACGGCAATCGGCACAGGTTTCGAGATGAGCGGAAATTTCTTCGGTCGCCGCGCCCGATTTCGACGATTTGACGATGCGGTTTTCAAATTCACAAAAGTTTTTTGTCAACATAAAATTACACACCTCTCAAATTTTTTCATCCAGTAATCTGACGAGCCTGCGGCGGGCGCGAAACAAAAGAACGCGAACGCTCAACGATTGCAAACTGAGCGTCGCGGCGATTTCCTTGTGGTCGTAGCCTTCGACATAAGCCAGCCATAAAAGCGCGCGTTCCTGCGTTTTTAGTTTATCAAAGACCTTGCCGATGTCGCTTTTCGGCGCGAACGGTTCATAACCCGATTCGATTTCCGTATCGGAAATCGGTTGACTCTTTTCGCGTGTGCCGCGCCGGAAATTGTCATAAACCAGATTTGTGGCGATGCGGTAAAGATAAGCTCGCCGATTCGTGTCATCGCGCATCGCTGCTCCGAGAAACCGCAGAAAACTTTCCTGAACAACGTCGTCGGCAACTTCCGCGCTGTTTGCCAGACGGCGGACGTAGCTCCAGAGCGGGCGCGAATGCTCGTTGTAAAAATTCTCGAATGCGGTTTCGTCCATCATCGTCGTGCGAATAGTTTCGCGCCGCGTCCGAATATCGAGTTTCAACAAACCTTCGATTGTTAATTCTGTTCGGAACATATTGACACCAGCGAATAATTATATTGATGTGGCGGTGGAAGGCACGGAAATTTTTCCCTTGTCATTCTGAATTAAGCCCCAGGATTTTGCCAGCCGGTGGGAAACCACCGAAGAGATTAAAAAGCCGATGCCGAGCATTACCAATACTGTGGCGATAATAATCATAATGCTGTAACTGTCCGCCGTTCCGATAACGAAACGGGTCAGGAAAAATGCTGCGCCAAGCAAAGTTAAAATTATGCCGCGCTGAATCGAGCTGAGGATTCTGGTCATCGGCGTTGCCGGTTCGCTGCCGAGACTTTCAAAGAAATCTCGTCCGGCTTCAGATTTCAGATAATCGGTGAACTCGGCGGCGGAACTGAATTTTTCCAGTATTCGATTATGAAATTCGGCTTGCGCCCGCAAAGTCGCGCGATGGCGAAAGGCGTGGATGATCATGCCGATAATCCACGTGAAAGCGAAAATTAAACTGGGAAACACAACGATTGCAATCAGGTCTTGCATAAAATGATGCAGCATTTGGTCGTCCATAAATATTATTCCTCTTTAATTTAATGAATAAACCGGAGCGGAAAAGTCGGTTTTGTTTTCGGCTTTTTGTTCGATTTGCTTTTATAACGGCTGAATCGAAGACGAGGTTAACAGGCGGACGAAATTATTTTCGTGATTTTTATCTTGAGTTTGCGGCAAGCGGTATTTTTCTAAACTTCAGATTCGATAATTCTTTGCAGATGCGGAAATTCATTTGATTTGCGTGCCGCCTGTAAAACGATTTTCAGCATCGGTCGGATATATGGAATAAAATAAGTTTTGCCGCGATTGACCGACTGAAACGAAAACGTGCCGACGGCTTTTAAGCAGCGTTGAATCGTCTGCAATTGAAATTCGGCATCGAAATTTTCCGCGTCAATAAATTCCAAACCGAGTTTTTCGCGCTCGGCAAGAAACAATCGTTTCTTTCGGTCGAGCCAGTCGTCGTCGGGAATTTCCGTGATTCGGTCGAGCAGCAAAGATACCAGATCGTAACTCGCCGCGCCGATTCGCGCGTCCTGATGGTCAATGATTCGCAGACGATTTTCGCGGTCGAGCATTAAATTCGCCGCGTGAAAATCACGATGACACAGAACGCTCGCCCGCTGCGACAGCCTTTGCGCCAGATCATTGAATTCTACGTTTAAATTTTTCTCGTCGGCTTCGGCAAGTTTCGTCTGTCGGTAAGTTTCAAAATAGTGAGTCTTGAAAAAATTCAGTTCCCATAAAAGTTTTTCTTCGTCGAATCTAAGTCGTGCGGCAATCGAATTTCTTTCAAAAGCACTCGCCGTGGCTGACTGGATTTTAGCAATCAAAGCAATCGCTCGATTCAAAAAATCATCGCGCGTTTCGTCATTCGATTGATGAAGCAAGTCGCGCAAAATCAAATCGCCGAAATCTTCCTGAATAACGATCCCTAAGTTTTCATCGAATTGATAAACCTCGGCGACGGGCAGTTCATTGGCGAGAAAAAGCGCGGTAACATCAAGGTAAGAATGTTCGGCGGCGCGGAATGTTTCCGCATAGACACACGCAATTGCCAATTGGTCGTTCCAGGTTACGCGAAAATATTCGCGCGTCGAGGCGTCGGGCGTTAAAACTTCAATTTCGGTTTTTTGATTATTGTCCGCCAGAAAGTTTTGCAGTCTGGCAGCGGCGGCTTCGGTAAAGACTCGGCTCATACTTTTATGAGGTGAAATTTTATCATTGATTGAGCGGAACGACATAATTTTCGTCCTGAATAAAGCCTTTGAGAGCCTTCGGCGGAATTTCCTCGCAGTGGGAAAGCATTTCAGCACGCACGATGGCGACGTTTTCAAATCGCTCGCCGCTTTTGACTCGCACGCCGTCGGCGATAATCGTGTGCGAGAGTTCCGCGCCGTCTTCGATGCGAACATCGTCCCAGACGACCGAATCTTTTACCGTCGCGCTGTTAGAGATTACGCAGTTTTCACCTTTTACTAATCTCTCCGCCTGACCATCGAGCATCGCCAGCGAAATGTCCAGATAGCGCGGAATGGTCGAGAGTTCAAACCAATTTCCGTCGGCAACGTGCGCCGCAATCTTCTCGCCTTTTTCAATCGCCGGACGATAAAACGTCGGCACAATGTCCGAATAAACGCCGCGCGGAATGTAGTCGAAAACTCGCGGTTCCAAAATGTGAATGCCCGTGAACATTAAGGGCGTGGAAGGCGGAGAATTGTGAGTGGAAAGTTGTTCGACAGTGTAAAGTTCAGGGAAATCGCCGAACCCTTTTATTAAATCATTCTCGGTTTCGACGATGGTAAATCGTTCACGGTTGGTGTTCGGCTTTAAAACCATCGTCGCCAGCGCTCCCGATTTGCGGTGCGTTACGAGCGCGGCGGCAATGTCTATATCGGTGATAATTTTACCGTTGATGATTAAAAAAGTTTCGTCTTCGAGCAGATGCCGCGCGTTGTCGAGCGCGCCCGCCGTTCCCAGAATGGCTGGCGTTTCTTCGGTGTAAGAAATAGTAACGCCGAACTTTTCGCCGTCGCCGAGTGCCTTTTTAACGGACTCGGGCTGATGATGAAGATTAACGACGACTTGCTCGAAACCGAACCGCGCCACGTATTCGGCGACGTAGCCGACCAGCGGTTTGCCGAGAAACGGAATCGCCGGTTTGGTGCGGTCAATGGTTAACGGAAAAAGCCGCGTTCCGAAACCGGCGGCTAAAATCATTGCTTTCATAGCGGACAAATCAATCGGGAAAAACGGGCGTCGGTAAATATCCGAAACCGTTTTACGCACGTCAAACCTTACTTTATTTTGAAACTTAATTGCAAACTTGCGGATTTTCGCGAGCGGTTTAGAATTTGTAGATATGTCCGAAAAAACCGCCGGAAAAACTTTCGCCGTTTACGACAATCCCGCGAGTAAAAAACTCATCCTCGAACTCGAAACGACAGGCGCGAAAGTCTTTAAATTTTCGCCGATTGTATCGGAAACGATTGTGCCGGACGAAAATGCGGCGGAAATTGCGAAGAAAATAGAGAGTTTCGATTGGCTGATTTTCCCGGATGTTTTGGCGGTAGATTTTTTTCTGCAAATTTTAGCCGCGAACGAAACGGATTTATTCGAACTCGACGCGCTGCGCTTTTGCGCCTTCGGCGAACAGGTCGCCGACCAACTGCGTTTCGTTCAACTGCATACCGACGTTATTCCGAGTCGCGTTGAGGCGGAAACGATTTTATCGTCGCTGAAAGATTATATCGGCGCGGACAATTTAGCTGATTTAAAGTTTCTCATTCCTAAGGAAGATTCGCACCAAATCGAACTTGTCGAGAAACTGAAACTGGAAAAAGCAAAGGTTGAAGAACTGCCGGTTTATCAAATAAAAATTTCTGACACGAGCGAAGTTGCCCGAATGAAAACTTTGCTCGCAGGCGGCGCGATTGACGAGTTTGTGTTCACCGCGCCAACGGATTTTATTCATCTGAGATACGTTTTCGGCAGTAAGCCTTTAACCGAACTTTTATCGGAGATAAAAGTTTCCGCCATTGACGGCAATCTTTTTCAGATGCTCAAAGAACACGATTTCAAACACGCGGTTTTATTTCGCACGGATAAAATTGCTAAAGTGGATAAGTGAAATCCGACCGACAATCTTCCGTTTTGCTGTTCTTCATTGACGGCTTGGGCATCGGCGAACGCGGCGAATCGAATCCGCTCGCCGGCATCGCCGACATTGAACCGCTCGCGCATTTTAAGGATGAATCGGCGAAAATTATTTTCGACGGCGTTTTAATTCCGACCGACCCGCGACTCGGCATCGAAGGTCGCCCGCAAAGCGCGTCGGGACAGACCACAATTTTAACCGGCATCAACGCGCCGCAGATTTTGGGCAATCACAAGCAGGGATTTCCCAATCAAAAACTGCGCGACGTGATTGCCGAACATTCGATTTTTCTGCAATTGAAACAGCGCGGCATCGAGCCGAATGTTTTTGCCAACGCTTACACGCCGCGTTTTTTTAACGAACCGCCGCGCTGGAAATCGGCGACGACCTGCGCGGTCGAAGCGGCTGAAATGTCGTTTCGCCGACTGCCCGATTTGCTCGGACGCGCAGCGATTTTTCACGATTTTTCAAATCAACATTTGATTGAAATGAATTTCGACGTGCCGCCTTTTTCGCCGTCGGACGCGGCGCAGATTTTAGCCGATTTAACGACGAAAAATCGTTTCACGCTTTACGAATATTTTATCACCGACAAAATCGGACACGCGCAGAGTTTCGAGAAAGCCGCCGAATATCTGCCGCCGCTTGCCGCCTTTATGAGAGAAACGATTAAGAAAGTTGATTTGAAATTAACGACCGTCATCTTGACAAGCGACCACGGAAACATCGAAGATTTGTCAATCCGAACACACACTTTAAACGACGTCCCGACCATTGTTTGGGGCAGACGCGGCGAAGAAATTTCCGCGACGATAAAAGATTTGAGCGACATAACGCCCACAATCATAAATTTATTGAGCGATTAAATTTTATGGAATTGAAGAAAAACGACCGCCGCGAAATTTTCGGCTGGCTGGCGTATGACTGGGCGAATTCGGCTTTTTACACGACCGTCATCGGCGTTTTAATCGCGCCGTATCTGACTTCGCTGGCGCAGGCGCAGGTCGGCGAGAACGGCGTTGTGTTGAGTTTCGGCTGGCTCGGTGCGGTAACGGCGAAAAGCCTGCCGTCGTTTGCGATTTCCGTTTCGGTTTTTTGCCAGGTTTTGCTGCTGCCCGTTCTCGGCGGCATCGCCGACTACACGAATTTGAAAAAGCGTCTGATGACAATTTTTTGTTACTGCGGCGCGTTGGCGAGCGCGCTGTTATTTTTTATCGAAGGCGGCGCGTATCTCTACGGCGCGATTTTGCTGATCGCCGCCAATTTGTGTTTCGGCGCGGCGAACATTTTCTACAACGCTTATCTGGTTGACATTACGACCGAAGACCGGCGCGATTCGATTTCGAGTTACGGTTTCGCGTGCGGCTATCTCGGCGGAATCGTGATGTTGATTTTGAACATTATTTTTGTCCAAAACGCCGAGTCATACGGTTTTTCAACGGGCTTCGCGGTGCGGCTTTCGTTTCTGGCGGCGGCACTCTGGTGGGGATTTTTCGCTTTGTTTGCGTTTTTCGCGCTCAAGCCGCGCGGCGCGACCAAGGCATTGCCCGAAAACGTGAACATCGTTTCGGTCGGTTTCGGCGAACTCGGCAAAACATTTCGGGAATTGAATCGGCTGCGGCAAACGGCGCGGTTTCTGCTCGCCTGTTTTTGTTACAACAACGGCATACAGACGGTCATCACGAGCGCGTCGGTTTTTCTCGCGCAGGAACTTTTCGTGGCGCGCGGCGAGGAAGCGAGTCAATCGTTTCTGCTCGGAATTTTTCTGGTCTCGCAAATCTGCGCCCTAATCGGCGCGATTTTATTCGAGCGGCTGGCGCGCATTATCGGAACAAAATACACTTTGCTGATTTCGCTCGGCGTTTGGATTTTAATCGTCATTTATGCCTACGCGTTTTTGCAGACACCGGCGCAGGCGTGGGCGATGGCAGCCTGTATTGGGCTGGTACTCGGCAGCTCGCAGGCACTCTCGCGTTCGCTTTATTCGCAGATGATTCCAAACGGACGCGAGTCTTCGTTTTTCGGGCTTTACGAAATTTCCGAAAAGGGGACTTCGCTCGTCGGTTCTCTGGTTTTCGGCATCGTCGTCGGCGCGACCGGCTCGTTTCGGCAGGCGATTCTTTCAATGATCTTATTTTTCGCTGCCGGAATCTTGATTCTGATTTTTACCGATACGAAACGCGCGATTCACGAAGCGGGAAACTTAACGCCCGAGGAAGCCGCAACTGCCGCCGGATGAAAATTGACAAACTGCCTGATTCTCTACCGGCAAGTTTCCGCGACTTTTTGGCAGATTGTCGGATTCGGGTATAATAGATTTTGAGTTTTTCCGAAATAAATAATCTGAAAAAATTGTGATTAACGAAAACAAAGACAAAATCGTAACCATTTTTGGCGGTTCGAGGTGCGGCGAAAATACCGCCGAATATCGTGAGGCAAGAGAAATCGGCGCGACATTAGCGGAAGCCGGATTTACCATTTGCACCGGCGGCTATTTGGGCGTGATGGAAGCGGCTTCGCGCGGCGCGCGAGATAAAGGCGGGCGCGTTTTTGGAGTTCTAATGAACGAATTCAAAACAGAGCCGAACCGTTATCTAACCGATAAAGTTGCTTCCCAGCATTTTTACGAACGACTGCAAAATCTGATTATGCGCTCGGTCGGCTTCGTCGCGCTGCGCGGCGGAATGGGAACGGTGACGGAAATTTCCCTGGTTTGGAACAAACTGCAAACCGGCGTGATTGATCGGCGACCGATAGTTTTGGTCGGCGATTGCTGGCGGAAAGTCGTTGACTGCTGGCAGGAAAATCTGGTCGTCAGCGACGCGGATGTCGCGCTGCTCGACTTTGCCGAAACCGCCGAAGCCGCCTGCCGCCTAATCATCGAAAAATCAAAAGGAGTAAGTTTGGAATCGCGCCTTTAGGCACCATTCTTTGACGCCTGAAGGCAGAACTCCAAATGCGGATGCTTTGAATAAGAAAAAGCAAATTCTCAACTCGCCGGAAACTAAAACCGAACAACGACTCAACGCACGCGCGGTTTCGAGAGGTTTGGCGATTGGAAGAATCGTTTGTCTGCATGGGCGCAAGCAGCAGTTTTACCGCCTTGCGATTAGCGATTCGCAAATCAAATCGGAACTTCGCCGATTTCGCGCCGCAGTCCAATTTTCCGTTAATCAGTTGAAAAAACTCAGTTCACGAAAAAGCGATAAAATTAAAGAAACGAAAGCCGATATTTTTTCGGCGCACCTTTTGATTCTCGAAGATAAATCGCTGCATTCAAAAATCCAAACTTTTATCGAAGTTGAAAAAGTGAACGCGGAATGGGCGGTGAAAACCGTGACCGAAGAGTTTATTGCCAAATACAAAACAATTTCAGACGCGAATTTGCGCGAGCGATATATTGATTTGGAAGATGTCGCCGATAGGATTTTGACGGCTCTCGGCGGCAGCGGGAAATCGCCCGTCGCGCTCGAAAAAAACTCGATTATCGTCGCTAAAGAAGTCTTGCCTTCGACTTTAATTGAACTGATGAGCAGTCAGCCGCAGGCGATTATCACTGAAAACGGCGGCTGGACTTCGCACACTTTTATTCTGGCGCGCGAAATGAATTTGCCCGCCGTGACCGGCGTGAAAAGAATTCTGCGGCAGGTGAAAAACGGCGACCAAGTAATCGTTGACGGATTCGCCGGACAGATTTTTTTGAATCCTGAAAAAAAAACCATCGAAAATTATAAAAGCGCCGCCGAAAAAATTCGCCGTTCGGAATCCGGCGAAGCCGAAACATCAAACGGCGAATCAACGACACTCGACGGGCGCAAAATTATCATTAGGGCAAATCTCGATTTGCCAAAAGGTTACGCTCAGGCGAAGCGTTACGGCGCAAAAGGTATCGGGCTTTACCGCTCGGAATTTTTATTTAATCAGTTCAAAGGTTTCCCGACCGAGCAGCAGCAAATCGAAGCCTACGGGAAAATCGCCGCCGTCGTCGGCGCGGACGGCGTGCGGATTCGCACGTTCGATTTGGGCATCGAGCAGCTTGCCGACGAAACCGAAGAGCGCGAAAAAAATCCCGCGCTCGGACTTCGCGCCATTCGTTTAGGGCTTTTGTATCCGAAAGAATTTCGTGTTCAACTGCGCGCTCTGCTTCAGGCGTCAAACGGCAATAATATCAACATCGTGCTGCCGATGATTTCCGATGTGGCGGAAATTATTCGGACGAAACAAATTCTTCAGCGAGAAAAAGACGCGCTGCGGCGGAAAAAAATCGAATATGGAAATCTGCAACTCGGCGCGATGATAGAGATTCCTTCGGCGGTTTTTACGATTGACGAGATTGTTGCCGAGGTTGATTGTCTGTGTCTCGGCACAAACGATTTGGTGCAGTATTTGCTGGCGGCTGACCGCGATAACGAATCGGTCGCCGATTCGTTTCAGACGCTTCATCCGGCGGTTTTGCGAGCAATCAAAACGGTCTTGCAGGCGGCTGATAAAAAAGGAATTCCGGTGATAATTTGCGGCGAGATGGCTGGCTCGCCGGTTTATATTCCGATTCTGATTGGCTTGGGTGCGACGGAGATCAGTATGAATGTGAACTCGATTCCGCGTGTCGGAAAAATCGTTGCGGCAATCGCTTTTGAAGAAGCGCGGGAACTAATCGGAAATTTGGAATCGTGCCGGACGGCTGACGAAGTTGAGGCGGCGGTTTCGATTTTTTATCAGAAGAAATGGTCGCATTTATTTCCGAAAGAAATTTTTCCGCCGAAAAGAAAATTTAAATTTTAAAGTTTTTAGAATTAGAGAGTTTTTAATCTTTTATTAAAGCGTCGGCTAAATCCTGCGTGATGAGCCGTAAAAACTTGCTCAAATCGAGAATCTGTTTTATCTTTGAGTTCTCCGAGCAAATTTTCAATTGACGAGCAAGCTGCACTGTTACAGTGATCTGCTTTAATATGTTTATGAAAACTCAGCCCGTAAAATTATTCGCTTTGATTTTGATGACCGGCTTTACATTCGTTGGCAGCACAGCGGCGCAGTCAGAACCGGAAACGGTTAAAAAAATAAATTTCGGATACTCTCAAAACCCGAAAACAAAAAACAAATCCGTTAATTCCGAAACAAAAACCGAAGTCCCTTTGATTGCGGAAAATCAAACTGAACCCGACACGGATAACATCTCGGCTGAAAATAAAGAATTTGAGAGCCGTTCGGTCGCCAGCAAAACGCTCGAAGTCGTGAAGCGGGCGAACAAAAACGCCATATCACCCACAGAAATTTATAAAGTCGGCGTCGGCGATGTTTTATTCATTAGCCTGCAAAACGCGCCTTCAAAAGATTCGACATATTTCACGGTTTTGAATAACGGCACGATTGATTATCCGCTCGCGGGCGAGATGATTGCGGTCAGCGGTTTGACGGTCGAAGAGATTGAAGATTTGATGCGCGAGAAAATTAAGCTGTATGAAAATCCGCAAATTTCCGTCAAAGTACGCGAACACGCCAGCCACCAGATTACGGTTTTCGGTCTGGTAGAAAAACCGGGCGAAAAATATCTGCCGCGCGAAGCCGTGCCGCTGTTTATGATTCGCGCCGAAGCCATTGTCCAGCCGAAAGCCGATTTGCTTTTTATCAAACGCGCCAATGCGGAAACCGAGCAAATAGATTTAATGGACGCGAAATCCGAAGACGTTTTGATTTTCCCGGGCGACATTCTCGAATTTAAGTCTTCTGGCAGCAGCGACGGTGAATCAACTTCTAATCGGCAGTTTTATTTTATCGGCGGCAATGTCGTCTCAGCCGGACAGAAGGATTTTCATGCGGGCTTGACCTTAACGCAGGCAATTTTAGCTTCGGGCGGTTTGCGAAAAGCCAGTATTAAAAAGGCGATTATTCGCCGAAAAAATCAAGTCGGACTGCTCTCGCCGATGGAATTCGATTTGGATTTAATAAAAGGCGGCAAGCAGCCTGATCCGCAGATTAAAGCCGGAGATACGATTGAAATCGTCAATTAACTCATTTCCAAACTCAAAACCTAAATTGTAAATGTTGAACAATTTTTGCTAAGATATGTGAGCCTTGCAGCGGAGCAAGTTGGGTAATCGCTTTCGATTGAAAAATCGGCAGAGGAAAGTCCGAACACCAACAGGGCGGCGAGCCGGATAACGTCCGGGCATTTGATTTTTAATCGGATGACGACAAGTGCAACAGAGAACAGACCAGCCGAAAGGTGATGGGTGAAACGACGCGGTAAGAGCGCGTCAGCGCGTTTGGTAACAGGCGCGGCTGGGTAAACTCCTCGCGGTGCAAGACCAAATAGGGAAACGACATTTTAAGAGCTGCCCGCTCTTATGTTTGAAGCGATTCAAACAGCGTTTCCGGGTAGGTCGCTTGAGCTTTTCGGTAACGACGAGCCTAGATGAATGATTACCGTTTGCCTTTCGGGGCGAATACAAAATTCGGCTTATAGACTTGCTCCACTCTGCACGGCACTTTTTTTGGCAGTAATTTAATCAAAGGAGAAATAAAATTTTTTATGGCAAACCGTAAAGGTGTTTTTATTGGGGCGTATGTTCCGAACGAATTAAAAGAATCGCTGCGTCGCCGGGCGGCGGGCGAACATCGAACGCTCTCACAAGAAATTACGCGCATTTTAGTCGAAGCCGTTCACGGTAAAGGTCTGCCCACCGGCAGCGTTGACCGTCGCGGCGGTTCGGCGACGATTCCGCGCCGCCGCGCCGACGACCCGACGCCGCGCCGCCGCGCCGAAGATTTACCGTATATCGCGCCTGAGAACAAGAAAAAATAAACTGTGATTAATAAGTTTTGAGCGTTGATTTCCTTGAAAATCAACGCTCGTCGCTTTTTAAACTGAGGTTTGTTAGAATTTTTTCAATGAATGGAAAAGTATTCGGACTTTCAATTATCGCAGTTATCGTCAGTTTCGTCGGCGGATTTCTAATGGCGAACGCGCTGAACAGAACCGAGCTGAACACTTTGCGAACAGATAATGAACGGCTGAAAACTGCTCAAAGTCAACCGAATCAAACGCAGTCGGGATCAGCTTTAAGCGACGATGAAATTCGTCAGCGAATCGCCGAAGCCGACCGCAATCCGAAGGACATAGAGTTTCAAAAGGATCTCGGACTCGCGCTTTATCGTTACGCGGCGATGAAGCAGGACGCGGATTTACTTGCAGAAGTCGGACGAGTTTTGAACCGCGCCTACGAAAGCAACAAACAGGATTACGATGTCGTCGTGGCAATGGGAAATATCTATTTCGACATCGCTTACTTTAAAAAAGATAACGCGCCGTTCCAGAAAGCGCGTGATTTTTATTCGCAGGCTTTGCAGCAGAAACCAAATGATATTGATGTTAGAACCGATCTGGGATTGACATACTTTTTGACCAATCCGCCGGAGAACGAACGGGCGATTGTCGAATTTCAAAAATCTCTGCAAATAAATCCGAAACACGAAAAAACTTTGCAGGTAATGACGGAAACACTTCTTGCCCAGAACAACGCCGCCGAAGCCGAAAAATATGTCGCTAAACTGAAAGAAGTAAATTCCGCAAATCAATATCTGGCAGAGTTGGAGTCGCGCCTCTCGCAGATAAAAGGAAACTCGCCAAAATAATGAAGTGGTTAATTGTATTAGGAATATTGATTGTTATTTTGGTGCTGGTGGCGATGCGATTTCGGCAGCAAATCAAAATGGCGATATACGTTTGGCGGATGTTTCGCAAGATGCGGCAGGTTGGAAAAACCGACGAAAAGCAAATCGAAAAACAGACCGACAGCAAAGATGCCGCGCTCGTCAGATGCGCTAAATGCGGAACGTGGATTCCGCAAAACAAAGCGTTAAATTTGCGTTCGGGGATTTTCTACTGCTCAAAAGTCTGTCTGGAAACACCGGCGAAAGTTTAGCTGGTTTTCGCTCGCTCAAACGAACATCGAAAGATACCATTTAACGATCTGCTCGCCGAACAGCAGACTGATAACCGAACCGATGCCGAGAAAAATTCCGAACGGAATCTGCGTCTGCATATCCTTTTCTTTTTGACGAGAAATCAGGAAGACACCGATTACCGCGCCGGAGAACGCGCCGAGAAAAATTGATAACAGCGTCAATTGCCAGCCCAAAAGCGCGCCGACGGCAAACATCATTTTGACATCGCCCAAACCCATCGCGTCAACGCCGCGCAGACGCTTCCAAATCTCGCCGACCAGCCATAACGAGCCGCCGCCAATCAATCCGCCGAGAACCGCGCCAACGAGCGAAACTAGCCAAACGGGATATTCCAGCAGATAAGTCAGCGGAAAGATTTTAGAATCGGAAAACGTCACGCTGAAAAAAAGCGGGTAAATCACCCGCACTAGCAGCGCGAAAACAAGCAGCGGATAAGTTATCACATTCGGCAGAATCATATTTTCCGCGTCAATAAAAATCAGCGCAACCATCGTCGCCGCGAAAATCAAAGCGACCGGCAGAAACGCCGTGAATCCGATTTGCCCATAAACCAGAACGAACAGCAGCGCGGTCAAAAGTTCAACCGCCGGATAACGCCACGCAATCGGTTTGCGGCAGTTGCGACATTGCCCGCGCAAAATCAGCCAACTCAAAATCGGGATATTATCGTAAGGCTTGATTGATTTGCCGCACTGCGGGCAAGCGGAATTCGGATAAACAATTGATTCTTCGTTTGGCACGCGGTGAATTACGACGTTCAAAAAACTTCCGACCGCCGCGCCGATAATAAAAATAAACGTATAAGCGATGAATTCAGGCAAACCCGTCATCGTTTCAAAGGAAGCTAACGTAAATATCATTTAGAGTAGATTGAAAATGCAGAAATTGTTTTGCAGAAGAGCGTCGGAAATATCGCTCGAATACTATTTTAACCGTTCGGTTAGGAAAGGGAAAGTAAAATTTTGGAATCGCAGGATTTCTTGAAAAAAATCCGCGCGCAGCATTTCTTGGCGCGAGAGGCTTCGTATCCATTGTTCTAATTGAAAAGGCAGCGTGTCGCTGACGTTCAGGAATTGAACTTTAAATATTTGCCCTTCACTTTCGGATTGAGGGTGAATAATGTGAAAAGAATTTAATCAAGAAGATAAACCAAAGAAAAAAGCCGGGTTAGAAAAATTTCAACCCGACTCTTTTCTTACAGGACGGGAATTTTCTATAAAGATAAATTGCCTCCAACTTTAGAACAGTTCTGACTTGCACCGCAACACAAGAGAAAATTTTATAGAAAAAACCTGCATGAAATTTAATCAATACCTGGATTTTACAGATGACTTGTGGTGCAAAGCTAATGAGTATTGATCGTTAAAACTATCCTGATTCAAAGGTTTAGATATATATGGTCTAGTAGGTTTTACGACATCGTTGTATACAAGAATTGCCATTTTGCCCATTCGATAATCAAAGCCAACCTCTCCTACATAACTGCGTTTAAATCTTTGGTCGCCATCGTAATTGTTATCCTCTTCTGATAAGTAATGACCGGGCGTTTTCACAATTAGTTGAAAATTTTCTTGATTTCCTAGAATAGTAATTTGAGAGTGATCATCATCCTCTACCCAGTCCCATCCCCCACTATTCGTGGGTTTCCTCTGCAAGTAAATTTCTACTTTAACACCCCGTCGGGATGGGTATGGATCGTGAAAATGATTTTTGCTATCTGGATTGAAATAGTGTACTCCGATATTTTGAACCCAATCAAAGTCGGATATTTCATAAACCTTGGTCTGCGTATTTTTAGTCTCCTTCATCTCCAGACCATATACAATTTCCAGTTGTTTGCTTTTAGGCTTAATAATTATTGGCGGTATTGTGGGATTTGGAAGAATCTTTATCTTTTTTTTGTATTTCACTAACAGAGAAATAATGATTCCGGCAGCCATCCCGCCGATGATTAGGTCTGAAACAATACCGCGCTCTTGATTTTGCTCTTGTTTTTCTAAATCCATAATTTTTCCTCCAAGTTTTAGTTTTATTGAGTTTAAAGAGATTGATTTTAACTCAATTCCTTTGCCTGTTCCGAATAAATTTTAATGTCGGGTCTGTTTGAATAAGATTTGAAACTCTCCGCTCCCCAATCTTTTTCAAGTTCGGCAAGCGTTTCGAGTGCCTCTTTGACGGATTCTTTTGCCGACAGCAAATCGCCTTTTTGTTGGTAAGCCTTTGCCAGGACGAGCAACGCGCGCCAGCCTGTTTCTTTTTGTCCTGCGGAAATGAAGTAATTCTTGATTTCCAGAATTTCCTCTGTAACTAATTTGTTTTTATCGCTGCTCAAATACGCTTCGGCGAGGGCTAACTTTGCCTGTTTGACGGTTTGTAGATTATCCGTCTGTCGAGCCGTTTCAACTGATTTGACGCAGATTTGAATGCCGTCGCCGCTTTTCGACCGAGAGAGAACTTTCGCCAATCCCATCAATCTGTATGTTTCAGCGGCAATTTCCGGGTCTTTTAGTAAAGTTATTTGTTCGGTGATTTTAATCGCTTCCGGGAAATTATTTTCACTCAGAGCCAATCGAGCCTTCAACAAGGAATACTTCGCCTGCAATTCCGAATGATCGGTTTTATCGTCGGCAAAAATCTTTTCAACTTTGGCGATGATTTGTTTCGCTTCTTCAAGCCGACCTAATTTTGACAGTATATCAGCGGTATTATACTGGCTAAAGCCGAGATTATAATTGCTCTGCATCGCTTCATATAATTTATCGGTTTGTTCAAAATACGCTAAAGCCTTCGGATATTGTTCCTGACTGCTTAAGACGGTTCCGAGTCCGGTTAAAGCCTGAGCGCGCTGCATTATCTCGCCCGACTGCAAGGCTTTTTCAAACGATTCAACAGCCGTCGAATAATCGGATTTCATT
The DNA here is from genome assembly GCA_965365505.1 of uncultured Pyrinomonadaceae bacterium. Lineage (GTDB taxonomy): Bacteria > Acidobacteriota > Blastocatellia > Pyrinomonadales > Pyrinomonadaceae. The sequence goes on along the minus strand of CBDUBY010000001.1, from coordinate 5,163 downwards.
TGGCTGGCGAAACCGAGCAACAGATAAGCCTGCGAAATTTCCTGCTGATAACCGCCTTGCAGGTAAAACGGGAATGCTTGGTTAACATACTGCAACGCCTCGTCCGGTTTGCCGCTATTCACAAATAAACTGCTTAACGAGAGCAAGGCGCGGGCTTCGTTTCTGCGTCCGTCGTCTTTGCGGGCGAATTCGATTGCCTGGCGAAAATGCTGCTCGGCTTGCTCGTAATCTGTCCCAACGAAGAAAGCGTAGCCGAGATCAATCAAACCGCTGGTGGCGAGATTGTCCATTCTTTCATCTCGCGCCAGTTTGATCGCGTCCGAGGCATAGACCTGCGCCTGTTCGGTTTTCCCCTTGCTGCACAAAACGCTGCTGATTTGCAGCATTGCCTTAATTTGTTGGTATTTACTCGTTCTCGGATGGCGGATAACTTGTTCAAACTGTTCGAGTGCCGGTTTAAGCCGGTCTTGATGGTTGAGCGAGGTGCCGCGCTGAATCTTTACTTCGGCGATTCCTTCGTCGTTACTCAAACGGTCATAGATATTTTCGGCTTGATCAAAAGCCGACGCAGCCTTTTCGTATTCGGCTTTGCGGCTTCTTAAAATTCCCAGACGCAGGTAAGCGGCACCGTATTGAGCATTTAACCCGATAGCTTTTTCGTAATACTCAATCGCTTTGTCTATCTGCTCGTTTTTCTCGTAAGCTCGACCCAAATCCAAGTAAACGAATGCATCGTTCGGACGCTTTTGCGCGATAGTTTCATAAATTCCGGCGGCTTGGGTAAAATTGTTAAGCACGGTGGCACTAATCGCGTCAATATAAAGCGAGTCTTCCGTTTTAGAAAAAGAAGACAGAAAAGATTGCCTCTGCTGTAATTCTCGAACTTTCAGCATTTCATTTCGGGCGCGTCCGAGATAATCCAATTCCGCCCAAGCCTCAGCCAGTTTAGCGTGTGCGATTGTAAAATTATTGTCCAGACTGACGGCATCTTCGAGCATTTTACTGGCTTTATAAGATGTCCCGTCGCGCAGCGCTTCGGTACCGAGATTGTATAAATTCACTGCTTCGGGTTTGGGTTGATTGGCAGCCAGCTTAGGTAACAGGAGATACGCCGATATCGCGGCAACGGTAAATAAACCGAGCGCCAAAAGCAGAGAAAATTTCGATTTAGAAATAGACTTTACTTTATTTGTTAATTTAGGAAGCGGAATTTTATTAGAAGAAAATCCGGCGATTGATTGGGTTGTAACGTTGACGGTGTTGCCCGTATCGGCTTTCAATATTTCGGTTTTAGCTTCTAACCGTGCTTTTGCCTGAGCTTTGAATTCGTTTGTTGAGTTGAATTCTAAATTCCGTTTAATTTCTTTGAAATCTTCCAGCAAATGTCCGACATTTTGATAACGCTCCGCAGGATCTTTGCAAAGCATTCTACTAATAATACGTTCGAGTTCAAAGGGAATTTCAGCATTTAGCAAACAGGGATTTTGCGGCTCTTTCGTTAAAATCGCCGCAATGACATCGCTTCGTGTTTCGCCGTAAAACGGTTGAATTCCAGTGAGAATTTCATAAAGAACAATACCGAAACTGAAAATGTCCGTTCGGTGGTCAACTGTTTTGCCTCTGGCTTGTTCCGGCGACATATAACCGACTGTTCCGATAATCACACCCGGTATAGTATTAATTTGGTCGCGTGTCGGAGATTCGCTGTTGATTGATTCAGGTTCCGCAACAGAAAGTTTTGCCAGTCCGAAATCCAACACTTTCACCAGATTATCTTCGCGGATCATTATATTGTCCGGTTTAATATCACGATGAATAATTTGGCTCGAATGCGCGGCATAAAGCGCCGACGAAATTTGAACAGCTATTTCCAAAGTTTCAAATAAGTTCAGCGGTCCGTCTTTTAATTTATCTCTCAGGGTTACGCCTTTGACGAATTCCGAAACTATAAAACGGGTGCCGTCTAAAAAGCCGGTTTCGTGAATGGTCAATATGTTCGGGTGATTTAATGCGGAAACTGCCTTTGCTTCCTGAATGAATCGTCTGATACGTTCCTTGCTGTGAGATACTTCCGACAGCAAAACTTTCAAAGCGACAAGCCGTCCTAAATCTGTATCTTCAGCTAGAAAAACTTCGCCCATTCCACCCGCTCCGATGGTTTTTAGAACTTTGTATCGTCCGATTTGATTGCCGACAGAAATCATAATTATTTCGGTTTGATAAAAGTATTTATTCCGAGTGTCAAATTATTTGGTAAAAGCCAGATTACTCTGATAGAGAATAAGAACGCGGAAGCAATCAATAAAATTGATATATTTTGAGATTGCCGCCGGAAAGTTTGTTTGTTCTTTTTTTGAAAATATTTAGCAACAATTTTCTAAAAAGAACTTAATTTTTGTCAGGTGTCAAATTTTATTGAAAACTGAAAATTTAACCTGATTGCTGAATTTGTTGGACAAATATACACCTTACAATTACTAATATCAACAATAAAAGTTGCTTGAAAATTAAAAGATAATTTTAATGCTTTCGTAAATGAACGGGAACTTATGTGAGTTTCGTTAAGTCTGCCGGCACGATTGTCCGGCACAGATTGGCATTTCAATGCAGCCTCAGTGAAGATTAGTGTACTGGATTGTCCTGTTGTGCCTTTGTAAAACTAAATTATTGCGAGATTAAAATGATGAAACGTGATTTGAAACGAGAATTGCTCCGACATTTGATAGCAACTTTAGCTTATCGCTTAAAAGTAGCTATTTTAGATGCGCCGGAAAATTTTGCGGCATTCAAAATTGGTGAAGCCATCAGAACTCCCGGCGAGATTCTGGCGCATATCGGAGATTTACTCGAAGGTTCGCTTTATTTGATGAAAGGTGAATTTGTTCAATTAAATTCCGCACCTCTTCCCTGGAATGAAGAAGTAGAGAGGTTTTTCACCGCTGCAAAAGATTTTGATTCTTACCTGGCTGCTGATACGCCGCTCGGTCAACCAATCGAGAAAATTATGCAAGGTCCGGTTTCCGATGCCTTGACACACATCGGACAAATTGTAATGCTGCGTCGCGTTGCCGGCGTGCCTGTTCGAGCTGAAGGTTATTTCACCGCTGAAATTGTTCCGGGTAAAATTGAGAAAGAGTTTTCCAAAACAAACAAAGACGATTAACTATTTTTGAACAACCAGAATTGGGACTCTATCTGGAGAAAATATAATTCTTTCATCAAATTTGAAAATTTATTTCACCTCGTTGTTAATAATCCGCCGCCGCGCACGTTTATATTTGTAGAAGTCGAATCTAAGGAGATAAACGTGAACACCGCCGCAGCCAACATCATGCCGTTAACCAGCGATTTAACAGACTCCGCGAAAAGCGCGACGCCCGATAAAGCGTTCGCGGGAAACGCGGAGCTTGAAGAACTCGCGGGTCTTTTTCGTGATTATCATAAACCAATTTTTCGCATCGCGTATCGTATTACGGGCAGCCGCAGCGATGCCGAGGATGTTTTGCAGACTATCTTCCTGCGGCTTACTCCCAACCGGCGCGACCTTTCGCCGAACCCGGAAGGTTATCTGCATCGCGCGGCGGTCAACGCCTCGCTCGACTTGATAAGAAGTCGCACGCGCACCAATTCGGTTTCTTTGGATGTCATAGATTTCGATCAAAGTTCAAAGTTCTCAATCAATAGTCCCGAAGACGATTTTGCAGACGTTGAGCTGCGCGAGCTTATTCGTCACGCGGTCGCCAAACTCGAAGGACGCGCCGCGACCGCGTTCGCGCTGCGCTATTTTGAAGGCTACGACAATGCTCGCATCGCACAAGTTTTAGGCACGTCACAAATGGTCGTCGCGGTCACGCTGCACCGCGCCAGAACACGCCTGCGTAAAGAAATCGGCAATTATTTGGAGAAACATAATGAAGCATAATAAACAAAATTTGGACGCAATTATTGACGCTGCCGCGCGTGAAATACGCGACGAGCAAATTGACGAATCAATCGTCAAACAATCCGCGACGCAAGTTTGGGCGCGAATCAGTCAACATAAGACGGACGAAAGTTCTTTGTCCGCAGATTCATATTTAGGAGATTTTAATACAATGAACACAAGCAATTCTGAACAAATTAACGGGTGCGCGGATTTTCAATCGCTCATTCCGGCGTATCTCGACGGGAAACTTTCGACGGCTCGTACGCTGCTTTTCAAAGACCATACGAACGAATGCATTCCGTGTCGCCGCGCACTAAAATTCCAAAGCGCAGACCAGACACCAAAGTCCGCGACGACCGGCTCTCCTCAACTCGCGCCGCAAAAACGGGCATTTGTAAATGGATGGAGCAGAACCAATGTTGCGCGCTGGGGCGTCGCCGCAGCGCTCGTCATCTGTTTAGGATTTGTCGGATTGTTCGTTTCCGAGCGTTTTGATTGGTCGGGAAGCACGTTGGCGGCGACGGTCGAGAATGCGAACGGCGCGGTTTATGTGGTTTCGGACGCTCAGAGTCGCCAACTGGCGGCAGGCGAGCAGCTTCAAAAAGGCGAGCGCGTGCGGACGGCGAGGGACTCAAACGCCGTGCTGAAACTCGCGGACGGTTCGACGGTTGAAATGCGCGAACGCTCTGAGTTTTCGGTTAGCGAAAACAGGCGCGGCGTAACTGTCAATCTCGAACGCGGTGATGTAATCGTCGAAGCCGCCAAACAGCATAACGGTCGCTTGTATGTTCAAACGCCCGATTCGCTCGTTTCAGTTAAAGGCACGATTTTCGCGGTCGAAAGCGGCACGAAAGGTTCGCGCGTTTCGGTAGTTGAGGGCGAAGTCGAGGTCAATCATTCGGGCAAAGACGAAACTTTGCTTCCCGGCGACCAGACGACGACGAACCGTAATTTGGACAAAACTCCGGTGCAGCAGACGGTCGCGTGGAGCCGCAATGCCGCGCGTTACGCGAATCTCGTTTCGGAGTTAGCGAAGCTGCGACACGACATTAATCAACAAGTGGCGCGTCCCGGCGTGCGTTACTCTTCCAAGTTCGTGGATGTCCTTCCTGAGAATACAGTTTTCTACGCGGCACTGCCGAACTTAACCGAATCGCTTGCGGAATCGCAGCGCATTATGCAGGAGCGTATCAGCCAGAATCCGGCGCTCGCCGAATGGTGGAAAGGTAAAAAGGGCG